>NZ_QGAA01000027.1:0-73630 GCF_005233485.1 Pseudomonas sp. CFBP13509
CATCGGCGTTATGCAGCGTGACACGGCCGTCATCTCCCCAGGCATACCGCGTATCCATCTGGGAAAAACTGGCCCAATGCCGGACACATCGCGCAGCCTTGCCCGGCCGTTCCCATTCCCAAAAGAAACTCGCCCCACCGGCCAGTCCACGTTCAAGAATGACGTGCTGATCGTCGTAGCGATAAACCTCGCTTTCACCTACCGCATTGGTCGCCGAGACCAGTCGGCCAGCGTCGTCGTAGGCGTAGGAAACGACGTTCTGCTCCGTCACCCATTCGTAAGGCTCATACCCCTTGGCCCGCTGAACCTGATAATCCACAGCCACGATGCGACCGGACGAGTAACGCAAAAACAGCGCACCCCCCGCACCGTTATCCAGCCGCTCAATCCGCCCCAAATAATCCCGAGAAATCCGCAGCCGGTTGTCGTACGCGTCGCTGATCGAGACCAGCACACCGTCGCGAAAGTGATAAAATCGCGACGCCTGGGCCAACACCAACTCATCCGGTGACGTACCTAAATAGATCGCGGCTTCCGCGAGGCTATTGGTGATGGCGGGTCGAGCAACAGTCGGCAGTGGAAACCCAATCGAGCGATTCTCATGGTCCGTCCACACCACCGAATCGCCCGACACCGCAAGCCGATGCGCCAGCGAATGACTCCAGCCAAACCCCAACCCGACATCCACTTCCACCGCACTGGTGCGATATAACCGTGTCCACTCGAACGGCAAAATCCCATCCAACGTGCCATCGGTGAGGGTGAGCAATTCCTCGCCGGTCACCATCGACACCGGGCAGCCGTTGGTGACGGTCTTATCCGAAGATGCCGTCGCATCCCCGTTCGGATNGGCGCAACCGGTACAGCCTTGATCGCTGTCGCGGGGCCACCGAGCAGCAAAGGCTTCAGCGCTTCGGCATGCGGCTCCAACCCCGGCTTTACAAGCTGCTTGGCCAGCAACTCCAACAACTCCCGCGCGCGCTTGGATTTGATAGCGCTCAGCACTTGAGCCCCCAGCCGCGCCACCACCCCCATCGCACCCAATACACGAATCAACAGCAGATTGATCAGGACCTCGCCAGTGATCTCACCCCACAGTTCAGTCATCTGCGGCGGTGGCAGCAGGCGCATCCAACTGACCATCGCCGACAGGTAGATAAACAACAGCGGCTCATCGCTGAGCACCAGCAAACCATTGGCAATCGTGTCGTTGCCGAGCTTCAGCAGTTCATCAAGTTCGGCCTGGGAGAGGTAGGCCAACAGCTTTTCGCTGTTGGGCTTGAGATCCGCCAGCAGGTCATACAGCTGCGTAACGTTGTCCCACAAATTGAAGAGGGCTTTTCCAAGGCCGCTGAAAAACGCTGCTTCCAGCATTCGGCGCCGATCAAGGGGCTTGGCTTCGGCATAGTCTTTCCACTGATCCTGGAAAGTGCGGGTCCACTCTTCACGCAGGCGAGCCTCCAACCCCGCGATCACCGACTGATAAGACCCATACAGCGCCTTGACGTGATCCCTGGAAACGTTGGGGTAGAAACTGATTCGGTACGGCTGGTTGCGATCACACTCGGTGATTTCGAGGAGGCCGCTGGGGCCGATGGTCTTGTGGATCGGCTCGCCCAAGGGGCCGCCATTGGGATCGACGCGCTGCAGCATCACCGGCGTGTCGCCGATGGGCACGAAGCGCGTGCTTTGGAACATATGCACCAGCGTCAGGGTGCCATTGGCCGGGCACGTGGCGACGGTGCTGCTGGGGATGATTGAGCGATTGATCGGCGCAACCAGCGCCACCTCATCGCCGACCTTGAAGACCTGCTCGACCTCCAGCGCCGAGAAGCGCCAGAAGCTTTGCGCCCAGTCATCGAACGTATTCAGGCATTCGCGAAAGTCACGGAAGACGCTTTCAACGTCGACCGTCTTCACATCCATCGGGGCCAGGGCCAGCCTGCCGATGGCCGGGTTCAAGAGGCAGCCCCTTCAACCAGGGCTTTAACGAAAACCACCATCTGCAATCCCTCGCACTGTGTATTCAGGCGAGGGACTTTGCAGCGGTTTTCAGGCTGGGGCTGTAGAGCTTATCTTGCCGTTACGTGGGAGCTTTCAGCGGCTATCGTCCCTTTTGGGCGACGTATCAAAAAGCCTTCAGCGCTGCGCGAACGCCAGGTTCAACCCCAGCCCTGCAAACGCCGCCGCAAAACTGCGGCGCAGCCAGTTCTGCACCCGTGGCGACTCGATTACCGCGCGGCGAAACCCGTTGGCCAGCAGGCCGTAGATCACAAACACCGCAAATGTCATTGCCATGAACACCGCGCTCAGCACCAGCATTTGCACGGCGGCTGCCGTGCTGCCGGGCGTGATGAACTGTGGCAGGAAGGCCAGGAAGAAAATGGTCAGTTTGGGGTTGAGAATATTCAGCAGGAAACCGCGCAGCATCAAACTGCACGCGGTGGCGACTGCCGGTGCGTCATTCATGGCGAAGGCCGAGCGATCACGCCAGGTGGCGTATGCCAGATACAGTAGATAGGCGACGCCAGCGTATTTCAGGACTTCGAAAGCCAGCGCGCTGGTATGCAGCAGTGCGGAAAGGCCGAGCACGGATGCCAGCAAGTGCGGGAGGATACCGGCCGTACAACCCAGCGCGGCGAACACACTGGCGCGCTTGCCAGCGGTGAGGCCTGTGGACACGGTAAAGATCACGCCGGTGCCGGGGATCAGTACGACAATCAGGCAGGTGACGAGGAAGTTCAGGCTGAGCATGGCATTCAAACTCCGTGTACGAATGTGGAATGACAGATCCTGTCACGTTCGGCCGCGGCTGGCGAGAAGGCGAATCGTCGAACCCGCGTTAGACTTACCGGTCCATATCCGCAACGCCTGGCCCATCGTCCTCAAGGAAGCCCCATGTCCCCACGCTGCCTGATCCTCTGCCTCACCTCATTGGTGGTGCTGGCCGGCTGTTCCACGTCACGCGGTCCGCAGCAACCAGCGCGCAGCGAAGCCGAGGTGAAGGCCGAGATCGTGCGTTTGCTCCCGGCGAAGGTTCCAGACCGCAACGGCTGGGCCCAGGACATCTACACCGCCTTTGACACTCAAAAGATCTACCCCAGTACCGAGAATATCTGTGCCGTATTGGCGGTGACCGAGCAGGAATCCACCTATCAGGTCGACCCGCCCGTGCCCAACATGGGCAAGATCGCCCAGGATGAAATCCTGCGCCGTGCCGCCAAGGTGCATGTGCCCGCTTTTGTGGTGCGCAGCGCCCTGCAGCTGCGCTCGCCCACCGGCAAGTCCTATGCCGACCGTTTGAGTGCCGCGCGCACGGAGAAGGACCTGAGTGGCATCTTCGATGACTTCATCAGCGTGGTGCCCCTGGGCAACACCCTGTTTGGCGGTTTCAATCCGGTGCACACCGCCGGTCCCATGCAGGTCAGTATCGACTTCGCCCAGAAACAGGCGCGGGGTTATCCCTACACGTTGGATGGCACGATTCGTCGGGAAGTCTTCACCCGGCGCGGCGGCATGTACTTCGGTATCGCCCATTTGCTCGGCTATCCGGTGAGCTATGACCAGCCGTTGTATCGCTTTGCCGACTTCAATGCGGGTTGGTACGCCAGCCGGAATGCGGCGTTCCAGGCGGCGGTCAGCCGCGCGTCGGGCACTGAGTTGGCGCTGGACGGGGATTTGATTCGCTACGGCTCATTGCTGCCAGGCACCACCGAACTGGCGGTGCGCTCATTGGGCGCGAAGCTGGACATGCGCAATCCCAGCATTCGCAGCCAGCTGGAACAGGGCGAACAGTTGGATTTTGAAGACACCACCCTCTACAAGCGCGTGTTTGCCCTGGCCGACCAGGCTGCCGGCAAGCCGATGCCCCGTGCGATCCTGCCGGGCATCGTGCTCAAAAGCCCGAAGATCACCCGCAACCTGACCACGGCGTGGTTTGCCAAGCGCGTGGATGAGCGGTACCAGCGCTGCATGAAGCGCTGATCAGCTGCGGCGCCGGACAAATTTGCGCCACAGCCACACCCACAACCACACCACCGGAAACGCCAGGATCACGAACGGCAGCACATAGCTGGCGCGTTCCAGGGCGTCTGCGGTGCCGTCCACCAGGTTAGTGCCCAGGTTGCTGAACATCCGGCTGAAGCGTGACGGTTGGTTCGCGCCGTCGGCAGAGCGGAAGTTGAGGGTGACGCGGTTGGTATCCAGGCGACGTTGCTGGCCGGCGGCAACCTGGGCGAGTTCCTGCAGTTCGTTTTCAATGCCCGCCTGCTCCTTGCTCAGGGCAATCAGGTCGCTGACGCTGATGTCCTTGCGCTTGGCCAGTTCATCGAGGCGCTGTTGCTGGGCTTGCAGGCGATCCTGGCGGCGACGTATATCGGCGACCGCGTCGGCCAGGTCTTCGGCGGTGGTGATGCGCTGGCCGAGTTTGCCGCCCTCAGCGGCCAGGGTGACCATCGGTTCGACGCCGCTAGGTGCGATCCGCAGGATGATCTCGCCGCCGTTGCTGTCTTCGGTGATGCCAAGGATATTGCACGCGCCAAACCGCGCCGATTCACAGGCCTCACGGGTGGCCTGCATGCGCGGCGCGAGCAGGGCGCCGGGCAGGGCCAGGGTCAGTTCGTGCTCATAGGCCAGTTGCGCACCGGCCCGACCTTGTTCGCCATTGATCACCGTGGCGCGGGAGTGGTCCTTGGGTGAACAGCCGACCAGGGCCAGGCCGGCCAACAGGATCAACAGGGGCGCGCGAAGCGATTGAAGGGGGCCGTCCGGATGGCGCATTGCAGTTCCTTGAGATGTGGGGGGGACATTGGCGGCGATTAAAGCGGGTCCGGCGAATTAACGCAAAGTATCGTGCAGGATTTGCAAGGCTGATGGTGGTCGCGGAGTGGATTACCGTGCGCCTAAAGAAGAACGCGGTGTATCAGACACTCTGTAGAGGCTGGTTTTGGGGCTGCTTCGCAGCCCAACGCGGGACAAGCCCGCTCGCCACAACAGCCCTTTCTACCGGGGGAGGCAGCGTTTAGACAAAGTTGTGTAGATACCTATGCTCATCGGGGGCAAGCCCCCACACATTTGGACTGTGTTTGTTCAGGGAAACCGCATAAAGAAAAGGCCTGGCTTTTCGTGGAGCCGGGCCTTTTCCGTGTTGCTCGTTTATCAGTTGCGTTCGAGGGCCAGGGCTACGCCCTGGCCGCCACCGATGCACAGGGTCGCCAGACCTTTCCTGGCATCGCGCCTGATCATTTCGTGCAGCAGGGTGACCAGCACGCGGCAGCCTGAAGCGCCGATGGGGTGGCCGATGGCGATGGCGCCGCCGTTGACGTTGACCTTGTCCGCATCCCACTCCAGCTCTTTGCCTACCGCCAGGGATTGCGCGGCAAAGGCTTCGTTGGCTTCGATCAGGTCCAGGTCGCCCAAGCTCCAACCGGCTTTGTCCAGGCAGCGGCGGGTGGCCGAGACCGGGCCGATGCCCATGATCGCCGGGTCGACGCCCGCGTTGGCGTAACTGGCGATACGGGCCAATACCGGCAAGCCGAGGGCCTTGGCCTTGTCGGCACTCATCAGCAGCACCGCAGCGGCGCCGTCATTCAGGCTGGAAGCATTACCGGCGGTGACGCTGCCGTCTTTCTTGAACGCCGGCTTGAGCTTGGCCAGGGATTCGGCGGTGGTGCCGGCGCGAGGTTGCTCATCGACGGCGAAGGCAATCGGGTCGCCCTTGCGCTGGGGAATCAGGATCGGCGTGATCTCATCGACAAAACGCCCGGCCTCGATGGCGGCGGTGGCTTTCTGCTGGGACGCGGCGGCGAAAGCATCCTGGGCTTCACGGCTGATGCCGTATTTGTCCACGAGGTTCTCGGCGGTGATGCCCATGTGATAGTCGTTGAACGCATCCCAGAGGCCGTCGGTGATCATGCTGTCGATCATCTTGGCGTGGCCCATGCGCAAGCCCGTGCGCGCAGCAGGCAGTACGTAGGGTGCCAGGCTCATGTTCTCCATGCCGCCGGCGATGATGACCTCGGCGTCACCGCAACGGATGGCCTGGGCGCCCAGGTGCAGGGCCTTCAGGCCTGAGCCGCAGACCTTGTTCAGGGTCAGGCTCGGCACGGCGTGGGGCAGGCCGGCGAGGATCGAGGCCTGGCGTGCGGGGTTCTGGCCGGAACCCGCGGTGAGTACCTGGCCGAGGATGACTTCATCCACTTCGGCCGGGTCCAGGCCGGTCTGCTCCAGCAGGCGACGGATCACGGCGGCGCCCAGCTCCGGTGCCGGAATGGTGGCCAGCGAACCTTGAAAGCTGCCCACGGCGGTGCGGGTGGCAGCAACAATCACGACGTCTTGCATGGAATCTGTCCTCACTGGAAGTGCATTTCTGGAACGTGGTCCGGGACGATCAGTTTACCGGCGGTCTTGCTCACAATCTCTTCAACGCTGACGCCAGGTGCGCGTTCCTTGAGGACAAAAGCGCCATTTTCGATTTCCAGGTACGCCAGGTCCGTCAGTACGCGCTTGATGCAGTTGGCGCCGGTCAGCGGCAGGCTGCATTGGCTGAGCAACTTGGACTCACCGTCCTTGGAGGCGTGGGTCATGATCACGATGATGTTTTCCGCACCGGCCACCAGGTCCATGGCGCCGCCCATGCCCTTGACCAGTTTGCCGGGGATCATCCACGAGGCGATGTTGCCGTGTACGTCCACTTCAAAGGCGCCGAGCACGGTGAGGTCGACGTGGCCGCCGCGAATCATCGCGAAGGATTCGGCGGAGGAGAAGATCGAGGCGCCGATGCGCGCCGTCACGGTCTGTTTGCCGGCGTTGATCATGTCGGCATCGATGGTGTCTTCGGTAGGAAACGGACCCATGCCGAGCAGGCCGTTTTCCGACTGCAGCATGACTTCCATGCCTTCGGGGATGTAGTTGGCCACCAGGGTCGGAATGCCGATGCCCAGGTTGACGTAGAAACCGTCCTGCATTTCGCGGGCGACGCGTTGAGCCATTTGTTCGCGGGTAAGAGCCATTTTTATGAGTCCTTATTGTTCGGGCTGGAGGCGGATTATTTGCGCACGGTGCGCTGTTCGATGCGCTTCTCGAACGTGCCGCAGATGATCCGGTCGACGTAGATGCCAGGGGTGTGGATCTGCGCCGGGTCCAGCTCGCCCGGTTCGACGATTTCCTCGACTTCGACCACGGTGATCTTGCCAGCGGTGGCGGCCAGCGGGTTGAAGTTCTGGGCGGTGTGGCGATAGATGACGTTGCCGAAGTGGTCGGCTTTCCAGCCTTTGACGATGGCGAAGTCGCCGGTGATGGATTCTTCCATCAGGTACGGGCGACCGTTGAATTCGCGGGTTTCCTTGCCTTCGGCCACCGGAGTACCGACGCCGGTGGCGGTGAAGAAGGCGGGGATACCGGCGCCGCCTGCGCGCATTTTTTCCGCCAGGGTGCCTTGGGGGGTGAGGACCACTTCGATTTCGCCGCTGAGCAACTGCTTCTCGAACAGGGCGTTCTCACCGACGTAGGAAGCGATCACCTTGCTGATCTGCTTTTCTTCCAGCAGCACGCCCAGGCCAAAGCCGTCGACGCCGCAGTTATTGGAAACCACGGTGAGGTCACGGGTGCCTTTGCGCTTGATCTCATTGATGAGGTTTTCCGGAATGCCGCACAGACCGAAACCACCGGAGAGCACGGTCATGCCGTCTTCCAGGCCTGCCAGTGCTTCCTCGTAGGACGCCACGCGTTTATCGAAACCTGCCATATGCACCTCTTTTATTGTTTGTGGGCCAGCCAATGAATCGAGTGTTGCGCCGACGGATTGATTTGTTAAGTTGTTTTTTAAGGTTGATTGATTTAGAAAACAGCATAGTCAACCCGCCGCCCGGAGTAGCGTCATGACCGTTAAACAGATGCGTGCCTTTCTGGCCGTGGCCCAAAGCCTGAGTTTTGCCGCCGCCTGCGAGCGCCTGCACCTTTCTCAATCGGCGTTGAGCCTGACCATCAAGGGCTTGGAGGAAGGGCTGGGCGGGCGCTTGTTCAGCCGCAATACGCGCAACGTGGCCCTCACGCCCGAGGGCGAATCCCTGCTGCCCCTGGCCCGTCGGCTGATGGCCGATTGGGACAATGCCGAAGACGAACTACGTCAGCTGTTCACCCTGCAACGCGGGCGGGTGACCGTGGCGGCGATGCCGTCGTTTGCCGGCAACCTGCTGCCGCCGATCCTGAAGATATTCCGCGCCCGTTACCCTCAGGTGAACGTGACGGTGCATGACTTGATCAATGAGCAAGTGCTGGAGATGGTTCGCGACCGCCATGTGGAACTGGGCGTCGCGTTTGAACCCTCGGAAGGCTCGTCGCTGGCCTTTACGCCGTTGTACCTGGACCGCTTCATTGCGGTGGTGCCCGGTGATTCACTGCTGGCACAGTGTGCCGAGGTCGACTGGAAAACCTTGCTGGAGCACCCGTTCATCACGTTGCAGCGGCCTTCCACGGTGCGGGTGATGCTGGAGGAGCACCTGGGGGCCTTGAAGATGAAGCTGCCGGTGGCCTTGGAAAGCCATCAATTGGCAACCGTGGGCAAGATGGTCGCCAGCGGCCTGGGTGTCAGCGCCGTACCGGCCTTGTGTGCGCAGCAGATGCAGGAGGCGGGCGCGCATTGCATCACCTTGACCGATCCGGTGATCGAGCGGCCGATTGGCGTGCTGACCAAGCCTGGGCATGAACTGTCGGCGGCGGCGCAGGTGTTGTTTGATATTTTTCGCGATGAGGCGGGGAAGGGCAGGTTTCCGGCGGTGTTATAAAACAGCTATTAAAAAGCCCGCTCGAATAAACCAGCGGGCTTAAATTTAAAGTGGCACTGTTATCAGCAGTATCTATCAATCACTTTAACGTGCGATTGGCCTTTGAGGTTCTGCCATTCGGTATTAAGTGTGTGGAATACTTGCTCGATAAAGTTGCGATCGGCCGCGGCCTTCTTGCCGACATAACCCTGGCCACGGCGGTACATCTTCAGGCGCGCCGCCAGTTCACGGTTATTGCGGTCGAACTCGGCTTCTTCGGTGTGGGGCGCCAGGCAGTCGATTTGCACTTCGCCCGATTTGCCAATCCACAGGATATGGTCGTCGAGTGTGTCTTTCTGCGCTGCGAACATCTCAGCCAATTCATCGATAGTTGGTTGGTTGTTCAGATTCATGTGTAAGCCCCTTGACCAGTTGGCGATCTATCAGTTGATTCCGTTAAAACTGCTTAGTTGTCTCCGGCTTGGAAAACCGGGCGTCAGTGACGGTCTGCCGAATACGGGCAGGGTCTTGAACCTGATGCATGTAGTCTTGCTGATGAACTGCTACGCAATGGTTTCATAACGAAGACAAGCCGCATTTGAGCGCCTTGTACCGATCCTTTCGGGTCGGTCAGCTTCATCAATCTGCCTTGTGGGCAGTGCACATCCGGAAAAAACAGCTCGGCGGTCAGACGAGCTTGTTCAAAACGCTTGCTACCAACGCTCCCGATCCGGGAGACGTCTAGATCATGCAAGGACAAAAAGGTTACGTCAACGGTTATGTAGTGATTATTTTTGATCACTACATAATTCGTCGTGGCTATGGGGAGATACGGCAAATGCGTGACTCGAGCGTCATTTTTTGCGCTGGACGGTCGCTATGGCTGAGGAGGGGTTGACTGCAGGCGGTCTGCCAACAAGGGCAGAAGCTGTTCGCACGAGGTTTCGATCTTTACCTGCAACAACTCATCACCCCGGGTCTTGCCCAGGTTGATGGCGATCACCGGTTTGCCCTGTTCGACCATTGCCTTGCACAGGCGAAATGCGGAGTAAGCCATCAGCGATGAACCTACCACCAGCAGCCCCTCGGCATGGGCTACCGCCGCCATCGCCCTGGCTGCCGTCGCCGGTGCGACGTTCTCGCCAAAAAACACCACGTCCGGTTTCAGTCGCTCACCCTGGCAATGGGGGCAGCGGGGGACCTGGAAGCGCTCTTCAAACGCGGGATCAAGCAGGGTGTCACCATCAGGCGCCTGTACCGCATGGACTTGCGCCAGGTACGGGTTATCGATTTCCATCTGGCGCTGGATCAGGTCGCGCGTGCTGTGCAACTGGCAATCCAGGCACAGCACCCGGTGCAGGCTGCCGTGCAATTCAATCACGTCATGGCTACCGGCCTGGTCATGCAAAGTGTCGACGTTTTGCGTGATCAGGCCGCTGATGTGCTGGCGTTGTTGCAAGGTCGCCAGTGCCCGGTGAGCGTTGTTCGGCTGGGCGATACGTACCCTCGGCCACCCCAGCATCGCCCGTGCCCAATAGCGCCGCCGCGCCTGGGCAGTGGCGAGGAACTCCTGGTACATCATCGGCGCCTTGCCCCGGCGCACGCCTTCGCTGTCGCGGTAGTCGGGGATTCCCGACGACGTGCTGATGCCCGCACCGGTCAATACCAGGAAGCGCCGTTCGGCCATGGCGCGGTGCAGGGTGTCGAGGTGGTCCTGTTGATGTTCCAGGGTATCGAGCATGGGGTCCCCTATTCGCCGCGGATGTACTGCTCCAACTGCTTGATCAGGTCTGCCTGTTCGGCGATGGCTTCCTTGACCAGGTCACCGATGGAGAGCAGGCCCAGCAGTTTGCCGTCTTCGACCACCGGCAGGTGGCGCAGGTGACTGTCGGTCATGATGTTCATGCACGCTTCGACACTTTTATGGGTATCGACGGTTATCACCGGCGAGCTCATGACCTCATGGACCTTTGTAGTGACTGACGATAGGCCCTTGAGCATTATTTTGCGTGCGTAATCGCGTTCGCTGATGATCCCCACCACCGTGCCTTCCTTGACCACCGGCAAGGCGCCGACGTTTTTCTCCGACATCCGCACCAGCGCCTCAAACACAGTGTGGTCCCATTGGATGGTGTGGACGTCCTGGTTTTTCTGGTCCTTGGCTTTGAGCAATTGTGCGACGGTTTTCATGGCGGCCACTCCGGTGTTGTTGTTATCCCCTACAGAATCCTAGACGGCACTCGCCGGGGCAAGGTCCAATGCGGCGTTAAACCCGTCGAAAAACGTCATTCGCCGGTTTTTTTCGCCTTTCACCCGGTTTTTTTCGGTTTCCTGGCGCGCTCTGGGCCAGTGGCGGTCTTGCGAGGGGCCGCCTTGCGCTTCTTTTTCCACGGCGCAGCACCTCGGCCCTGCGGGCTGGCCGGCCCGCTGATGGTCATGCGCATGCCGTTGCAACGCGCCACTTGCTTGCTCATCCACGCCGCCTGCTTGGCGACGAATTCTTCCAGGCTCATCTCACCGCTTTGCACCATGTCCAGCGCCTGCTCCCAGATCGCGGTGGTGCCGGGGTCGGCAATGGCGCGGGGTACCGCGTCGATCAGGCTGAAGGCTGCCGGGGTGGCCGACAGCGCCTTGCCGTTCTTCACCAGGTAACCCCGGTCGAGCAACCCCTGGATAATCCCCGCGCGAGTGGCTTCGGTGCCGATGCCGGTGGTGTCCTTGAGCTTTTGCTTGAGCAGCGGGTCTTCCACCAGCTTGGCGACGTTTTTCATCGCCTTGATCAGGTCACCTTCGGTAAAGGGCTTGGGTGGTTGGGTCCACAGGTCCTTGAGGTTGACCTTGGCTACCGCGTAATCCTGACCCTGCACCAGTGTCGGCAAGGCCTGGGGGGCCGGTGCTTCACGGCCCTTTGCCGGTGCCAGGGCTTCGGGCAAGGCACGTTTCCAGCCCGGTTCGATCACCACTTTGCCCACCGCACGCAACGCCTGGCCCGCACAGTCGAAATCCGCCTGGGTGCGATCGTATTCATGGTTGGGCAGGAACTGCGCCAGGTAGCGCGCGCGAATCAAGGTGTAGACCGCACGGTGCTTGCCGGTGAGTTGGCCGACGTCCTTGCCGGCGCCGGTGGGAATGATGCCGTGGTGCGCACTGACCTTGGCATCGTTCCACGCCCGTGAGCGGCGCTGGGGATCGATATGCGGCATCAGCTCATTGACTGCTGCATCCGCACGGCCCAATGCGGCGAGAATCTTCGGCGCCTCGCTGTGCTGGCTCAATGGTAGGTAACCACAGTCACTGCGGGGGTAGGTGATGACCTTGTGGGTTTCGTAGAGGGATTGGGCGATATCCAGGGTTTCCTGGGCACCGAGGCCGAGCTTCTTCGAGCAAATTTCCTGCAGGGTGCCGAGGTCGAAGGGCAGGGGGGCCACCTCGCGCATGCGTTCGGTGCGCAGCTTGATCAGGCGTGCGCTGGCGGCGTTGCTCATGGCGTCGGCAGCGTCCCGGGCCAACTGCGGGTCAAGGCAGCGGCCCTGGTCGTCACAGGCATCCTCGGTCGCGCGCCATTGTGCGGTAAACGTGATGGATTGGTGGCGCAGGTCCACATCAATGGCCCAGTACGCCACGGGCACGAAGTCGGCGATGCTGCGGTCGCGGTCCACCACCAGGCGCAAGGTCGGTGTTTGCACCCGGCCCACCGGCAGCACGCCCTGATAGCCGGACTGACGCCCCAGCAGGGTAAACAGGCGACTCATGTTCATGCCGATCAGCCAGTCGGCGCGGGAGCGGCCCAGGGCCGAGTGGTACAGGCTGAAGGTTTCGGCGCCGGGCTTGAGCGCCGCCAGGGCCTTGCGGATGGAGGCATCGTCCAGTGCCGACAGCCATAACCGCTGGATCGGCCCGCGATAGCGGCAATGCTCGACCAGTTCGCGGGCGATCATCTCGCCTTCACGGTCGGCGTCGGTGGCGATCACCAGTTCCTGGGCTTCCCCCAGCAGGCGCTTGACGGCCTTGAACTGGCTGGCGGTCTTGGGCTTGACCAGCATCTTCCATTTTTCCGGGACGATCGGCAGGTCGGCCAGCACCCAGCGTTTGTATTTGGCGTCGTAGGCGTCGGGCGGGGCGGTTTCCAGCAGGTGGCCGATGCACCAGGTGACGGTGACCCCATTGCCCAACCAGCAACCGTCGCCACGGCGACTGGCGCCGAGCACGGCCGCGATGTCCTTGGCCTGGGAGGGTTTTTCACAGAGGTACAGCCGCATGGTCATCACATCAGATCGGGTTGATGCTTTGCAGGATGCTCAGTCAGAGGAATTTGAGCAACTATTATCTGTATGGATGTACAGCAATTCGTGTAAGCGTTGCGGAAATAAATGTGGGAGGGGGCTTGCTCCCGATAGCGCCATATCAGTCAACGCAACTGTGACTGAACCACCGCTATCGGGAGCAAGCCCCCTCCCACAAGGGATCTCCTGTGTTCAGGCGATCGGTTTAATTGTTGTCGAGATCCACATGCCGCGTTTCTTTAAGGCAAAACAATCCGACAATTAGGCTCACCCCCGTCACCACCACCGGGTACCACAAGCCATAGAAGATATCCCCGGTGTACACCACCAGCGCAAACGACACGGTCGGCAGGAAGCCGCCAAACCAGCCGTTACCGATGTGGTAGGGCAGGGACATCGAGGTGTAGCGGATACGTGTCGGAAACAGCTCCACCATCAGCGCCGCCAGCGGGCCGTAGCACATGGCGGCGATCAGGATCAGCACCACGATCAGCACCACCACCATCACCTTGTTGACCTGCGCCACATCCGCAGAAGTCGGGTAGCCGGCCAGGGCCACTGCACCGCGCAGCGCTGCCTCGTCGAAGCCGTCGATGCGCACTTCACCCACGCTGACCTGCACCGGGCTGCCGGCCGGGGCGGCGGCACTGCTGTACGGCAGGCCTTGTTTGACCAGGAAGGTCTTGACCTTGTCGCACGGGCTGTCAAATTTCGCCTTGCC
The DNA here is from genome assembly GCF_005233485.1 of Pseudomonas sp. CFBP13509. Taxonomy (NCBI): domain Bacteria; kingdom Pseudomonadati; phylum Pseudomonadota; class Gammaproteobacteria; order Pseudomonadales; family Pseudomonadaceae; genus Pseudomonas; species Pseudomonas sp. CFBP13509. Next base: position 13,767 of record NZ_QGAA01000027.1, read on the forward strand.
TACCGGATCGAACTGGAAGGTACAGGTGGCCGGGTCGGCCAGCACGGTGATCGGTGCCTGGCGGCTGGCCTGGTCCATCGCCGGGTTGGTGTAGTGCGCCAGGCCCTTGAAGATCGGGAAGTACAGCGCGGTGGCCAGCAGCAGGCCGAGCATCAGCACCGGCTTGCGCCCGACCTTGTCCGACAGCCAGCCAAAGAAGACGAAGAACGGCGCGCCAATCACCACGCTGATGATCAGCAGCATATTGGCCAGGGCCGGGTCCATCTTCAGGAACTGCGTGAGGAAAAACAGCACATAGAACTGCGACGCGTAGAACGTTACCGCTTGCCCACCGTTGATGCTGAACAGCGCGATCAGCACCACCTTGAGGTTTTCCCATTTACCGAAGGACTCACGGATCGGCGCCTTGCTGGCCTTGCCTTCCTCTTTCATTTTCAGGAATGCCGGCGACTCGTGCAGGCTCATGCGGATCCAGGTGGAAATACCCAGCAGCACAATGGAAAACAGGAACGGAATACGCCAGCCCCAGACTTCGAACTGATCGCCGGTGAAGTACCGGCATGCCAGCACCACCAGCAACGACAGCAGCAAACCGAGGGTCGCGGTGGATTGAATCCAGCTGGTGTTGAGGCCGCGTTTGCCGGCCGGCGCATGCTCGGCCACATAGGTGGCCGCACCGCCGTACTCGCCGCCCAATGCCAGGCCTTGCAGCATGCGCAGCACGATCAGGATGATCGGCGCCGCGATGCCGATGCTGGCGTAGGTTGGCAGCAGGCCGACGCAGAAGGTCGCCATGCCCATCAGGATGATGGTCACCAGGAACGTGTACTTGCGCCCGATCATGTCGCCCAGGCGGCCGAACACCAGCGCGCCGAACGGGCGCACCACAAAGCCGGCCGCGAAGGCCATCAAGGCAAAGATAAACGCCGTGGTGTCGTTGACCCCGGCAAAGAACTGCTTGCTGATCACCGCCGCCAGGGCGCCGTAGAGGAAAAAGTCATACCACTCGAACACCGTCCCCAGGGACGAGGCGAAGATGACTTTTCTTGATTCGTTACCGGTGCTCGCGTTGGTGGCCGAGCCCAGGGTTTGAGCATGTTCTGACATCGGGAAGCCCTCACAGTGATTATTTATTGTTGTTCCACTGTCGGCGCCAGGCTCAGCGCCGCTATTTCTCAGTTCCTTGCAGGAGCGAGCTTGCTCGCGAACGTTGTCAACAATTACGCGGGAAACCCGGAGGGCAGCGGCGCTTTTGCGTTTTTCGCGAGCAAGCTCGCTCCTACAGTGTTCGGCGAAAGGATCAGCTGCGCGGCTTTTTCCGCGATCATCAGCGTCGGTGAACAGGTATTGCCGGAGGTAATGCGCGGCATGACCGAGGCATCGGCGATACGCAGGCCGGGCACACCATGTACGCGCAACTGGGCGTCGACCACCGCGTCTTTATCGCTGCCCATGCGACAGGTGCCGACTGGATGGAAGATCGTCGTGCCGATACGCGCGGCCGCTTCGTGCAGTTGCTCTTCGGTTTGCAGCGCGTCGCCGGGCAGGTATTCCACCGGCTTGAACTGGCTCAGGGCCGGTGCGGCGACGATGCGTCGGGTCAGGCGAATCGCGTCGGCGGCCACCCGCAGGTCCTCCGGGTGGCTGAGGTAGTTGGGCCGGATCAGCGGCGCATCCGCCGGGTTGGCCGAGCGGATATCGATGCGGCCACGGCTTTGCGGGCGCAGGTCGCAGACCGAGGCGGTAAACGCCGGGAACCCATGCAGCGGTTCGCCAAAGCGCTCCAGGGACAGCGGCTGTACGTGGTATTCAAGGTTGGCCGAGGTCTGTTCCGGGCCCGAGCGGGCAAACGCGCCGAGCTGGCTGGGCGCCATCGACAGCGGGCCGCTGCGGTCATACAGGTAGCGCAGGCCCATGCCCATCTTGCCCCATACGGTACCGGCGATCTGGTTCAGGGTGCGGGCGTTTTCCAGCTTGTAGATCAGCCGCAGCTGCAGGTGATCCTGCAGGTTGCCGCCGACGCCCGGCAGTTCATGCCGCACATCGATGCCCAGCGGCTTGAGCACGCTGGACGGGCCGATCCCCGAGCGTTGCAGGATGCCCGGCGAGCCCACGGAGCCGGCGCACAGCACGATTTCCTTGCGGGCCTTCCAGCTCACTGGCTGGCCGTTTTGACGCCCGATCACCGCCGAGGCACGGCCGTTTTCCAGGACCACGCGGTCTACCTCGACCTCGGTCAGCACGGTGAGATTGGGCCGCTGGCGGATCGGCTTGAGAAACGCCTTGGCCGCGTTCCAGCGTACCCCGGCCTTCTGGTTGACCTGGAAGTAGCCGCAGCCTTCGTTATCGCCCTGGTTGAAGTCGCTGATCGTGGCAATGCCGCTTTGCGCCGCGGCGTCCCGAAAGGCGTCCAGGATCGGCCAATGCAGCCGCTGCTGTTCGACTCGCCACTCGCCGCCGTCACTGTGGAATTCCGAGCTGCCGGCAAAATGGTTTTCGCTCTGCTTGAACAGTGGCAGCACGTCTTTCCAGGCCCAGCCGTCGTTGCCTGCCGCCGCCCAGCCGTCGTAGTCCTGGGCCTGGCCGCGCATGTAGATCATGCCGTTGATGGACGAGCAGCCGCCGAGCACCTTGCCCCGTGGGTAGCTCAGCGCACGGCCTTGCAGGCCTTCCTGTGCTTCGGTCTTGAAGCACCAGTCGGTGCGCGGGTTACCGATGCAGAACAGGTAGCCGACGGGGATATGGATCCAGGGGTAGTTGTCGCGGCCACCGGCTTCAAGCAGCAGCACGCGGTGGGCGGGGTTGGCGGACAGTCGATTGGCGAGCAGGCAGCCTGCGGGGCCGGCACCTACTACCACATAATCGTATTGCGCAGCTGCAATGGGCATCTGAGGTCTCGCTTGTTTTTCTTATTGGCTCCATCCTAGTTGTTAGTTTTCGTCTTAAAAATGTTAGTTTTTACCCAGCTGCTGTGCGTTTTTAAACAGCGCTATCCAGGCCATGCAATGGAGGCGACATGTTCGACTGGAATGACCTGCGGTATTTTCTGGAGTTGCAGCGCAGCGGCCGCCTGCTCACCGCCGCGCAGCGCCTGAAAACCACGCACGCCACGGTGGCCCGGCATATCGAGGCCATCGAGAAGAGCCTCGGCACCGCGCTGTTCGTGCAGCACGCCCAGGGCTACGAACTGACCCCCGCCGGCGAAGCCCTGCTCAAACACGCCGAAGCCATGGAAAACGTCGCGCTGTTGGCCGAGGACGAATTGACCCACTCCGCTGCGCCCCTGGGCAAGATCCGCCTCGGGGTGGCCGAAGGGTTGGGGGTGATGTTCCTCGCCGGCCGCATGGGCGGGCTGTTCGAACGTTATCCCGGCCTGGAAGTGGAACTGCTCGCCGTGCCGCGTTTCGTCAGCATCCTCAACCGCGAGGCGGAAATCAGCATCCACCTCGAACGCCCCAGCGTCGATCAATTGGTCACACGCAAACTCACCGATTACCGCCTGGCGCTCTATGCCAGCCGCGCCTACCTGTCGCGCACCCCACCGATTGAAAAGCGCGAAGACCTCGCTGCCCATTCATGGATCGATTACGTCGACGACCTGCTGTTCAGCCAGGAATTGAAGTTCCTCAGCAGCTTCTGCCGCAATCCCAAGGTAGTGTTCCACAGCACCAGCGTCATCGCCCAACACCAGGCCGCACGCTCCGGTTTGGGGATTGCGGTGCTGCCGTGCTTCATGGCGTCGGGCGACCCGGAACTGGTGCCGTTGCTGCCGGGGGAGGGGATCCAGCGCAGCTACTGGATCAGCTCGCGGCGGGAACTGCACAAGTCGGTGCGGCTGCGGGTGTTGTGGGACTACGTGGTGGAATTGTGCGCGCGGGAGCAGCCACTGTTGCTCGGCGAATCCAGCTGAAGAAACCCTCCCGCATTGATCTGTGGTGTTGGTTGAATCGGATTAATCCCTCAATTCGAATTCGGCACTGCCCAATCGCTCTCCATTCACCAGCACATGCACCGCATGCCTGCCGGGATAGTGCTTGCGCGTGGTCAACGCGCGAATATGCTGCTCGCGGCGGATGCTCTGCCGCTCACCCGCGCCCAGCGTAAACGCCTTGAGCTTGAACACCTTGGTCGCGCTGTGCCCGGCGCTTTTGACGTAGTCGATGGCATAGTCCACCACCAGTTTCTGTGCAGTGGCAGCGGTGGATTCCAGGCTGAATGACAGGTTGATCCGCTCGCCCAGGGTGATCACCGCCGGCGTCACGCTCAGGTGATGGAGCTTCACTTCGGCCTTGGCGCCTGCGCCCATGATCGTCAGCGCGCGGGTGTTGCCCTGCTTGATCAGGCTGCGCAGCGCATGGCGGGCGATCCAGGCGGTGTGCGGGTTATCCAGGTTCCAGCCTTCGATCAGGCTGAGCACCCAATCCGGGTGGTCCTTGGTGATGTCGTTGAGGTGGTTGGCCACGGATTTGCGTACGTAGAGGCTGTTGTCGGCCTTGAGGTTATCGAGGATCGGCGCGCACAGCTCGGGGTTGGCCTGCACCTTGGCCAGGCGAAACGACCACGGCAGGCGCGGGCGCGAGCCTTCGCTGGCGAGGCGGCGCACGTGATCGTTGTCATCCCGCGACCAGGTTTGCATGACCGCCAAGGTGCGTTCGAAGTCGTGGAGCAAGAAGGGTCTTATGGCGAACTCAGCCGAGCCAAAGGGGGTGAAGTATTTGAGCGCGGCCATGGAGCGTTTGAAGTCATCCAGGCCGTAGCTCGCCACGTAGTGCGGCAGGCACAGGCTGACAAACCCGCTGTTCAGGCGCGGGGCCAGGGCGTAGAGCAGCTTGAGGGTCTGGGCATAGTCCAGCGGGATCACCGCGTGCAGGCTTTCGCTGACCCGCGCCATACGCTGCATCACCGATAACTCGGCGAGCCCGGCCTTGGCATGCTTGAGAAACCCCTTGGCGTCGAACGCCGGGTACACCGCGGTCATCTCGCTGGCGATGTGTTGCAGGCGTTCGAGGTTGAAGATTTCCTTGAGGGCCGGGGCGCTTTGGTCGGTCATCGGTTATTCCGTCGTTAGAGAAACCAGCGGTATTCCCGCGCATGGATTTCTTGTTGAAAGGCCAGGTGATCCTGGCGTTTGTTCTCGCAGTACACGTCGACAAATTCGGCGCCCAGCTTATCGCGCAATACCGGCTGATGCTGCATGGCGCGCACGGCATCGAGCATTTCCACGGGGAAGTCGGTGCCGCTGCTGCGGTCCTCGTTCAGTGGCGCGATAGGTTCTCGCCCGGCTGCAAGGCCATGTTCAAGGCCGACCAGGATCGCCGCCAGCACCAGGTACGGGTTGGCGTCGGCACTGGCCAGGCGATGTTCGATCCTCAGGTTGCGCGGGTCGGAGTCGGGGATGCGCACGCACGCATCGCGGTCTTCAAACCCCCAGCAGGCGCGGGTGGCCGCGTTGACCGTACCGCCCAGGCGGCGGAAGGCATTGTGGTTGGGCGAGAAGATCGGCATGCAGTGGGGCAGCAATTCCAGGCAACCGGCCACGGCATGGCGCAGGGGTTGCTGCTGGTGCGTCGCGAGCACATTGTTGCCCGCACCGTCGTACAGGCTGACATGCACATGCATGCCGCTGCCGGGAAATTGCAGGTAAGGCTTGGCCATGAAACTGGCGCGGTAGCCGTGTTTCAGCGCCACGCCGCGGGTGCTGCGACAGAACAGGGCTGCCCAGTCGGCGGCGCGCAGGCCGTCGTCGAGGTGGCCGAAATTGATCTCGAACTGGCCGGGGCCGAGTTCGGCGGTGATCACCGTGATGTCGATGCCCTGGTCCTTGGCGGTCTGCGCCATGTCGTCCAGCACCTCGCTGAAGCGCGACAGCCGTTCGATATGCAGGTTGGGCTGGTCGTCGGTGTCATCGCTGAGCGGGTCGCGGGCGAATTGCGGCAGGCCGTTGTCGAGTTTTTTGTCGAACAGGTAGAACTCCAGTTCGAAGGCCACCACCGGGTGAATGCCTTTGTGGTGCAGGCGCTCCAGCACCTTGGCCAGGACTTCGCGAGGTTCGAATTCGATCGGCGCCTCGGTTCCGTCCGAGGTTATCAACATCTGTCCCAGCGGCTGCGACTCCCAGCTCACCGGCTTGAGCGTGCCCGGTACCAGGCGGCGGTTGGCGTCCGGGTCGCCATCGTGGAAGCAGTAGTCGCCGATCTTGAACAGCCCGCCCTGAACCCCCAGCAGCACGGCGTTCTGCGGCAGCTTCAAGGGGCTGCCGGCGGCGACCTTTTCCAGCATCTCGATGGGGTAGCGCTTGCCGTAGAAATGCCCGGGGATGTCCAGGGCGATCAGGTCGACATAGCGCACGTCGGGATGGTTCTGGCGAAAGGTCCGTACTTCGGCCAGTAACGTGGAGGCTTGGCTTTTCACGGGTGTTGCTCCTAGTTGTAAACCCACAGCACGCGGGCGGGCAGGTCGGTGAGGTTGGCGTAGCGGCAGTGGGCGAAACTGGCCAGGTGGAAGCTGTCACCGGGGCCGAGGGTGACCGAATCGGCCTCGCCCTCTACCCACAGCGTCAATTCGCCTTCCAGTACAAATCCGGCCTGCTCGGCGCGGTCGCTCATGGTCTGTTCACCGCTGTTGGCGCCGGGTGCCAGCAGGCTGTCGAGCATCGAGAAGGCGCCATTCATGCTGGGGGACACCAGGATGTCGGTGATGCCGTTGGCGTAGTACACCGTACGACGTTCGTTGGGGCGGGTGACCCAGCTCACGGCCTTGGGTTTGGACAGGCTGTAGAAATAGGTGGTGGGCACGTCGAGGGCATGGCTGATGGCGGTGAGATCCGCCACGGTCGGACGCGACAAACCCCGTTCCACCTGGGACAGGAAGCCCACCGAACGCTCGATCTTCTGTGCGAGTTGGGCGAGGGTAAGCTTCTTGTACTTGCGCAGGTCGTGGATCAGGATCGCCAGGGCGTCGAGTTCTTCTTGCTGGTTCATGAAATTTATATCTAATAATTTCATGAAAAATTACAGGATTAATTTCATAAGGGCAATGGGGGCACGCGTAAGCCCGCTCACCACAGGGAGATTTGTCAGGGTCTGAAAAGTTGTGTAGATACCTATGCTCATCACAGGGGATCAAGGTTCAACAGGCTGAATGATTTCATGCGCCTGCGGTCGGAACCTGGGTACGCATCATTCATTGAAGGAGCACCCATGAAGTCCAAAACCCTCGCTGCCTGTGCCCTGGTCGCCGCCAGCCTGTCCACCGCCAGCTTTGTCGTGCAGGCCGGCGACACTCCCCAGGAAACCGTGCAGCCTTCGAACATCAATACCCGTGATTTGAAAGAAGGCGACCGTGCCCCGGACATCCTGATGCGCAAGGAGTCGGCGGTCAGCGACTGGAAGAAACGCGGTCTCAAGCAGCCTGAAGCCGACAGCCAGTGGGCCCGTGTGGGCGACAGGTTCGTGCTGCTCAAAACCACCAACGGCACCATCCTGGAGATCACGCCCGTCAAGAAATGACCCGCGTTTTTTCCTCGCTCTTGCGTTAAGGTAACCGGCCATCAAGACCGCGTTACCTTAGACGAAAGAGAGCAGGATGCTTGCCACAATAAGAAACTACCCCCGCGCCGTGAACCTGCTGTTGTCCGCCACGTTGCTGCTGACGCTGGCCAAGGCGATTACCTTTCCCTACCTGGTGATCTACCTCACCCGCCAATTTGCCCTCGATATCACCCAGGTTGGGCTGGTGATCGGCAGCTCGTTGATCCTTGGCTCGCTGCTCAGCGTATATGGCGGTTTTCTGGTCGACCGCATCAACAGTTATCGACTGTTGCTGGGGTTGAGCGTGCTGTTTGGGCTGGGTTTTATCGGTACGGTGCTGGCGCAGAACATCTGGGCGTTCTACAGCTGCCTGATCCTGATCAACCTGGCCTACGCGGTCATCGATATTGCGGTAAAGGCCGGTTTTGCCAGCTTGTTGCCGGAAGATGCGCGCAGCGAAGTGTTTTCCATCAAGTACACGCTGACCAATATCGGCTATGCCGCGGGGCCGTTCTTTGGGGCGATGGTGGCCAAGCTGGACATCAGCCTGCCGTTCATCCTGTCGGCGTTGTTGGGGGCGGGTTTTTTCCTGCTGTACTGGCGCTGGGGCGATCGCACCCTGGCGACCATCGATGTGACGCAAAAGCCGGTGCCGTTCCTGGCCGTCGGCCGCGTGCTGCTGCGTGACCATCGCCTGGTGTGCTTCACCCTTGGGGGTGTGCTCAGCGCCGTGGTGTTCGGCCAGTTCACCGCCTACCTCTCGCAGTACCTGGTCACCACCACCAGTGCTGAATACACCTACACCGTCATCAGTGCCGTGCTCACCACCAACGCCGTGCTGGTGATCGCCTTGCAGTACGTGATTGGTCGACGTATTTCCCACCGTTACCTCAGCCAATGGCTGATCGCCGGCCTGGGCATGTTCATGCTGGGCTTGATTGGTTTTGCGCTGTCCACCAGCGTGCTGTGGTGGGTGCTGGCGATGGCAGTATTTACCGTGGGGGAAATCATCGTGTTCCCGGCCGAATACATGTTTATCGACCGGATCGCCCCGGACCACCTGCGGGGCATGTACTACGGCGCACAGAACCTGTCCAACCTGGGGGCGGCGCTGGGGCCGGTGTTGTGCGGGCTGGTGCTGGCCAGCCTGCCGGCCCACTACATGTTCTACATGCTGGGGGCATTCATCGTCGCGGGCGGGGTGTTCTATTTCATTGGTTCGTCGTTGAAGGCGCGTCTTCCAGCGTGACCTTGCCCATGTTGTTGCTTTGCAGTTCGTAGCGCAGTTCTTCCACCATCTTTTCCACGTCTTGCGGGGTCTGCAGCCGGTTGGTGCTGATCCCCGTCACCACCAGGTCCACCCGGCCGGTGTCGGCGTCGTAGACTTTGAGGGTCAGCGACGCATCCCGGCACAGGGTGAACTCGCATGTCAGCGGCGCGAGGCCTTCTTCGATGCAATTTCGCAGTTGAGAGAGCGTAAACATGTGGGTTCCTTCAGGGTGTCGTTTTACGACGGCACAGGTTGAAAGCCCTGTACTCACACCCTGAAGGTTAGGGATTGGGACTGCGCGGGATAAGGCGAATTCGCACTAGCCGCACTAGTGCATTTGCACTTTTATCGGGTTTTCTTGACCCGCAGTTCACCGGCAAACAGCCCGCGTTCACGGGCCCAGACAATCGCTGCACTACGGCTATGCACCCCCAGTTTCGAGTACACCGTGGCCACATGGTTACGCACCGTGTTGGGCGCCAATTTCAGGCGTGAGGCGATCTCCTTGTCGGCCAGGCCCTCGCAGATCAGGCCGAGTACATCGCGCTCGCGGGCGGTCAGGTCGGTAAAGGCCACGTTCGGCAGGTTGGGGCTGTTGACGCTCTTGGCATTGGCCAGTTTCTCGATCAGGGTCTGGCTGAACCAGGACGCGTCCTGCATCACTTCCTCGATGGCCGCCACCAACTCCAGTTCCGAGCGCTTGCGTTCGGTGATGTTCATCATCACCAGCAGGTAGCAGGGGACATCCTGAATGGTCACCGTGTCCGCCGAGACCACGCAGTCGATGACCTCGTTGCCTTTCTTGCGCACCTTGAGGTCCTGGCCATCGAGGTTGCCGGCTTTCTCCAGGGTGGCGAACAACTGGGCGGCTGCCTCCTGGCTGTCGATGAAGTTGATGTCTTCGATGGATTTACCGATCAGCTCTTCGCTGGTGTACCCGGTAATGGTCATGAACGCTTCGTTGACATCCACCACCTGCCGGTTGGCGGCGTTGCACACCAAGGTGGGCACCGGCGTCAGGCGAAACGACTTGGCGAAGCGCTCTTCACTCTGGCGCAGGGCGATCTCGGCCTTGCGGCGTGGCTCCAGGTCGGTGAAGGAAAACAGCATGCAGTCTTCCTCGTTCATGTCCAGCGGCTGGCCGGCGACGATCACCAGTTTGCTGCCGCCTCCGGGCAGTTTCAGCTCGGCCTGCATCTGCGGGATGGTCGCGCCTTCCCCCAGGCGCTGAACGGCCAGCTCCCTGCGTTCGGCATGCTCCAGCACGTCCAGTTCATACACTGAGCGGCCGATCACCTGGTCGCGGGTGTAGCCGGTCATCTCCAGGAAGCCCTGGTTCACTTTGATATAGCGCAGGTCGCTGAGGCGGCAGATCACCGCCGGCGCCGGGTTGGCGTTGAAGGTTTTTTCGAAGCGCTGTTCGGCGCTGGCCCATTCGGTGGCGTCGCTGAGGATCAGCACCAGCAATTCAGGCGTGCCATGGGAATCGCTGATGACCAGGCTGCGCAGGCGGTGCACCCAGGTTTTTTCTTCGTCGGCGGTGGGCATGACCTCCACTACCACGTCACTGAATTCATCGCCTGCCGCCGCGCGGGCGAGGGGGTAGTTCTCCAGGGGCAAGGGATGATTATTGCGATAGCGCAGGGCGAAGCGTTCGGCGTATTCCCGGGCATTGCTGCCCAGTGCCGCGACGTCATCCACCCCGTGCATGGTCAGCGCGGCTTCATTGGCCCAGAGGATGGTCTGGTCCACCTCTACAAGGATGATCCCATCGGACAGCCCGGAGATGATCTGCTGCAGCTGGCGGCGGTTGGTTTCTTTGGCGAGGACATCCTGGGTCATGGTTTCTCCGGGTTTTAGACGCATGAAAGTACGACAGCCCGGTGTCAGGATAGTGCAGGGCAATTGCGCGGCGTGGGGTGCGAATGCACCAGGTGGCCTGGTGCCTTTGCGCGAGGATGAGCAGTTGAAGCAACAGGCCGAGCAGAAAAACCGTGAAGTGACGCCCAAGCAGCTGTCCCGTGCGGCGTTGAGTTTCTTTGTGGGGCGAATGGCGCAGACGATGCGTCGGATACCGTTGGCTTGATTGATTGTTGTGTTCAAAGGTGGTTAGGGGGTTCCCCTAACCACACCTTTCAAGTTGCCAGCCAACCTACGATCGGCACAATCATCAACGTACTCAAGGCCATTGAAACTACATTGCCAATGTACGGATGAAAATGGGCAGGCAGTCTCGCCGCAATTGCACAGGCCAACGGCGGTGCGATCAGTGCGCCCAGCAATGCACTTGAAGTCACCACCATCCAACTGCCACCGTGGGTCAACACTGCTGCCGGCACCACTGATACCAACGGTACATAGGTGGGATACCAACCCCGCTTTATCCATTGATGGCGCCAGATCACTACGCCAAAAGCCGACGTCAGTGCCTGCGCTCCCACCATGTGCAAAAGCAGGCCAGAGCCATAAGCCGGGCTCATGGGGTTGAGGGCATAGGCAAGCAACACGCCTGCCAACAGTCCGAGACTGGCGAGCTCATTTCCAAAAAAGGGTGCTTCGGAAAAGTCCGCCAGCACTCGGCGCAGGCTCCAGAACACTCCGTAACTGGGCGGGGTAACAGGTATCGGTCGGTCTGGAGCGATAGAGTCCGAACGCACCAGCGAGGGCACCCGACGACACAGTGCAAATGCGATGACGCTTCCGATAGCCATGCCCAGCACATTACCGACCACGGCTGGTAAACCCAGTGGCACACACCCCAGATTGACGATCAACAAGCACAGTGGAGTAACCAGTAAAGCTCCCAGCACTGCACCATTGAGGGCGACCTTCCAACCGCTGCCAAACATAAGCACCATCGCTGCTGGCAATGAAACAAACGCCGCAAACGTAGGCTGCCAGGTTTCGGCGGTAACGCTCCAACCCCACAGCAGGTTGCTCAGCAACAGCCCGATCAACGAACTGGTCACCACCCAAGGCCACAATCCGGTGCCATAGCAAATGGAAAAACCCTGCCAGGCTTTGCCACGTTTGTTTGCCCACCATGCCAGATAGGCACCACTCAATAGGCCCAATGACGCGAGTTCATGCTTGTAAAAGGCAACTTCGCTTATATCCCCCACTACCCACCGTAACCACGCTACGGGTTGGGGGAGGGCCGTCACCATCTCGTTGTATCCTGGCCATGAACCTTGATGACTGGATACAACCCATACCGCGAGCAAGGTAGCGACGAGTCCCAGTACAACAACTGTGATATCCGCTCGTGAGCGGGTTGGTGTTTTCCTGGCAAACAACGGTTCCATAGGTTGCCCTCCTCTCAGCGAGGCAGGGCAGGGTGCTGGGAATACCCGAGCATCTGATCATAAAGATCATTGCGACGGTCCCGTTGCAGATCATTGAGGCTGTTCCAGATCGGCGCGCTGCGGGCGCTGGTGATGTCAATGTCGGCGAACAGGATCTCCTGGCGATTGGCCGAAGCCACGGCGCCGATTGGCCAGCCATTTGTCCCTGCAATCAAGGAGCATCCGAGATAGCGGGCATCCCGCTCTTCACCAATGCGGCTTGCGGCCGCGATAAATACGTTGTTCACATGTGCAGCGGTCATCGTCAGGTACGACGCCATGCACTTTCCTGCCTCATCGAACAACGGTGGGGGTGTCCACACCCAATTGTTCAAGCTGCAAATGATATCGGCGCCTTGCTGGCTCAAAATGCGCGGTACCTCCGGAAACCAGATGTCCCAGCAGATCAGCAGGCCGATACGACCGATCGGCGTTTCAAACACTGGAAAGCCAGAATTCCCCGGGGTGAACCAAAGCTTTTCCAGGTTCCATAAATGGGCTTTGCGGTATTTGCCTATGAACCCGTCGGGCCCCAGCAATACGGCTGTGTTGAACAGCTGCATACCATCGATTTCGCTAAGACCGGCGACCAGATACACCTGGTGCTTGCAGGCAAAATCGATCCATTCCCGCACACTCGGTCCGTTCGGCACTGCCTCTGCATGATCAAACGCGTCCTGGCGGCTGCTGAAGAAATAGCCGCAGTTGGAAAGCTCCGGCAGCACGATCAGATTGGCGCCGCCGTTTACTGCTTCAGTCGCCAGTAGAAGACTTTGACGCAGGTTGTCGCTTTGGTTGGCTATACCGACCTGTGGGTTGAACTGAATGACGGCGACGCGGGCAGGGCTTGTTGGTTCGTTCATGGGGGTGACCTCTTATTGTTATGCAACCAGGGTTGGTTGGGTGTTTATAAGAGGTGACGAAATGTTCGAGGAGAAGTCGGACGGTTCCTGCTGCGTTGTAGTTAAATTCTCTAACGCTGCTTTAGCTGTTTGTGCTGAAACACCATGCCGAGCAGTGAGGCCCTAAGGTTAGAGAGGTCGTTGCTAAGCAATGGGCTGCTGCGCAGCCCAACGGGAGCAAGCTCCCTCGCCACAGAAACCGACTATGCGTTTAGTGCGGCCGCACGCACTCCAGTGCCCGGTCCACCATCACACTGGCCATGTCCACCAAGTGCATGACCGAAAGCACCAGCGTGCGCGAAGGACCGTCCAGTTGATCACCTGCCGTCTGTGCGGCAACGGCGGCGCAACGCAGCACACTGCTGGCGTGGGCCAGGGCGTCTTCGAAGCTGAGGTCTGGGGTGGTGGTGAAGAGTTGCAGTTCTGGGGCGGGTGGGGCGGGGACGAGTTTGTCCATGGGTTCAACTCCTAATCTAAATTGGAATGTCACCACCATCGCTACCAAACGATTCTTAGGGTGGTGACCGTACGCAGATTGGTAGACCGGTGATTAGGACCCGGTGCACCCGAAGGTGCCCTGCGCACGGCCACCATAACGCAGGGCCGAAAAAAAGCGCCTTGCAGAAGGGGGCGCTTAGCGCCTAATCACTCGTGGTCTACCAAACCCCGAGTCACTGAATTGGCAGTGACCGCCGAAGACTAGCCACGTGATTTGAGCGACGCAAGCGCTTGGGATTCTCTCGGAAACGTCCTGCAAGTTAAAGGGAAATGTCACGGCTGCGACTGTTCCTGCACTTGCCAAACCCCACCGATTCTGGGAAAACCCCAGCCTTTACGCCTTCAACGAGAACCCCATGAGCCCCGACGAACTCCAGATCACCGACACCCGACCAGGCACCGGCAAAGCCGTGGTCAAGGGCGCACTGATCACCACCCAGTACACCGGCACCCTGGAAGACGGTACGGTCTTCGATTCGTCCTGGGAGCGGGGCAAGCCGTTCCAGTGTGTGATCGGCACCGGGCGGGTGATCAAGGGCTGGGACCAGGGTTTGATGGGCATGCAGGTCGGCGGGGTGCGCAGGTTGTTTGTGCCGGCGCACCTTGCCTATGGCGAACGGTCGATGGGCGCGCATATCAAGCCCAACAGCAATCTGCGCTTTGAGATTGAGTTGTTGGAAGTGCTGACGCGGGACGATTAATTTCGCAAAAACCTGGTCCACCACCTCGTACGTAGCAGCTGCCGAGCGCAAGCGAGGCTGCGTTCGCGGTGTGTCAGACGAACCGCTGACGCAGCCTCGCTTGCGCTCGGCAGCTGCTACGGGATCTGGCGAACCTGCCACCTCACATTCAAGCATCGGCGGCTTCAGGATGGGTGTTCCTGAACCCTCCCTGAAGAATCCTCTTATTCACCATATGGAAACTTTCCTACGGTTTACTCTCCTTAAATCGGGGCGTAAGCTTCGCGCGTTTTCATCAATAGCGGAGACCCTCAGTGGGTACTTGTTCGAGTGACAGTTGTCGGCCGGTCTCGGTAACCGGCACATACTTGGCAAGATAACGCGCATTTTTTCGATGCCGTTGTCTCGCCACCTAGCGAGAAGCGGCATCCCGACAGCGGCCAGTCCTGGCCCCTGTGCGATCCCTCTCATCGACGCTGACCAGCACCCGGTTAACCTCGGGATGCTACGGACGCGCCTGCCTTTTACGGCAGGCGGGCCGGGCTGACTGTGCCTATGAAGCGGGCGCGGTGGGACAGGCAGTACCTGCACGAAGGTTTTTTCCTCGCGCAGGAGTAACACACCATGAACCTCACTCTGTTGAAAGAGTTCTTCGCCGGCTTCCTGCGGACCCGGCATATCGCCCGGCATTTCCGCCGCCTGGCGATGCTCGAAACCGTCACCGATGCCAGCGTCAGCCGCGAAGTGCCGCCCACCCTGGCGCAAACCCTGGTGGTCGCGGCCAACAGCAGTGCCGTGCAATTGCTCGGTACGTTGGGCAGCCATGCCGAGGGCTTGAGCAGCCTGGAAGCCGACGCCCTGCGCGTGCAATACGGCCTCAATGAAGTCGAGCACGAGCAGCCGCTGCCGTGGTGGGTGCACCTGTGGCATTGCTACAAGAACCCGTTCAACCTGCTGCTGACCTTGCTGGCGGTGATCTCCTGGCTGACCGAAGACATGAAGGCCGCCACGGTGATTTTCTCCATGGTGGTGCTCTCGACGCTGCTGCGGTTCTGGCAGGAGGCCAAGTCCAACAAGGCAGCCGATGCGTTGAAAGCCATGGTGAGCAACACCGCCACGGTGCTGCGCCGGGATGATGCCAAGCGCATTGAATTGCCCATCAAGCAGTTGGTGCCAGGCGATCTGATCGTGCTCTCGGCCGGGGACATGATCCCCGCCGACTGCCGCGTGCTCAACGCCAAGGATCTGTTCGTCAGCCAGGCGGCGATGACCGGTGAATCGATGCCGGTGGAGAAGTTCGCCCAGCAGCACGACACCAACACCCGCAACCCGCTGGACCTGGAGAACATCCTGTTCATGGGCACCAACGTGGTGTCCGGCGCCGCGACGGCGGTGATTCTGACCACCGGCAACAGCACCTATTTCGGTGCGCTGGCCCAACGCGTGACCGCCACCGACCGTGCGACCACCTCGTTTCAGCACGGCGTTAACAAGGTCAGCTGGCTGTTGATCCGCTTTATGTTCGTGATGGCGCCGCTGGTGTTGTTCATCAACGGTTTCACCAAGGGTGACTGGACCGAAGCGCTGCTGTTCGCGCTGTCGATTGCCGTGGGCCTGACCCCGGAAATGCTGCCGATGATCGTCACGTCCACCCTGGCCAAGGGCGCGGTGTTCCTGTCGCGCAAGAAGGTCATCGTCAAGCGCCTGGATGCGATCCAGAACTTTGGCGCGATGGATGTGCTGTGCACCGATAAGACCGGCACCCTGACCCAGGACCGGATTTTCCTGGCGCGTCATGTGGACGTGTGGGGCGAGGAGTCCGACGACGTGCTGGAGATGGCTTACCTCAACAGCTACTACCAGACCGGCCTGAAAAACCTGCTGGACGTGGCGGTGCTCGAGCACGTGGAGGTGCATCGCGAACTGAAGGTCGGCACCGCGTTCCAGAAGGTGGATGAAATCCCGTTCGACTTCAACCGCCGCCGCATGTCGGTGGTGGTGGCCGAACAGGGCCGGCCGCATCTGCTGATCTGCAAAGGTGCGGTGGAGGAGATCCTCTCGGTGTGCAACAGCGTGCGCCATGGCGAGGTCAACGAAGCGCTGACCGACGACCTGCTGGCGCGCATTCGCCAGGTCACTGCCGCGTTCAACGAAGAGGGCCTGCGGGTGGTGGCCGTGGCTGCGCAACCGATGGCCCCGGGGCGCGACACTTACAGCCTGGCGGATGAAAACAACCTCACGCTGATCGGCTACGTCGCATTTCTCGACCCGCCCAAGGAAAGCACTGCGCCCGCTCTCAAGGCGCTGAAAGCCCATGGTGTGGCGGTCAAAGTGCTGACCGGCGATAACGAGCTGGTCACCGCCAAGATCTGCCGTGAAGTGGGCCTGGAGCAACAAGGCCTGTTGATGGGCAACGACATCGAGGACATGACCGACGCCCAGTTGGCCAAGGCCGTGGAAACCACCAATGTGTTCGCCCGCCTGACGCCCAGCCACAAGGAACGCATCGTGCGCCTGCTCAAGGCCAACGGGCATGTGGTGGGCTTTATGGGCGACGGCATCAACGATGCACCGGCGCTGCGTACAGCAGACATTGGTATCTCTGTGGACAGCGCGGTGGATATCGCCAAGGAAGCCGCCGACATCATCCTGCTGGAAAAGAGCCTGATGATCCTGGAGGAGGGCGTGCTGGAGGGTCGGCGCACCTTCGCCAATATGCTCAAGTACATCAAGATGACCGCCAGCTCCAACTTCGGCAACGTGTTCTCGGTGCTGGTGGCCAGTGCGTTTATCCCGTTCCTGCCGATGCTGCCGATGCACCTGCTGGTGCAAAACCTGCTGTATGACATCTCGCAGATCGCGATCCCGTTCGATAACGTCGACGAGGACATGCTCGCCAAACCACAACGCTGGCAGCCGGGGGACGTGGGGCGGTTCATGCTGTTTTTCGGGCCGATCAGTTCGATTTTCGACATCACCACGTTCGCACTCATGTGGTATGTGTTCGATGCCAACACCCCTGACCACCAGACGCTGTTCCAGTCCGGCTGGTTCGTGGTGGGGCTGCTGACCCAGACGCTGATCGTGCACATGATCCGCACCCCGAAAATCCCGTTCCTGCAAAGCCGCGCGGCGATGCCGTTGATGGTGATGACCGCGGTGATCATGGCCGTGGGGATCTTCCTGCCGATGGGGCCGCTGGCGCATTACTTCAAATTGCAGGCGCTGCCGTCGCTGTACTTTGTGTTCCTGCCGGTGATCCTGCTGGCGTATATGGCGCTGACCCAGGCGGTGAAGGGCTACTACATCCGTAAGTTTGGCTGGCAGTGAACAGGGACGGTTTCCCATGCAAGCAATCGACAACATCAACCTCAACTCCCTGGTCGATACCCTGGTCAGCCTCACCGCCGCGTTTATCCTCGGTGGCCTGATCGGCTTCGAGCGCCAGTACCGCCAACGCACGGCGGGCCTGCGCACCAACGTACTGGTGGCGGTGGGTGCGGCGATTTTCGTCGACATGGCCAACCGTCTCGGCGGTGCGGAAGGCGCCGTGCGGGTGGTGGCGTATGTGGTGTCGGGCATCGGCTTTCTGGGGGCCGGCGTGATCATGCGCGAAGAAGGCAATGTGCGCGGTCTCAACACCGCCGCCACGCTCTGGGCGTCGGCAGCGGTGGGGGCGTGCGCCGGTGCCGACCTGGTCCTCGAAGCGTTGTTAGGCACGCTGTTTGTGCTGGCGGCCAATACGCTGCTGCGGCCCATCGTCAATAACATCAACCGCCAACCGCTGGATGTGGTGTCGGCGGAGGTCACCAACATCCTCTATGTGATTGCCCGGCGCACCCAGCAAACCGCGGTATTGGCGTTGCTGGAAGCCGAACTGGCGCGCTGTAACTACCCGGCCAGCGATGTCGATGTGCGGCCGTTCGGCACTGAGGAAGTTGAAATCGAAGCCACACTGGCGGTGACCTCGGTAGACGGTGACGAGTTGGACGCCCTGGTGGCGCGAATTTCCAGGTCGACCCTGGTGGTGCAGGCCTTCTGGAGCCCCAGCACCACCGAGTAGCTTTGGAGAGTTCTGAGGAAAAGTCCTACATTTAGTCGAGATTATCCCTTCATTGGCAAAAACACGCGGTTGCTAAGGTTGCGCGCTTGCGCCTGTTCAGGAATCAAGGCGTGGCTTCACATGTTTACTGTGTTTTTCAAAAGGAGGGGCCTGTACTGCCTGAGGTGTTTGACTGAGTAATCAGTGCCGCTTGTCGGAACTGTTACTTTTCACAGGTAGTGGGGTCTCGCGTGATATGTAAGCGTACTGATCTTCCCAGGGGAGTCTTATGAGCAACAAAGCTTTAATCGTGGATGATCACCCTTTTATACGCGCTACCGTGAAGTATCTGTTGAGGCAGGAAGGTTTCGATACTATCTACGAAGCGGGTAATGGCGCTGATGCCATGCAGATTGCTCGCGAAGAACGTCCGGACCTGGTCATTCTCGACCTGGCGATGCCCAAGCTCGGTGGGTTGGAGGTGATCAGCCGGATCAAGGCGCTGGAGTTGCCCTGCCGGATCCTGGTGCTGACCTCGTATCTGGCGGTGTTTTTTTCCACTCGCTGCATGCGCGCCGGAGCGATGGGTTTTGTTGCCAAGACCGGTGAACTGGATGAGCTGCAAAAGGCGATCAGGGCGATCAGGTCCGGCTACAGTTGCTTCCCCAGCCTGCCCACCAGTTCGGTGCGTCGCGACGACCTGCAATCGACCGAGCAGGAGTTGGTGGAGGCGTTATCCGATCGCGAATTGACCGTGCTGCAGAAGCTGGCCCTGGGCCTGGGCAACAAGGATATTGCCGAGGATATGCTGTTGAGCCACAAGACTATCAGTACGTACAAGACGCGGCTCAAGGAGAAGTTGCGTATGTCGTCGGTGGTGCATCTGTCCAAGTTCGCCCAGCGCAATCATCTGATCTGAAATGCTCACCTCCCGGCGGGTGAAACGCGCGGCCATCCTGCTGATGGGGCTGTTGCCCTGGGCGGTGATGGCCTTGGAGGAATCCCACGATCTGAAACTGCTGGGTCACTCCACTCTTGAAAATCCCTCGGTGGTGTTGGACGAAGCCGACTGGCGCTGGCTACGCGAGCGCCGCACGCTCCTGATGGGGGTGTCGGCCCCCGACTACGCGCCCTTTGACTTGAGCAACAATGACGAGCTCGAGGGCATCACGGCCGATTTTGCGGCACTGGTTGCCCAGGCGCTGAATATCACCATCGACGTGAAGCGCTACGACACCCGTGATGAGGTGATCGAAGCCCTGAAGACCGGGGCCGTGGATTTTGTGGGATCGGCCAACGGGTTCGAGGCGGCCGACCCGGAGCTGGTGCTGTCCCGATCCTACGCCAATGACCAACCCGCGCTGGTGACGCGTGCGGGAGAAAACCAGGCGCTGAAGGCTGACCTTGCCGGCAAGCGCCTGGCGATGCTCTACCATTACATGCAGCCCGAGGCCGTCCAGGCCTTTTACCCCGATGCGCGATTGCTCTTGTTTGCCTCGACCTTCGAAGCCATTGGCGCCGTTGCGTTCGGCCAGGCGGATGTGTACCTGGGTGACGCCATCAGCACCCGCTACCTGATCAACAAGAACCACCTTAATAACGTGCGCATGGCGGATTTCTCCGCATTGGAGGTCAACCCTTTCGGGTTCGCATTCGCCAAGGACAATACCCGCCTGTTGGGCATCATCAATAGCGCACTGGCCGCCGTTCCGGCCAACCAGCAGATGGAAATCCTGCGCCGTTGGAGTGCCGGCGGCAGCGGGTTCCTGGAGGCGGAGCAACTGCGCTTGAGCGCAAGTGAACAGCGCTGGCTGGAGAAGCACCCGCGGGTGAAAGTGGCGGTGCTCGATAAATTCGTGCCGTTGTCTTTTTTCAACGAACAAGAGCAATTCGAGGGATTGAGCTCCGAGGTCCTCTCGCGTATCAGTCTGCGTACAGGCTTGAGGTTTGATGTGGAACGGGGCAGTTCGCTGCCGCGGCAAATTGAACAGGCCAGTGCCGGTCGCGTGGACATGCTGGCGGTCGTCACCCCCAGTGTCGAGCGGTCCGAAAAGATCCGCTTTACTCGCCCTTATCTGTCCAGTCCCTATGTATTGGTGGTGCGCACCCACGACGAGCATCTGGTGACCCTGGAAGATATGCCTGGCAAACGCATGGCGCTTATTCGCGGCAACAGCCTGGCCGGGCAAATCAGCCGGGACTACCCAGGCATCGGGTTTGTCGACGTGGAGAACCCGGAGCAGGCCATGGAATTGGTGGTCAACGGCAGTGTCGATGCGACTGCGGTTTCACTGATGAGCGCGCGCTACATGATCGCCCGCAATTACCGCAAGCGGCTGCGCATCACCAGCACTGTCGGGAGTGAGCCTGCACGCATTGCCTTTGGGGTCAACCGCAGCCAACTGGAGCTGTACTCGATCCTCGACAAGGCGTTATTGAGCATTACTCCAGAAGAAATGGACGAGCTGACCAACCATTGGCGCAGCGAGATCATCATCGAAGACAACTACTGGATACGTCACCGCAACATCATCCTCCAGGGGTTTGGCTTGGCCGCGCTGCTGCTGCTGGTCACCCTGGGATGGGTGTTCTACCTGCGCAGCCTGATTCGCAAGCGCACCCAGGCCGAGCGTGCGTTGAGCGACCAGATGCGGTTCATGAGTGTGTTAATCGACGGCACGCCGCACCCGATCTATGTGCGCGATCGCCTGGGGCGCCTGATGGCCTGCAACAATGCCTACCTCGATGTGTTCGGCTTCAAGTTGGAAGACGTCATCGGTAAGACCGTGGTGGAAACCGACACGGGGAACCCGCCCCAGGCCCAGTCGTTCCATGCCGACTATTTGCGTTTGATGGCGTTGGGCGAGCCGCAGGTTCATGACCGCGTGCTCAAGGTGCCCGGCGGCGAGGTGTTGACCATCTACCAATGGATGCTCCCGTACCGTGACAGCAATGGCAGCGTGGTGGGCATGATCGCCGGTTGGGTGGATGTCAGCGAGCGCCAGCGCTTGCTGGGGCAGTTGCAGGAAGCCAAGGAGGAGGCCGACGCCGCAAACCGTGCCAAGACCACCTTCCTGGCGACCATGAGCCATGAGATCCGTACCCCTATGAATGCCGTGATCGGCATGATCGAACTGGCCCTGAAAAACGCCGAGCAGGGCGTGGCTGACCGCGATGCGCTGGAGGTTGCGTCGGTGGCGTCCCGGAGCATGCTGGAGTTGATCGGCGATATTCTCGACATTGCGCGAATCGAATCCGGCCACCTGTCCCTGAGCCTGGAACCGGACAATCTGCACGAACTGCTGGCCTCAGTGGCGCGGGTGTTCGAGGGGCTGGCGCGGGACAAGGGCCTGGTGCTGCAGGTGGAACTCGACCCGTTGATCGACCGGCCGGTGCTGGTTGACCCGCTGCGCTTCAAGCAGGTGGTGTCCAATGTGTTGGGTAACGCGATCAAGTTCACCGCCTCCGGCCAGGTGCGCCTGGGCGCCCAGGGTGCACCGGTATTGACCGACGACCAGTTGCACCTGCGGTTGTGGGTGGAGGACACGGGTATTGGCATCAGTGCCGAAGATCAGCAGCGCTTGTTCAACCCCTTTATCCAGGGCAGCAACAACGAACAGCCGGCGCGAAGCGGATCGGGCCTGGGGTTGGTGATCAGTCGCAACCTGTGCGAGATGATGGGCGGTCAATTGCACTTGAGCAGTGTGCTGGGCAAGGGCACGCGGGTGGATGTGACGTTGACGCTGGCGCTGACCTCGGCCGTGCCTGCCAATGTACCGGTCCCCCACGTTCCGCCAGCGCGCGGGTTGAATATCCTGGTGGTGGATGACTACCCGGCCAACCGCTTGTTGCTGGCTCGACAGCTGAGTTTCCTGGGGCATCGCATCACCTTGGCCGAGGACGGCGCCCAAGGATTTTCACTGTGGCAGGCCGGGCATTTTGACGGCGTGATCACCGATTGCAATATGCCCTTCAAGGACGGTTACGCGTTGGCGCGTGATATTCGTGCACAGGAACGCCAGCGTGGGCTGGCGCCGTGCCTGATCCTCGGGTTCACCGCCAATGCCTTGCCGCAGGAAGCCGAACGCTGCCGGCAAGCAGGCATGGACGGTTGCCTGTTCAAGCCGACCGGGCTTGAGGACTTGCGCCTGGCCTTGGCATCACGGACCGCTGGCGCGCTAACGGATGAAGTGGAAGTGGCGTTTGATTTAAGTTCACTGATCATGCTGACGCAGGGTGATAAGGATGCTCTCAACGAGCTGCTGACGCCGTTGCTCAATAGCCTCGAGGAGGACCGTGCGCTGTTGCCGTCCCTGAAATCGCCGGCTGATTTCGCCAAGCTCCATGACTTGGCTCACCGCGTTAAAGGGGGCGCGCGCATGGTCAAGGCTCAGGTGTTGATCACGTGCTGCGAGACATTGGAGAGCGTGTGTGAGCGGCATGACAACGATGCATCGGACGCTGCGGTAGAGGCGGTAGCTTCGGCCATCGAACAGTTGCATCACAGCTTGAGCCGGTATGGCAATCAGGCTTGACTGCGGGAGCTGGCCATTCGGTTGATTTGGGAGAACTCCTACAAGAAGGGGGAACATGCCTGATTTTGTCTTCGGGATATGTCTGGAAAATGGGCCTCGCTCACTGACGAGCGCTGCCTGCCCAGGGGTTTGCCATGCCGAACAAAGCACTGACCATCCTGATTGCCGATGAACAACACCTGCAACGGTTGTACATCGAAAAAATGCTCAATCAGTTGGGGTACCACCGGATCGTGCCGGTACAAACCTTCGAGGAAGTCCAGATACTCACGGCCATCCCGGCCGAACCCTTCGACGTGCTGATCATCAATGCGGGGCTGACGGCCCAGGCCTGTGGGCCCCAGCCCCAGGTGCGCCATGTATTGGTCTACGATCACCTGGATGTGGGGGCACACCCCGGCGTAACGCCGGCGGTGCTGGTGCGGCTGCCCGGCGTGCCGGACAACGTCAATCTCGAACACTTCATGGACATCATCGACCCACCCGAGGCCACTGCCGGCCTGCGGGTGTTGCCATGGCTGCGCGAGTTATCCCGCACACCGGTGGCCGGGGTTTAGTCCCACTTCGGCGCGATGCCCTTGGGGCTGGTCAAGCGCTGGCCCCGTTCCAGCCCGTCAATGTGCGCCATGTCAGCAGCGCTCAAGGTCAGTTGCAGAGCCTTGAGGTTGCTTTGCAGGTTGGCACGCTTGGTTGAGGACGGGATGACCGCATAACCTGATTGCATGGCCCAGGCCAGGGTCACCTGCGCCGCTGTGGCCTGATGGCGCTCGGCAATCTGCTGGATCACCGGATCCTTGAGTACTTCACCGTAGGCCAGGGTCATGTACGAGGTGATCTGGATACCGTTGGCGGTTGCGAAATCCACAACCTGCCGGTTTTGCAGATAAGGGTGCAATTCGATCTGGTTGGTGGCGATGTGCTCGGCACCCACGGCTGCGATGGCCTGCTTCATCAGGGCGATGGTGAAGTTGGAAATGCCGATCTGGCGCGTCAGGCCCAGGCGTTTGGCTTCCAGCAACTGCCCCATGAATTCGGTGACGGGCACCTGGTTCTCTGGCGATGGCCAGTGGATCAGGGTCAGGTCCAGGTAATCGGTCTTGAGCTTGCGCAGGCTTTCCTTGAGGCTTGGGATCAATTGGCCTTCAGCGAAGTTGGCGATCCAGATCTTGCTGGTGATAAACAGCTCGTCCCGCGGGATGCCGCTGTCGGCGATGGCTCGGCCAACGTCCGCTTCATTCTCGTAGATCTGCGCGGTGTCGATGACACGGTAGCCCAGTTCCAGGCCGGTGCTGACGGAATCGATCACCACCTGGCCTTGCAGGCGAAAGGTGCCGAGGCCGAAGGCAGGGACTTTTGGCGTGAGGGTAGACATCGGTAACTCCAATAGGGCCGTAGGCAATGGCGTTGAGTATCCCCTCGTCGTTGCGTCGGAAACACCGTCGACGCCGAAAAGGACTCTTGCCTGCACGTCACGAATGGCCTGTGTGCCGCAGGTTCTCATGAGGCGCTGTACCTGCGGCAGCAGCGCCTCGATCCATCAGCCTTAAGCGCGCAGGCGCTCGGCAGCCGCACGCAGCAACTGCTCGGTGGCGGTCCAGCCCAGGCAGCCATCGGTCACCGAGACCCCGTATTTCATCGGCGGGCTCAATGGTTGGCAGCCTTCGAACAAATGGCTTTCGAGCATCATGCCGATCAGCGAGGTATCACCCTGCAAGCGCTGCTCCAACACATCGTTGAACACGGCCGGTTGGCGCAGCGGGTCCTTGTTGCTGTTGGCATGGCTGCAATCGACCATGATCCGCGGGGTGACCTTGGACTTGGCCAGGTCGTGTCTTACCCGCGCCACGCTCTGCACATCGTAGTTCGGCCCGTGATGCCCGCCGCGCAGCACCAGGTGGGTGTCGGGGTTGCCCGGGGTCTGGATGATCGCCGGATGGCCTTGGCTGTCGACGCCGAAGTGGCGGTGCGGGTGAGACGCCGAGCGCATGGCGTCACAGGCAATCGCGACGCCGCCATCGGTGCCGTTCTTGAAGCCCACGGGCATGCCCAGGCCGCTGGCCATCTCGCGGTGGATCTGCGACTCGGTGGTACGCGCGCCAATCGCCACCCAACTGAGCAGGTCATCGAAGTAACCGGCAGCCATGGGTTGCAGCAACTCGGTGGCGACCGGCAGGCCCAGGCGCAGCATTTCGCGCATCAGCTCGCGGGACAGGGTCAGGCCGGCGGCCATGTCATCGCTGCCATCCAGGCGAGGGTCGTAGGCCAGGCCTTTCCAGCCGATCGTCGTGCGGGGTTTTTCGACGTAGGCGCGGATCACCAGCAGCATCTGGTCGCCGACGTCGAGGGCCAGCTTCTTCAGGTTGCGGGCGTATTCCATCGCCGATTCCGGGTCATGGATCGAGCACGGACCGACGATGACCAGCAAGCGTGAATCTTCGCCATTGAGGATGGCGCGCACGGCTTGGCGGTGGGCGTGGATCTGTTCGTTGAGGAACGGGCTGAGGGGCAACTGGTGCTTGAGCTCAAGCGAGCTGGGCAGGCGCTGGGTCAGGGCTTCATTGGCACTGTTCAAGGCAGAGAGGGGCAGAGCGGCGACGGAGGAGTTCATATTCAAGGCTTCCTGGGCAAGCGGCGGGCTATTCCCGCGCGCTCGGCCTACTGGGGTGTTCGACAATTCGCCGTATCGGCGACGTGTGTTGGTTTGCCACCGATAGGTGACCGATCGGAGGCGGCAGGCTGTCCCGAGCGGAGCTGGCTAAATCGCCATGCAGTGCACATGTCGTAGCGGTAATAGGTGGCGTAGTTCATGTCGGGATTCCTTTAAGTGTTCTTGATCAAGTTGAAAAGTTTATGGGGACCTGAAAAAACAAAACCCCCGGTCGGGGAGCCGACCGGGGGTTAGATTTCTCTGGTAGGCGACCCCTTGGTGAGTGGGCGCCGATTTCAGGTATCAGGCGCGCCAGTGGCTAAACCAATACCCAAAATAAAAGCTGACCAGTGCACTCGAACCGTTCACACGGGTAGCCGACACCGAGCGCTGGGCGCTGGCAGCAGGGCAAACCTGAGTGTGGGTGAGTTGCAACATGGTGTGTCTCCAAATGTATGGGGGAGCTTACTCGAGGCACGCAGGCAGATTCAATCAGTAATTTCTATTGCAGTGGGGGACTTACGGCTATGGGGGGAGTGCCGATATGCTGTTTGCACTTTGATACTGATTGCTTGGACGCGACCATGACTGCCTTCACTCTTGCTGCTGCTCAATCCATTTCCATCGCGGGCGATGTCCCGGCCAATATTGAACGGCACCTCGCATTTATGCGCGCGGCGGCGGAACAGGGTGTGCAATTACTGGTGTTCCCAGAGTTGTCGTTGACGGGGTATGAGCCGTCGCTGGCCGCTGAATTGGCGATTGCGCCGGGGGATAAGGTGCTGGCGCCCCTGCGCGAGATGGCGCGTGAGCTGCGACTGACGGCGGTGGTGGGGATGCCGATCCGACTGACGCCAGAGGCGGGCGTGCTGATCGGTGCGTTGGTGCTGGGAGCGGATGGCTCCCTGGCGGTCTACACCAAGCAGCATCTGCATGCCGGCGAAGAGGCTGTGTTTGTCCCAGGGCAGGGCGGTGCGGTACTTGAGCGAGGGAATGAGCGGATTGCGCTGGCGGTGTGCGCAGATTTTTCCCATGCCAGCCATCCCCGTACCGCCGCGCGAGCGGGCGCCACGGTGTATGCCGCCGGGGTGTTGATCAGTGAGGGCGGCTACGCCACGGACAGTGCGCTGCTCCAAGGCTATGCCGCTGAACATGGCCTGCTGGTGTTGATGGCCAATCATGGCGGCCCGTCGGGTGGCTGGGCCTGCGCCGGTCGCAGTGCGATCTGGGCCGCCAATGGCCGTTTGCTTGCTGCTGTACCTGGCGTGGGGGATGCGTTGCTGATTGCCCGTCGCGATGGCGGGGGGTGGGTCAGCCACGTGATGGCTCTCTAATGGCTTTTCACCTGCGCGCTGCAACGGACCAGGACCTTCCCTTTGCGCGGAAGTTGACCCACGAGGCCATGGCCCGCTACTACGTGCAGTACGGATTGTGGTGGTCCAACGAAGGCTTTGATACTGCCTGGGCCGGTCGGGAAAACTGGCTGATTTGCCGGGACGACAGGGTCTTGGGTTTTATCAGCCTGAGCCGCGACAGCCGGGCCCTCTATATTCGCGAGTTGCATCTGCTCGAGGCGTATCGCGGGTTGGGCGCGGGTGGCTGGGTGTTGGAGCAGATGGCGCTCAAGGCGCAAACGTTGGGACTGTTGCGTTTGACCGTATTCAAGACCAACCCGGCCAGGAGGCTCTATCAGCGCATGGGGCTCAGCATCGTAGGTGAAGAAGACTGCTTCTGGCGTATGGAGCGTGTTTGTCGCTCAAGCTAAAACGTGCACCCACTCCTTATAAGCGCATACTGGCCTCAGGCGCCGACTTCCTGATCGTTGTTCAGGTCTCCCGTCTCAGCAAGGATGATCCCTTCTTTCATACCCAAAAGGACCGCTACCTTATGGGCTTCCCCACGCCGTCCCTTTTTGCGCCCAGCGAGCACTTGATAGGTGGTTGCCGGATCTACGCCATGTTCACGGGCGAACGCTTGAACTGACTTTCCTTGATGTTCCAGCCAGGCCTTGGCTTGTGCAGCGGTACGGATTCCGGGCATAGTTCAAAACCGTTCAAGTTTGTTTAATAAGAGATGAATGTGTCACCTCTTGGGGTGTGCCAAATAGGATCATACATCCAAATGAGTGGAATCGGTTCGCGTTTACGGCAAGAAAGGGAGCGGCTTGGCCTGTCGCAAAAAGTGTTTGGTGAAATCGGCGGCGTTGAAGCCAACGCACAAGGTAAATATGAAAGTGGAGGGCGTGCGCCTAAAGCGGATTACCTGTCTCGTGTCGCCCAAAGAGGCGTGGATGTACTTTACGTGTTGACCGGTGCAGCCACGCCGATTCAATTGGAGAATCTGAGCCAGATTGAAGAGAAAGTCCTCGGGGACTATCGCGCAATGTTCAAGGAAGACCAGGCTGCGATCCGTCGCCTGACCTCGACGTTGGCCGAGCATTCGATTGCGATGAATGGAAAACCCAAGCCCCAGCCCCAGGATTCCTGACCCTTCGCCCAGCAAATTGAGCCATCCGCCGCCCGGCGGATGGCTGTCGCCCAATCAATCTCTCTCTATATGACGCGTGCTATTAGGTCTGTGCCTTGGTTTTTTGCTAAGGTGTTCAGCAACCTATAAGACCATTTCGCGAGGTGTCTGCTTGATTAGGGTGCTAGTAGTCGATGACCATGATCTCGTTCGTACAGGCATTACACGAATGCTGGCTGACATCGATGGCCTGCAAGTAGTCGGTCAGGCCGAGTCAGGCGAGGAATCCCTGATCAAGGCCCGGGAGTTGAAACCCGATGTGGTGTTGATGGACGTCAAGATGCCTGGCATCGGCGGTCTTGGCGCGACGACCAAATTGCTGCGCAGCCATCCGGACATCAAGGTCGTGGTGGTGACTGTGTGCGAGGAAGACCCGTTTCCGACACGCCTGCTGCAGGCTGGCGCTGCCGGCTACCTCACCAAAGGTGCGGGCCTGGCGGAAATGGTCCAGGCCATTCGCCTGGTGTTTGCCGGCCAGCGCTATATCAGCCCGCAGATCGCCCAGCAATTGGCTATCAAGTCCTTCCAGCCCACCAGCGACTCGCCGTTTGATGCGCTGTCGGAGCGGGAAATCCAGATTGCCCTTATGATCGTCGGTTGCCAGAAGGTACAGACGATCTCCGACAAGCTGTGCCTGTCGCCCAAGACCGTCAACACCTACCGCTATCGCATCTTCGAGAAGCTCGCCATCAGCAGTGATGTTGAATTGACCCTGCTCGCGGTGCGCCACGGCATGGTGGACGCCAGCGCCTGACATGACCACACCGTTTGATCCGAGTGCCTTTCTCTCAACCTGCAGTGGCCGCCCTGGCGTGTACCGCATGTTCGACAGCGAGGCGCGCCTGCTGTATGTCGGCAAAGCCAAAAACCTCAAGAATCGTCTGGCGAGCTACTTTCGCAAGACCGGTCTCGCGCCGAAAACCGCGGCCCTCGTGGCGCGTATCGCCCAGGTCGAAACCACCATCACCGCCAACGAAACCGAAGCGCTGCTGCTTGAGCAGACGCTGATCAAGGAATGGCGGCCGCCCTACAACATTCTGCTGCGTGACGATAAATCCTATCCCTATGTGTTTTTATCCGATGGCAACTTCCCACGCCTGAGCATTCACCGTGGGGCGAAGAGGGCGAAGGGCAAGTACTTCGGGCCTTATCCCAGCGCCGGGGCCATTCGGGAAAGCCTGAGCCTGCTGCAAAAAACCTTTTTTGTACGCCAGTGCGAAGACAGCTTCTATAAGAACCGCACCCGGCCCTGTCTCCAGTACCAGATCAAGCGCTGCAAGGCGCCCTGTGTGGGGTTGGTTGAGCCGGCCGAATACGCCGAGGATGTGCGCCATTCGGTGATGTTCCTCGAAGGGCGCAGCAATGCCCTCACCGATGAGCTTTCCACCGCCATGGAGCAGGCGGCCAGCACCCTGGATTTCGAACGGGCCGCCGAGCTGCGCGACCAGATTTCGCTGCTGCGCCGTGTCCAGGACCAGCAAAGCATGGAAGGTGGCACCGGCGACGTCGACGTGATCGCGGCCTTCGTCAATCCGGGCGGTGCCTGTGTGCACCTGATCAGCGTGCGCGGTGGGCGAGTGCTGGGCAGCAAGAACTTCTTTCCGCAGACCGGTATTGATGAGGAGGTCGCCGAAGTCATGGCCGCTTTCCTGGGCCAATACTACGTGAGCAGCCCCGAGCGCGACCTGCCGTCGGAGTTGATCGTCAATGTGGTGCACGAAGACTTCCCCGCGTTGATCGAAGCCATCCACGAACTGCGCGGCCGCGAGCTGGACATCAGCCACCGCGTGCGTGGCACCCGCGCACGCTGGCAGCAACTGGCGGTGACTAACGCCGAGCAAGCCCTGAGCGCGCGCCTGGCCAACCGACAGCACGTCGCCGCACGCTTTGACGCCCTGGCTGAAGTCCTTAACCTGGAAGAGCCGCCCCAGCGCCTGGAGTGCTACGACATCAGCCACTCCAGTGGCGAGGCCACGGTGGCATCCTGCGTGGTGTTCGGGCCGGAAGGGCCGATCAAGTCCGATTACCGGCGCTACAACATCGAAGGCGTCACTGCCGGCGATGACTACGCCGCCATGCACCAGGCCCTCACGCGCCGCTTCAGTAAGTTGAAGGATGGCGAGGGCAAGTTGCCGGATATCCTCCTGGTCGACGGCGGCAAGGGCCAGCTGTCCATGGCCCGCGACGTGCTCAATGAGCTGGCGGTGCCTGACCTGATCCTGTTGGGCGTGGCCAAGGGAACGACGCGCAAGGCGGGTTTCGAGACGTTGTACTTGAATGATGCCGCCCATGAGTTCACTTTGAAGGGCGACTCACCCGCGTTGCATTTGATTCAACAGATTCGCGACGAAGCCCACCGTTTCGCCATTACCGGCCACCGCGCCCGCCGTGGCAAAACCCGGCGAACCTCAACCCTGGAAGGGGTGGCAGGGGTTGGCCCGACGCGGCGTCGCGACTTGCTTAAACATTTTGGTGGCTTGCAGGAGCTGTCCCGTGCCAGCATTGACGAGATAGCCAAAGCACCCGGTATCAGTAAAAAGCTCGCTGAGCTGATTTATGCGAATCTGCATAGCGAATAGAATGCCTTTCCACCTCGTAGCCAGTTGTGCCGATGAATATCCCTAATCTGATCACCGTTCTACGCGTCCTGCTCATCCCAATTTTCATTTTGTTGTTCTATTTGCCGTACGAATGGAGTTATCTGGCTTCCAGTTCAGTGTTTGCCTTTGCCGCCGCCACCGACTGGCTCGACGGCTACCTGGCGCGTCGCCTGGAACAGAGCACGCCCTTCGGCGCGTTCCTCGACCCGGTGGCCGACAAGCTCATGGTGGCCGTCGCTTTGGTCCTGCTGGTGCAGGAACACGGCAACCTGTGGCTGACCCTGCCGGCAGCGGTCATCATCGGCCGCGAAATCGTCGTCTCGGCCCTGCGCGAATGGATGGCTGAAATCGGCGCCCGCGCCCACGTGGCCGTGTCCAACATGGGCAAATGGAAAACCGCCGCGCAAATGCTCGCGCTGGTTATCCTGCTGGCCAACCCGTCGGACTTCTCGTTCTGGGTCCTCACGGGTTATGCCTTGCTGCTGATCGCAGCGGGCCTGACCCTGTGGTCGATGCTCCAATATCTGCGCGCCGCCTGGCCGCATCTGCGCACCACCGTTGAAAAGAAATAAAACTTTTTTGAATCAAGGGGTTGACGGGTGCTGAGGATTCTATAGAATGCGCATCACCAAGCGGGAATAGCTCAGTTGGTAGAGCACGACCTTGCCAAGGTCGGGGTCGCGAGTTCGAGTCTCGTTTCCCGCTCCAAGATTCAGAAAAAGCCACTCAAATGAGTGGCTTTTTTTGTGCCTGAGAAATACCCGCACTCATTTCGATAGGATGCTTTTGGCCAAAAACGGACCCTGTCTTGGACGTTCAGTTTCCAAGAAGGACACCCTCAAGCGCTGGAGTTCGATTGAGGTCAAGGCGCCTGTAGTTAGCGGTTCATTTATGAAGTGTCTTTTGCTGAGCAGTAATTGTTTCTACGCTCGGCTCGGAAATATTCGTTTCTTTAAGTGGGACTTCGCCTACCGAAAGCGCACGCTCGATGAGTAACTCGCTGCCTTTGTCTTTCAATAAGTCCTGCAGTCGCTGGAATTCGCCGCACCAGATGGTTTCAATGTCGCGATCCCGTGTCCTATCGCGATCGCTGCTGAGGGCTACAGAGCGAACCTGCAGGCGGCCATTGTCGGCTTTTCCACCCACTTCCACTCCATAACCGGGGGTAGCGGCTTTGCGCAGTACGACCTTGCCGGTTTCTGCCCAGGCAGTCGCCATGCCTTCGCGCACTTCGTAGCCGAGGCTGGCCAAGCCGCTGAGCACGGCTTCGCGGCGGGCGAGGGCGGCCTGGTCCTGTAAGTGGGAAGCGATAAGCGCTTTACACTGCTCGATCAATCCGGTGGTTATCGAAAGCTCGGTGTCGGTTGTAAAAGCGCCAATATGATCGAGCAGGGTCGCGTGTTCGATGCCTGTGTAGGTTTTGACTTCGCTGGCCAGATCCTGAAGTTGTTCGAGACACTCGCGTTGGCGTCGGAAGTTTCGGGTGGACGCGGCGAGGTCGAGTACTAGGCTGTCAAGCAGCAGGTTGCGTCGCTTAGCATCGGTTTGCGTTTCAGCTCTTTCCAGTGCCAAGAGGAACGTCGCGGCACATTCAGCGCCTTGCAACAGTTGCAGCTCCACGATGTGGCGGTCAATGCGTAGCAGCCGTGCGTCGCGCGTTGCATCCGGTTCCCGGGCCGCAATCCATTCGCGCAGGGAAACCTCGGGTTCGTCGACCTTGAGTTGCTGCGCCAGGGCGCGTTGGGTATCGCTCAGAGTTGGCTCCTCGCTTGCCTTGCTCAAGTGGGCGAAACCCTCGGCTAGCAGACGTTCGGCATCTTCCCGACTGGCACCGCTGGCCAGTCGTAAGAGAGACTCCAGCAAGGCCTTATCGACGTTTTCGGGGTTGGCTTGCAAAGCGTCAAGCAGGGTTTTTGCGTTTTCCTGGACGCGTCGGTCGCGTTGGCGTCGCTCGGCGGCACGAATTATCGCGCGTTCTTCGCGGTCCTCCAGGTCACGGCGCAGGTGCTCGATTTCCACTGGTACGGCCTTCTGCAGTTCCGCCAATCGGTCTTCTGCCAGCAGAGTGCGAAGGCGAGTGTGTCGCTCCAGGAAGGCGGAGCGCTCCTGTTCACTAAGTTCGCCAAGCCTTGTGGCCTGTATCTGCCAGCGGTCCACGGCGCGTTCCAGGCGTTGCATGTGGCCCTCACAAATGGCGATGATTTCTTCGCGGGTAACAATGCGAACGACCTTGGGACCACTCATTGGCAGATTTCCGTATCAACTGAAGTAGGGCTGGGTTGCAGCGGCTGCTCGACTTGCATGGCGTGTTCGATTGCTTCACGCAGTCGTGAGCGTTCGCTGTCGCCGCTGTGATACCAGGCTTGCGACGACACACGATGGATGTGCGGGATGGCGCGGTGCAGCACGGACGGGCGCCAAATTTCCCGGGCGCGGGCACGTTCCAGCAGGTTGTGGCAAGGCGCATCGCACTCGATGCCTATTGCGTACAGGCCCGTGCCTGGATTCTCGATGGCGAAATCGAGACCGAAAGCGTCGCCTTCACTGGCGGGAGCGGCCCGCCATCCCAAGGAGAGAATGAACTCACCGACCAGCCTGACAAACCCATCACTTTGCTGACCTTGCTCACGATGCTGGCTGCTGCGGTCGGTCTGCAGGCGCTCCAGCAACTTGGTGCTGTAGCTGAACTCGCCCGAGGAAAGGGCGCGAGCATATTCCAGATAGCCTTGCAGATAGTCTCGCGGGCTGTTGGGAGCACGGTGCGTGTTGAGCATGTCGGAGATATCGGCGATTGGCATCGACGTGATCATCACCACCTTGCGACGCGCGCGGGTCACCGCCACGTTCAGGCGTCGTTCGCCCCCCGTCTGCCCCAGTACGCCGAAGCTACGGCGGAATGTGCCTTGGCTGTTGCGCCCAAAGGTGGAGGAGAAGACGATGATGTCGCGTTCATCCCCCTGCACGTTCTCCACGTTCTTGACGAACACCGACATGTCCTCGCCGTCTTCGCTGCGCTCGCGCTCCTGGGCGTAGGCGGCGCGGAACAGTTCATCCTGCTCTGCACGCTGCTCCAAGTGCTCCTCGATGAGGTCAGCCTGCTTGCGGTTGAAGGTGACGACACCCACCGAAGGGCGCTGGTCGTAGGGCTTCTGCCACAGTTCGCTCAGGTACTCGACGACTCGTTCGGCTTCCTGGGCGTTACTCTGGTTCTGATACAGCCCGCCGACCTGGATCAGCTCCAGCGGCTTAATGCGTTGGATGTTCGCCTGCGGGTGACGGACCGGAACGTTCAGGCGATTGCCATAGAACGAAGCGTTGGAAAAGCCGATCAGTTCACGGTAGGCCGAACGGTAGTGGATCTGCAATGTGGTGCTGGGCAGGGCGTTGCGCGCCAGCTGCAGCAGGTCGGGGCAATCCTTGATCTCACGACGGTTCCAAGTGTCTTCGAACGCTTCGCGCTGTTCCTCATCCGCGTCGTCCTCAGGTTCGTCGCCGTCAAACACTTCGGCTTCGTCGCTTTCGATGCGACTGGAAAAGAATGCCGTCGGCGGCATTTGCTTTTCATCGCCGCTGACAACAGTGACCTGACCGCGGAACAGGGTCGGCAGGGCGAACTCAACCGGCATCTGCGAGGCTTCGTCATAGATGACAGTATCGAACAGGCCTGCCTTGAGCGGCAGTACACGACTGGCGACGTCCGGGTTCATCAGCCACACCGGACGCAGGCTCATCAAACCGAGGTTACTACCCAGTTCGATGAATTCACGCAGGCGCCGCGAGCGTTTGCCAGTCAGGCGGGTAACATCCTCCCATTGTTTGCGATTGCCCAGGTTATCGAGGTTGATGCCTTTGGCCAGCAGCTCACGATTGAGCCGCCGCATCTGTGCGTCGGCTTGCGCGAGGCTGCCGACTTTGGCGCGGGCTTCGTCCTGGCTGAGCAGCAGTTCGGGATTGGTTTGCTCTACGCGGTGTTTCCAGCCCAGTCGGGCTTCGCGGTTGAGCAGGCGCCGCACTTCGGCTTCAAGTTGCTCGGGCGCAATGTTGTCCAACTGTTCCTGGCGTTGGCGCAGCAATGCGAGCAGCTCCAGGTCGGCTGCTGTCAACTGAGCGGCGCGCCCGCGGAATGCCTGGTAGGCGGCCAGGAAGGGCAGCGCTTCATGCAGCCGATCAAGAGACAGTTGATTGCTCAGATTGTGCTCGATGGCGTGCTGCAGTTGCTGCACCAGTTCTTCGCCCAGCCAGTCGCCGAGTATCTTGAGTTGCTCGAGGCTGGATTGGCGAACGCCATGGCGCATCAGCGAAGCATCGAGATCGCTGAGCAGCGCCTCGAGATGTTGTTTGTCGCCGGCGAGGGCGGCCTCGTCGGCCTGCCGAGCGCGAGGCGATTGCGCCAGCGCCATGGCCAGCGCCTGGATTTCCAGCAGGTGGCGGATGTCGCTCTTCACGAAGCTGATCAATTCCAGGCAGGCTTGCTGACTCACAGCTTCCAGTTCCAACGCCTGATGCAGCGTACTCAACTCGGCGCGCAATGGTCGCCACTGGCTTTCAAGGCGGATGGCTGCCTGTAGGGTTGGTAGTGCTTCAATAACACGGCTTTCCCCCTGGCCCTGAACGAAGTTGCGCAGTCGGTTGCGCCGCAACAGATGCATCGGGTTGATGTTCGCCAACCAGGACCGGGCTGCCATGACCTTGGTGCAGTCTTGATCCAGATGCCTGAGGGCCTTGTTTTCGAGCAGGCAGAGGGCCGGTGACAAGGCGGGGGCGTAGTGGTCCTGATCCAGTTGGCCGAGTTGCTGGTCCAGTTGCTGTAGTTCACCGAGAATCGACTCTCCCCGTGGAGGTTGGCCCGCTTCGCGGCTGCGGAAAAGCGGTAGCCACCGCGCAAGGCGCAGACGTTGCTCTTGCTTCAGGTCGAGCAGGGCTGCGACATGGGCCGCTATCCAGTTACGGTACGGCACCGGGTCGTCGATTTCGAAGCTGGCCGGGTGTGCTTGCAGCGTGGCCTGACGGTTGTGTTCGGCTTGGGTGAAGCTGTGCAGATTGTCGGTGAAAGCCTGCAAGGTCGCCCGGTCGGCGGCGAACGACTGCAACTGGGCCAATGGACTGCCTTCGTAGCGCGCGGGCAACCACAGGCGAATCAGAGGGGCGCAGCTTTCCTCCAAACGGGTCAGGCTAGCGAGGTCCAGGGAGGCCAGGCGTTGGCGCAGGGCCGGAAACTCGAGCGGGGCCGGGCCGGATTCCAATTCAATCAACTCGCCGAGCAGCCTGCGATAACTGAGGCCGGTATTCTCATCCAGGCGATGCAGACTCTGGTGGAAGCGGTCGAGCTCGCCCTCCAGGGCCTCGATGCGGGCCGCGACCTGTTCGCGCTGGCGCTGCCAGCCCTGCGCCTGGCTGCCGTTCGTGAACAGGCTTTCCAGTTGTTCGCGAATATTGCGGATGACGGGCTCGCGGTCGCGGTTGACGTCATTGAGCATGACGACGCGTTGACCAAGGCCTTCGGCAACCAGGCGTTTGTACACCACCTCAAGCGCCGCATGCTTCTGGCAGACGATAAGCAAGCTGCGCTGGCGGCCGATGGCGTCGGCGACCATGTTGACGATGGTCTGGCTCTTGCCGGTTCCAGGCGGCCCCTCGACCAGCAGTCCCGGGCTTTGTCGGGCCTGGATCACGGCCGCTTCCTGGGAGGGGTCGCTGGCCACGGTGAAATAGCGTTGCAGCTCGCCTGGAGGTGTCTCGTGCGTGGTTTCATCGGCGGTCTTGAGGCGCAACGCCGTTTCCAGGCCGGTACCGGCGGGCGACAGGGTTTTCAGTTGGCGCAGGTCTTCACCGATGGCTTGCCCCATGAAGGTCACGTGAAACAGCACCGCCGCGCAGTCCAGCTCGTCTTGGTAGGGCGCGATCTCCACGCTGCTGGCGGGCAGGTTGCCAAGGGCGCGTGAGCGAATGGTGGCGAGCATGCCGAAGGCGTCCATCACATCCGTCGCACGAATTGACGAGCGGCCCAGCAGTTCATCGACGGTCTTGCGCCAACGTTTGCAGGTTTCGGCGCCGAGCACGCTTTCCAACGCGGGGTTGAGCCGCACTTCCTCGCGCTCACTGTCAAACGCCAAGGCGGCGTGACCACGAGAACCCAGTTCCAGCAGCAGCTTCACTGGCCATAGCAGCAGCGGGATAATCCGTGTGCGCGTGGTGCCGCGAGGGTCGCGATTGAGCAGGAAAGGGAAGCCCAGGTACAGGCCGTCGATGCCGGTGTCGCGTTTGTACAGCGCGCTTTGCCGGTACAGGGCATGCAGGCGCGATTCCAGCTGGCCGTTGAGCTGAAAACTCTCTGGGTCGAGGCTCACTGCCCGGGCATTACGTTGCAGCAGGTGATCTAGCAAAGCCCCGGCCGGACTGCGCTCGCTGTTCAGTTCACTGATGTCGACCCGTGCGGTGGTCTTGCCGATGCTCATACGCACCAGTGGCCCGCGCATCACTGCGGTCACCACCTTCTTCTCGAAGAAGTCGAGGATCTGTGAGACGTACTGCTGTTTCTGTGGTTCCAGCCAATGACTGGACGGGATGGCCAGCAACACCAGTGCCTGGGCCAACGGCATACGTCGCTCCAGGCGGAACTGCTCGGCCCACTCGTCCACTGCCGGCACGCCACACCGGGCAAAGCCTTGGATGCGTTCATCGACACTGCGGTACAGCTCAAGTCGCGAATGCAACAGCAGTTGGGTTGCCGCTTCGGAGTCGAACCAACCGACATCGGCAGCCCTGGCCAGCTCGGCGGCGGCCTCTACGATTGAGGCCCCCGAACGGAACTGACTGATCGCCGCGCTGAGCAGCACGATCAGGTCCTCTTCGGCGATCACCCGGCGCTCCGACAGAGAGCTCAGTCCCGGATGGTCGGTGTCTGGAAACAGGCGTTGGCGCTCTTGCCATTGCGTGGACAGCTTGGCTCGCGAGGTCGATAGCAGGAATATCCGCAGTTGCTCTTCGACCAACTCGATGTGTTGGTGCAGGGCACGCTGACGCACGTTTTCGGCGCGGGATTTGAGACGCGACAGCCAGTTGTCGGTCTGCAATTGCTCAAGCAGGTCCGGGACCGACCCGCTGATCAGACGATAGCCTTCCAGTGGGTGCTCCAGTAGCCATCCTGGTGTGACGATGTCGCCACGATGAATCAACGGGATTTCCGGATTGAGGATTCTCAGCGCCAGCATTAGACGGAAATCGTCCTCAATCCCTTCGTGCTGAACGACCTGACGCAAGCCGGCGACTAGAGAGGGGGCGAGACTGACCTGCTCGGCCCAGGTCACGATCACACCGCGCAGCAAATGGTCCAGAGCCTGTTGCCAGTTATCCGCCTGGGCTGCCCCCAGGGCGAATACGCCGGGCTTGTGGAAGCGGCGCTCGCCCAGCAGCAGGGTCGCACCTTCACCTTCGTCCGTTTGCTGGACGGAAGAGGCCGGAGCCTCGACCGTAATACCGTTGAGCCAGCCTTCGACCTGTGGCCATTGCCAGCGTTGATGACGGTCGCGCGCCAACAGACCTCGCAGCAGCAGGTGCAGGCGCGGGTCGAGGTCGTCGGGGATCGGTACTCCGTTGGCCAGCACGTGAATAAGAAATGCATTGGCATTGATGCCGTCGAAGCAGGCGCCCTGGGTCAGTTGCTCAAGCAGGATCATGCCCAGGCTCCACCAGTCCGAGGCAGCCGCAACGCCGCCTGCGATGGCTTCGGGCGCCATATAGCGGCTGGTTTCCAGTGGCGATACGATGTCCAGGTCGAACTCGGACAGGCGTGCCGAGCCGAAGCCGCTGATGACCAGGTCCAGCGGTTCGCGGGAACGTACCAGCAGGCTGGCTGGGCGCAGGTCACGATGGCGCAGGCCAGCCTCGTTGAAAGCGTGCAGCGCCAGGCCCAGTTCGTTGACCACATGGTGCACGCTGTCGCTGTCGCGGATCACGCTGCCAAGTTCTGCCAGGCTCCCGCCGGTGAGTTCTTCAATGACCTCATAGGCACGGTCATCCCAGCGGCCAGTGGCAATGATTTCGGGGACGTGCTCGCGTGGCAGTCGGCGGATCACATCATAGATCGCCGGGTCCGGTTCGGCGCCGGGTCGATACAGGGTCAGGACCGCCTGTTGTGCGGTTTCCTCGTGCTCGGCGAGGTATCGTTCTCGCACACCGTCGGTGCTGCTGATCTGACGGATCAGGCGCCAGCCATCGATCAGGGTCTGGGTGGGGGGCTCTGGTTTGCTGCTGTCTGGCTGGACGTCGTAGGACGTTGCTTGCGCAGGTGAGCTCCCACACTCAAGGCACATCAGGTCGCCATCGACCATCGGGTGACCATTTTTGCAGAGCAGATCAGGGGCATTCCCCTGAGTCGGGCTGACCTGCGGGAGGGGCTCCTCAGTGAAGACGGCTTGCGGCCGCCAGCCGGCGGCACGAATGGGTTCGCCAGCGAGGTCCCAGCCGCAGGGTTGTTCCTGAATGAGCCCTTCGCAGAACATTTCTTGGAGGGCGCGCTCGGTTTTGCAGTTAGGGCAGAAACGTATCATGGGGTGTGCTCCACTCAGCGGCGTCGCGACGCGTGTGCGCTGATCTGTAAATGATGGCCTTGTTCATGCAGCAGATCGCGTAAGCGCAATAGATCGTCACGTCGTGGGATGCCGGCCATCCAGACGCTGCCACTTTCGTCAAACATCAGGTCGAGCGCCTTGTCGGTGGGTTCGAGCGGTCGTTCGTAATGACCCAGGCGTGCCCGGCCCAGTGGCGTGAGCAGGCTCAGGCGTTGATTGTCACTGCCGCGCAAAGCCATGGTCTGACTGAGTGCTTCGATATAGGGGTCGCTAATCAAGGCATCTATCAAGCCCTTGGTCTGGAGCAACGGCTCTTTGAGTTGCTCCAGGGAGTAGCCA
Source organism: Pseudomonas sp. CFBP13509 (assembly GCF_005233485.1). Classification (NCBI taxonomy): domain Bacteria; kingdom Pseudomonadati; phylum Pseudomonadota; class Gammaproteobacteria; order Pseudomonadales; family Pseudomonadaceae; genus Pseudomonas; species Pseudomonas sp. CFBP13509. Next base: position 53,249 of record NZ_QGAA01000027.1, read on the forward strand.
CTGTAGACCAGGATGTCGAGCTCGCTGAGTCGACGCAGGCCTTTGAGCAGCGATCGCAGGGCGTCGAACTGGTCGAACGGTTCCCCTCCGGAAATGGTGATTCCTTCGGCCTCGTGCAGCCAGGGGGGTATCTGTTCAAGCAGTTGCTCAAGCGACAAGCGTCGGTGCCCGGGGGCCCAAGTATCGGCAGAGATGCAGCCTGGACAGCGGATGCTGCAGCCCTGGAACCAGATACCAATACGCCGCCCCGGGCCGAGGGTAGTGACCGGAAAATGCATGCGCGACAGGCTAAGGTCCATGTTCAGCGACGTTCCATCTTCAGTCCGGAGATGTCCAACTCGGTGATCGTGAAGTGCTCGCCCGGTTGCGCGTCCTGATCGAACAGTGCCCGCGACAGGGGATTGAGCAGGCGTGCCTCTAACTGGTTGCGGATGCCCCGGCCACCGTTGGACAGGTCCTGCAGACAGAGGTTGTGCAGTGTCTGGCGTGCCTGGGGGGCCAATTCAATAAACAGGTCATGTCCCTGCAGGTCGTCGAAGGTGGCGTTGACCATTTGTTCGAAGATCTGCACTGCAACGCCTTCGCGAATGAAGTCGAAAACGATGATGTTCTCGCCGATTCGATTGAGGATTTCCGGCCGGTTGAGCACGAGTTTGAAATATCGGTCGATCTCGCTGTGCACCTTGTCCTGGACTTGCTCGAAGGCTTCGCCCGGCAGGACGTTGGCAACGCGTTCGCCATTGTCACCCTGGCGATAGATCCCCAGGTTGGAAGTGAACACGATCAGGGCCTCCGAAAAGTACACCCGATCACCGCGGCCTGAAGTCAGCACTCCGTCGTCGAGGATCTGCAGAAACTTGTCGAGAATCCGTGGGTGGGCTTTTTCGATTTCATCGAATAACACCACGCTGAACGGTTTCTCGCGGATAGCATTGGTCAGCTCACCGCCGACGTCATAGCCGACGTAGCCGGGCGGTGCGCCGATAAGGCGTTGATCGGCATGCTCGGCGCTGAATTCCGACATGTCGAAGCGGATATATGCACTTTCGTCGCCGAACAGCAGGCTGGTAATCGTTTTGGCGAGTTCGGTCTTGCCCACGCCGGTCGGCCCCGCGAGAAAGGCTACGCCCCGTGGACGGTTGCCCTTGCGACTGGCGCCGACGCCTGTCATCGCACGCTTGACGATGTCGAGCATGTGCGTCACGGCATGCTCCTGGCCTTTGACCCGCTGGTGGACGAGCGCGTCCGCATGCCGGATACGCTGACGGTCGATCTTCAGCCACGGGTCCTCGGTGACACCGATCTTGTAGCGGCGCACCGCATCGGCAATCTGCTCCATGGCTACCCCCTCGACCCGCGCCAGTTGCGCAATGGCGCTGAGATCGAGCAGCAGCAATCCCTCGGTGTTCTGGACGAAGGCTTCCACAGCCTGACGCATGACCACTTCGCTGGCGCCCTGGCTGCCACTGAGCCCTTTGAGCAACGCCGGTGCCAATGCACGGCGGGACAATTGATCGGGCTTGGACACGGGAATGTGGCGCAAGCGCGGGTTGTCGACCAGCAACCAGTCGGGCAAATCACCTTCTTTTTCCACCAGCCATAGCAGGGTATTGAAAAACGGTTTGCGCAGCTCTGTGGCCGGACGGCTGCGAGCCTGATGGGATTGCACCAGGGCCTGGGTGAAGAGCTGGTGTTCAGCGGCGCTGAGGGAGTCGTTGCGAACCACCAGGCGTGAGGCAAAATCGATGATCAACGCGATAGGTTCGCCAGCACGACCGACCAGTCGTGGCAGGGTGGCGCCCAGCAGATCGATACCTGCGGGTGCTGCGCCATTTATTGGAGTCAGGCCAAGTTCCTGAAGCAACGTCTGGCCGGCTTCAGGGGCGCAGCCGGGTTTGTCGACTACCCGAAAACCGGACACGGGATCCCAAGCGATGACCTGGGCGTAGCCAGCATCGAGTAGGGCATTAGAGAGGGTTTGGTTGAAGCTCTGCGCTGTCACCGTGCCGGGCGTCACTTCACTGGCCTGCAGGTCCCGGATGTTACCGGACAGGACGAATTGGCTCTTCAGCGGCAAGAAGCGGAGAAGATCTCGTAGCCAACGTGGGCTTTCAAATATGGCAATCCCTGACATGTTTCAGCTCGTAACGTTGGGGCGGTACGAGCAGGGTATTGCTCAATGCGCCCATTTGCCAGTGCGCTGCTACGAAAAGTTGTTTTGAGAGAGTGCTTCTGAGGGGGAGGGTTATCAGGTGGCGGCCTATTGGCCGCCCCTGATCCGAAAGTGCAGAAGCGTTGAGTCTTAATAACAAGCTCACGCAACCTATGAAGCCTCAATCTTCAATGTTGCCCATTGCTGTAGTATTGAAGCCGCCATCGACATACAGTATTTCGCCGCTAATTCCGGACGCCAGCTCCGAACACAAGAATGCGCCAGCGTTGCCAACTTCTTCGATAGTAACGTTGCGGCGCAGTGGAGTCTGCGCCTCGTTAGCCGCGAGCATCTTGCGGAAGTTCTTGATACCTGATGCGGCCAGCGTGCGTATCGGGCCAGCCGAGACGGCATTGACGCGAGTGCCTTGCGGGCCTAGTGAGCCGGCAAGATAACGTACACTGGCTTCGAGAGAGGCTTTTGCCATGCCCATGACGTTATAGTTAGGCATGGTGCGTTCCGCGCCCAGGTACGAAAGTGTCAAAAGGCTGCCATTACGGCCTGCCATCATTTTGCGCCCTGCCTTGGCCAGCGCGACGAAGCTATAAGCGCTGATATCGTGGGCAATCCGAAAACCTTCACGGGTGGTCGATTCGGTGAAGTCGCCCTCAAGTTGGTCACTGGGGGCGAAGCCGACAGAGTGCACAATGCAGTCTAGGCTGTCCCAATGAGCGCCCAAGGCTTGAAACACCTGTGCGATTTCCTCGTCGCTCGCAACATCACAAGGAAAGCACAACTCTGGCTTTGAGCCCCAACTCGCCGCAAAATCTTCCACTCGAGCCTTAAGTTTTTCATTTTGGTAGGTAAACGCAAGCTCTGCACCTTCCCGATGCATGGCTGCTGCGATGCCGGAGGCAATAGACAATTTGCTGGCTACACCTACGATCAATACGCGCTTACCGGTGAGGAAACCCATGTGTTGCTCCTTTCAAGCTGATAGTCAGTGTCCGTGGCAATTGCGCCGGACGGTCACTGTTTCCTTAGAGGGGGGAGCCAATACCTTTTTCTCCCCCTTATGATCCTGTCGATATCCGTCAATTAGCGGCTAGCGAGCTCGAATTCTACACCGAACTATAAGCGGTATGCTTGTTTGGAGGTGTAAATTGAGAAACTTCGCTTCGATACGTGAGCCTGTGATACTTGGTAGCAATCTGGCCGAAGACTGTAGGGGATCGGAGTTCGCTGAGATAGTGAGCGCTCACCAGTTAGTACGTATGTGCCAACTCCCATGCTTAAAAGGCAGCGATCGAGTGATGCCTGTTAAGTTCGGGATTGGATAGAACAGTATACTTTTTGAAAGCGGGAACTTGTTTTTTGGTTTTCAACTTGTTAAGGTGCGTCCCGAGTTTTACCTGCAAGAGGAAAGCTCGCAAGGAAGAAAAAAGTAAAGCACGGAGTGGCTTATGAAAATTGCTGAAAAAACCTCTTATTCAAAAGCTTTGAGCTTTCTGGCTTTAAGCTTTTCGCTCTATCCTGCCGTCTCCTGTTTTAACTATTTATTGATGTGCCACTGATTTCAGAATTCCTGAACTTTTCTTGAAGGGCGCGTTGCTTCGTCTAAGATTTGGTCGCGACTTAACATTAATCATACTTGTGCACATTAAGCATAGGCAAACGCAGGGTCGCTCATAGAATGCCTGCCTGCATCATTTATGTGCTCTGAATTTTTATTATTTAATGGCGTTGGAATGTCCATTGCTATGGAGTGCTCAGTGCAGGCGAATAAGCTGCCGGCTATAGGCAGCCGCGTTGCGCGTGTAATTGCGCGTCACGCTAATCTGTTATTAAGAAACGAAAAATAAGGATGTTACCGCGATGTCAATTCATGAAGTGCTGCGCTCTGGCCTGGATCAGGCAAACTGTTTTTTGGAGCTAACAGAGGGTCGGTCACTGCTTGAGTTGGAGCAGTTGTCACCGCAAGAAGTTAAAGACATGCTCTCCAAAACTAAGCTGCCTGCTTTAATTATTCCGAAAGCGTACGGTGGGCTCCAGCTGCCGCTGAAAGAAGCGCTTGAAGCGGTTGGGTTAGTTGCTGCGGTATGTCCTTCGGCGGCTCTGATGCTTTGTATGCACTATCATGTTGTATCGACCATCGCAATGTATCCCTCCGCGTTTCCGTTTGCGGACATGTTGCTCAACGATATTTCGCTGAACGGTAAGTTGATGGCATCCGCGTTTGCCGAAAGCTCGGGAAATCAAGATATTTTCCACACCAGCGTCGCCGCGAGCGTAAATGAAGAGGGCGTTATTAAAATTACAGGCAGTAAAAAGCCTTGTACGATGAGTAACGTTGCTGACTATTACGCAGTGTCAATCGTTACTGCAGAAGGCTTGCCGGGCATTGCAATTTTGTCCAATGGCGATGCGGGACTTGAACGTAAAGACTTTTGGCCCGGCGATATCCTGCTAGCAACAGACAGCCATGAAGTAATATTTGACGACGTAACAGTTAAGAATGGTTGGGTTGTTTGGGCGGAAAACGAATCGTTCGAGCTCTATCTCAATACCGGTTTGATTAGCTTTAATCTATTCATATGTGCCGCTTACACTGGTGCCTGCCAAGCACTCTCCGAGCGCCTCAGTCCTGGCGCAATGGCGAGCCCATCGATTTTCATTCCTATCAAAGGCGGGCTTGCCCAGTGCCGTTATAGCGTAATGGGAATCGCAGAAAACGTGATGCCGGATAATATTGCATGGCTTGTGCCTGAGGTGTTGGCGTTGCGTTACCAAATCCAGCGCACACTGAAAGAAATCAAAATATGTATCTTTGAAAATTTCGGTGCACAACGCTACCTCTCCGATAACCAGGCACATTATCTTGCTAAGGCTGTCGACTTACTTGCATTCCATCCTGTGACGCGCTTTGGATTCGAACAGCAGATGAGCCAAGGTTGTGCACTGTGAATCTCCAACCCTACCGTCAGTCGATGCTCAAAAAATTCAAGCTCGATTTGGATATCGTACGAAGCAAAGGCTGCTATCACTACGATGCTCAGGGTAAAAAAATATTAGATGGCGTCGCGCAATATGGCGCTTTGCCGTTTGGGCATAACTCCAGCGAGTTGAACGCGATCGCGATTGACTATTTGCAACGTGAGTGCCCGAACTTTATTCAGCCCTTTGTCGCTGCAAGCACCCAGCAATTGGCTGATCGCTTGATCCAGGTCGCAGGCGCCAATTACGAGCAGGTCGTGTTCACTAACACGGGTACAGAAACAGTCGAGGCTGCCCTGAAGTTAAGTCGCCTGAAAACTGGCAGAAGGGCAGTGCTGTCTGCAAAAAACTCGTTCCATGGTAAAACGTATGCTGCACTGTCTGCGACGGGCAGCAAGCGCTATAGCAACCCCGACATTGTCGATGGCGAAAACTACAGTAAAGTGCAGTACAACGATTTAGCAGCGCTGCAGGCGGCTCTGGAAACCAGACGATTTTCTGCTTTTATTGTAGAGCCCATTCAAGGTGAGGGGGGCATGACTCCCGCCGAGACCAACTACCTGGTAGAGGCACAGAGATTGTGCCGAGTTTATGGAACGCTACTGGTATTGGATGAAATTCAGACCGGTCTTGGGCGTTCTGGGGCCGTTTTTGCTGCCCACCGCTTTGGGGTTGAGCCTGACCTCATCCTGCTCTCTAAAGCCCTGGGGGGAGGCATTATCCCCATCGGCGCCATGATCATTAAGCGTGGTGTCTATAGTGCAGAATTCGACAGCAAACATAGCTCTACATTCGCCAACGGCGGTTTGGCATGTGCTGTTGGGCTCGCTGTCATCAATTCATTGATGTGCGAGCAAAGCGCGCTGTTAGAGCATGTCAGGGAATGCGAGGCGATCATCAGCCAGCGACTCGCGTTACTGGCGGATAAATACACCAGCTTTACTTACAGTGGCCTTGGGCTTATGTACGCATTGCATTTTAGTGATCCGGCGACCCAAGGTAACTATATCGTCAGTTATGCGCAGAAAAGCGATTTAATGTCGCTACTGATCTGTGGCTATCTTGTGCACGTTAAAGGCATCTTTTGCATGCCGCTGTTGAATGACGCCGAGCGTGGGAGTATCCGTTTTCAGCCAGCGCTCACTATTAGCAAGTCAGAGTTGAAGCGATTCCTCGGCGCCTTCGAGGAGGTGTGCGAGATTCTGCAAAACAAGCGTTACGACAAGCTAATGGGTTTCCTGGTGGGGTATGTGCCCGCAGCCAGCGATGCGCCAGTGAAAGGTAATGCCAAGAAAAAACCTCGGCCCCGGCCACTGTCGCCACAGCCGGTGAAGGGTGACCATGTGCAGTTCGCATTTCTCCTGCACTCCACGAGTGCCGAGGATATCTGCAGAGGCTTGCCGGAAGCCGTTATTGAATACTTCACCGAAGCGCAGAAGCTTGCGTTGGCGCACTGGTTTTTCTCGTTCGGGCAGATAGAAAACAGTCCTGAAGTTGTATTTGAATTCTCAATGGCAAGCCCTCATGGCCGGGTAGTCAATGGCGCAATGATTTACAGCCCCATCAGTCCGCAAGCGATGCTTAAGCTGAGTCGCGCCGATAAGGCCGATTTGTTGAAAAAGTATCTGCAGAAAGCCCAAGATGTCGGCGCCGTTGTGGTGGGTTTAGGCGCTTATACTTCGGTTATTTCAAAAGGCGGTCTGGACATTGCTGATGCCCCTTTCCGTTTGACCACTGGTAACAGCCTTACAGCTATATCCAGTTGCAACTTGATCCGTGAAGTATTCGGCCCATCGGCTTTGCGCAAGCGCCTGATGATATTCGGTGCTCGGGGGTCTGTAGGTCGTGTCGCACTCATGGATCTATGCCAGTTTTTTGGAAAGATAGACATCGTTGGCAGCATGAGTTCTACGGTCGAGGAGCAGTACATCAATTTGCGTGGTGCGCTGATCGAGGTGCTCCTGCGAGTCGAGTGTCTCAGCGATGAATCCGCCGCCGGGAAGTTCTGGGGCGTTTGCAGGAATCTCGATCTCGAACAGGCGTTGCTTCACTGCCCGGCCGAGCAGGTGCCTGTATTAATGCAATCGATCATGGATGCCGGTACGGCCAGTGGCGTGCAATTCTTCGAGGTCCATATTGGGCTGGAGCACACCGTAATCGCCCAGGACATTGATTGCGTGTACTCGGCTACCAGCGAAGGCAAACCTTTCATCGCCGCCGACGTTTTTCCGAAGACCTGTAAGATTTTCGACGTGGCCCGCCCCTTCGATGTGCTGCGTGAGGGAGGGGCTCGGGAGGTGTACGAGGGAGGATTGGTTACCTTGCCCGATGCACAAGCGATGTTGAGTGACTGCAACATCATCGGCTGTGAGCCTGGGGTGAGTCTGGCATGCCTCTCGGAAACCATATTGCTCAGCATGGAAAATGTAAGTTCCAGTTATAGCATTGGTAAAGAAATTGCCTATGACGAAGCCAAGGAGGTGGGTGAGTTGGCTGCTCGCCATGGATTCAGTCATTACATTGATCGTAAAAAAGATCGCTTGCCAGCTTGACATGGGCCACTGCGCAGCATCTTCGATGAGCCGTCGTTCAGTCTCCAGGGGTACTAAATGGATGTAGTAAATAGTTTTGAAAGTCCGAACACACGGGCAATGGCGCGTGTTGAGTACGGGTTTCTATTGCTCGCGAGCGTCTTGATCACTTTGTACCACTGGGCGGACGTTCGAGTTATTCCGCTGATTATCCTGTTCTCGTATATCGATATTATCGGTTACTTCCCGGGTGCAATTGCGTACAGGCGTTACCAAGGCAAGGTGCCCGACATCTACTATGTTCTGTATAACGGCGCGCATAATTTTTTCACGGCAGCGATAGTTGCCGCGCTGTGGTGCTATTTTGTAGAGGTAGAATGGGCGCTGATGGGGATTCTCATTCATCTATTTGGTGATCGCAGTCTATTCGGAAATGGCTTCAAATCCAGAGCGATGTCGTTCGAGCCACGCATACACCCGCTCTACGCGAAGTTTCAAGCGTTGATGGCACATGAAAGAAAGCTTAACGGTACGGTGGTGGATAGCGCGCGAAAATTTCTCTGGGCTGAGCGGTTTGGGAATCACCCGTCGCTATTCCTGACCCTCAACAGTGGTATCTCGACGTTTACTGTCGAAGGGCTGGCCGGATACCTGCCTTTTCAGGACGATGGTAAGTGCCTGTTCATCCTCACCGGTGTTATTAGCTCTGCGGATAATCGGGAGCCGCTGCTGAAGGCATTCATCAGCCACGCGGTGGAGCATGGCCGGGAATTGTCTTGTGTGCAACTGCGTCGTGATCAAGCCGATCTGTTCGAAAGGCTAGGTTTTCATGTCAACCAGATGGGCTGCTCCTACACACTGGATCTGGAGCGTTTTTCGATGGCGGGTAGCCCCTTCATGAGCTTGCGAAACAAGATCAAGCGAGCCGAAAAGGCAGGGGTCATTGTCAAGGAGTTGGGGGTTGACCTACCTAACGGACCGGACCAACAGCGCATGCTTTCGTCCATTACCGAGGAGTGGTTGAAGGCCAAAGGAAGCAAAAAACTGCTGTCGTTCATGGTCGGCGACCTGGGTGCAAGCGGGCTGGACAAAGAGCGAATTTTCGTCGCCGTACTGCACGACAAGATTGTCGGCTTCATTAGTTACGTGCCAGCCTTTGGCGAATACAACGGGTGGATGCATGACCTGACGCGCCGCGTGTCCAAGTTGCCTCCTGGCACAATGGAATTGGTCAATGTCGAGGCGATCAAGCGCTTCAAGCAAGAGGGCGAGAAGTACCTGAATTTTGGGCTGACTCCCTTCTATGGTGTGACGGATGAATTTGATACGTATTCCTCGCGCAGCCGTCTGTTGAGATGGATATTGGGCGCGTTGGAAAAGCAGGGACAGCGCATCTATCCCGCAGCCAGTCAGGTGGCTTACAAGTTGAAGTGGCAGCCAATGTCAGTGACACCTGAGTACTTCGCCACCTATGGAAAGTTCCGTGTTGGAATTCTGCTTCGGTTGATGAAGTTAACTAACGCTATCTAGGTGTATTGAAATGGACTTCACATCAAACCTCGTATGGAGTCGTACGGGGGCCGAGATTTCCTTGCCATCACTGTGCGCGGACGCAGAGTGCGATCATCTGATTATTGGTGCGGGGTTGGCAGGGTTGTCTGCGGCTTACCACATATTGAAAAAGTTTGGGTCGCGCCGCAAAGTCATCGTGGTCGATGCCCATCCTCTAGGCAGTGGAGCCAGTGGCCGAAACTCAGGGATGATAGGGCCAGGTATTGGCAAGCAATATCACCTTTTGGTGAAACAGTATGGTGACGTCAAGGCTCGTCAGATTTTCGTCCACACCCTGGACGCACTTAACTACAGCACGCAGTTGATTCGCGACGAAAAGCTGGGTTGTGATTTGTTGATGGGTAGCCAGTTCAAAGTGTCCACCAACGCGGCCAATGATAGACAACTCCAGTTGGAGGGCGACGCGTTGATTGCAGCGGGTTTTGACGTAGAGACCTACGATCGCAAGGCTATCAAAGGGATTGTCGATAGCCCGGGTTACCTGTCGGGGCTCGAGTATAAAAATACAGCGACCATTGACCCTGTGAAGCTCGTAGTGTCTTTGGCCAAGAAAATCCTGGCCATGGGTGGAGAGATTTACGTCAACACTCGGTGTGCCGAGCCTCAGGAACATTTCGTTGAGGCGAATGGGCATTCCCTGCGCTTTTCGAGGGCGTTGTTGGCGACGAACGGTTTTACCCCCTCGTTGAATCGGTTGCGCGGACGAGTGATGCCCATATCGACTTCGCTGATGCTTTCTGCGCCGTTACTGCCTGGTCAAATGGCACAACTTGGGTTACAGCCGAACAACGCGATCATCGATGTACGAAGAATCTTTAATTACTTGCGCATCACGCCTGATCATCGTTTGTTGTTCGGCGGAGGGGAGCCATTTTATTCCACAGATTCTGTATGGAAGCGGCAACGCGATGGAGAACCGGAGTCCTACAAGGTCTATGCAGGCCTGAGCGAAGGGCTGAGCAAGTTTCTACCTCAACTGGCTGATATCAGTATTGAAAAAGTCTGGAGCGGAACCATTGGCGTCACGCTAGATAACTATCCCGTCGTTACCCGTGGACAATCGTCGGTCGACAGTTTTGTGGGGTGCTGCGGGCACGGCTTGGCCTTGTCGTTGGCCAATGGCGCGTCCTATGCAAACTGGCTGGAAGCATTTTCTTGTTCACCCGACTTGCCCTGGTATCGCAGCAGCGCCCCTTATTTGGCACCGCCGGCGTTATTACCATTGGCCTCTAGCTCATACATCAAGTTCTTGCGTTTGGCGGATGGCCTGAGTAGCACTTGAGTCGTGGGAGGAATAATTAAATGCCAGGAGGGCAGAAACAGTGGATTATAAAAAACGCTCGCCCGCACTAAGTATTCGCGGGTTGTATTGCGCTCTATTTGAACATATTCAAAGTATTCAAGGGTTCGGCAGAGCGCGTGCGCACTTTGTATCCAGCCTGTTTCTTTTATCCGTTAGTTTTTTCCATGGGGTCGACGTATTGCGTCGATGGATGGGCGGCTACCAGAGCAGTTACAAGGACAGTACCGCGCATTTCTACCTGACGTGTCGTGGAGGCTTGCCGTTTTATAATAATTTCCCGCTGGTCTTTTCAATGGGTCAGGAGCATGAGGCAGACGTCGAGCGTTTTACCCGTCTGATTTCTGCTATTCATCAAGCCTGCTTGGCGAGCGACGACGTTGCCCGGGCTTTTCGTATTTGGCGTTCACCAAGGGCTTTTTGCGACGCACTGGTCTGCCCTGACACTTACCCCTATTTCGCCATTTTGCACGCTGGCGCTCTATTCAAGGTGCCAGTGGATGCCTGCCTGGATCTTGGACATCTTCGAACGATATTGATCGACATCATCTTTAAACCGAACCCTGAAGACGTCCATGGCGCAACCCTGACTTTGTCGGAGTGTGCGTCCTATCGTCGTCATGGGTGGTCTACCATTTCGGTGCGTCTACAGGCTGATCCGGTGGCGGGTGAAGGGCTAAGGGTGTTGCGCCAGTGCAGTTTCCTGCTTTGTATTGATCCGGCGGGGAGTAATGACAGCGCTTCGGGGCGTCTTGTCAATCTAGATAATCGGTTTGCCGACAAGGCATTGCAGGTGTGCGCGCGCCTTGGCAGCAATGAAGTGCTCGTGCTCTGCGAGCATGCAAGCCTTACTGGCGCTCAAGCGGCATCAATAGTCTCGACAGTCCAGCAGAATCAGAATGCTCCGTCGCAGCTCCCGGCCGTCTTGATTCAGGAAGAGGTGGCTCGCTATGACAACGCTGTTGCGCAGGCACAGTTGGGGTGTGTAAAGGTGGCTTCGATCAAGTCTTATCTAGACAACCAACTGCGAAGCGTTGAGCACCGTGTGCTTTGTATAAAGGATCTGGACCTGAGCGCGGTTAGGCGGCGGCGTATCTCGTTAGACATGTTGGTGCAGCTGGCCATTTATGAAGCTTATAGAGAAACGACCGGGTCGCCACCGACCCTGTTCGAACCTGTTGCACTGGACCATTTGCCTGGCCGTGCACTTGATTTCATCAATCCGGTAAGTGCCGCCTTCAAACGTTATAAGTCAGCGGCAAGTTCACAACAGAAAGTCGACGTGCTCGTGCAAGCGACGCAAGCGCATAAACGAGCCATATCGCACTCCAAGCAAGGCTTGGGATTGCTTTCCCATCTCTTGCAGATCAGTTACTTGCGCTGGGCCGGTGGAGCGACCAATGCGATCGTCCAGCGGGTGATGAAGTATTCAGTGCTGGCTGGTCTACCGGCATTTCGCTTTATCTATGACAGAACCATTATGGCGTCCAACGGAGGCAGCCAAAACGCATTGCTGCAGTTTGGAACGCTTTGCCATGTACCTGGAATGTTAGGCGTTGGTTATCTGATTAAGGAAGACTCGGTGAGTTTGGATCTTCTGCTAAACAGCTTATTGCACCCGCCTGTATCGCTAGATCGGTTTTCCGCATGCCTGGCATACCAATTGAAAAGCAGCATTGCTGTCGCGCAATCTTAATAAATAGGCTTGGTTTATGAAAGAAGGGAAATATGCTGTCGTTACCGGAGCATCCTCCGGTATTGGCTACGCGCTTAGCCAGGAGGCGGCGAGCAGTGGTTATAATCTGATCATGGTTGCCAATCATAAAGAGCGACTAAACTATGCTGCGGAGCGTCTTGCTGCGAACTATAAAGTGACGGTTAAGTGTTTGAGTTTTGATTTATCGAATGCTGATGAGTTAAGCCAGCTGATAGAGCACCTTTCGCCATATCTTGAAGTGATAGAAGTGTTTATCAATAATGCCGGTGTCGGTCGCGGAGGCAGTTTTTTGGACACCGATGTGGTCGATCATAGTGCGCTTATTGAAACTAATGTCCGCGCACTTACGGTATTGAGCCATTTTATCGCACAACATTTTGTACGCCAGGGTAAAGGCTACTTGCTAAATGTCGCATCTTTAGCTGCATTTCAGCCCGGACCTTATTATGCAAACTATTACGCCTCAAAAGCCTATGTCTTGCACTTCACTGAAGCATTGGCGGTGGAACTGCGCAGGAAGGGCGTGAGATGTGCAGCGTTGTGCCCAGGTACGACTCAGACGGCATTTCATCTAAGAGCCGGGTCGGTGGATACAGGCCTCGCTAAGGGGTTGTTCGGTATTGTCATGAGCCCGGAAGAAGTGGCGAGGATCGGTTTCAAAGGCCTGTTAAGTAACCGTGTGGTCATTGTCCCCGGGCTGGTGAATAAGTTGGCTATGCAGTCGGTTCGTATCAGCCCTCGTTGGCTGGCTCGGCAAATCACCGCGATGATCAATCAGTAACTCGTAATAGGTAGGCCCAATGCTTTCCTTTTTTAAGAAAAAACCTCCCTTTGTTGGTCAGGTCGGCAGTACGCCATGTCAGTTGCACCGGAAAAATACGATCTTGGATAGTCTTCTGGAGCAAGGTCTTGACGTGCCGTATTCCTGTCAAGTTGGCGCATGCCAGAAATGTCTTGTGAAAGTAGCGCATGGACAGGCTAGATCGCTGATTGATTTAAGCCACTGCCTGACACCCTCTCAGATTGCACAAGGGTATGTCTTGGCCTGCCAAGCTGTACCGCAAAGTGACGTCCATCTGGATTTTCTGCATAAGCTCAGTGACACGACAAATCTGCTGTCGGCACGTATTGAACATATTGAGCCGATGAACGAATACATCTCCCGAGTGACATTATCCAGCCTTTGTGTCGCTCAGGTAGGGCAGAGCGTTATGCTGACTATACCGGGGGCAACTGACGGTCGAAGTTATTCTATTGTCAGTACAAGTCCGGGAAGATTGGCTGTAGATGTAGCACGAAGAGAAAGCGGTTTTTATTCGCAGTGGCTATCTGATAACGCTCACATCCATCACGACTTGAACGTCAGCGCCGCATTTGGGCAATTTGGAGCTTCTCTAGACGACTGGCCTAAAGAAACCGATCGTTGTGTTGCAGTCGCGGGTGGTTCAGCGTTGGGTATGGTGCTGGGAGTGCTTGAGGGGCGGTTGAGAAAGTATCCCAAGGCCTCCGTGCTATTAATGCATGCAGTGCGCTATTCCTCTCACTGTTATGACGGAAGGCGCCTTGAGGCGATGAAGAAAAAATACCCGGCCTTTGATTATCGTGTGGCGGTTTCAAGAGAATCCAGTTCCAGCAGTGCTACGAACGGTGAGCGTGTGCCTGCAATATTGCATGAGATGTTTCGGGCAACGGAAGGCGATCGGTTAAAAGGAACGGAACGTTTCCTGATGTGTGGCTCTCAATCCCTGGTCAATGCCTGCCTGGACGTATTGAAGATGCATACCGTGAAAAACCATCAGTGGGAAATTGAGTCGTTCGGCAAATAATTGAACTGGGTAGGTGATACGTGAAGTATTTAAGATTCTCGGCGGTGCCTTTACTTTATATGCCCCTGTTGGTGTTCTCGACCTTGTGGGGTGGGTGGGCGCCCTTACTAAACTTGTTGTTCATCTTTGCATGCTACTTTGTGCTCGATCGATTTTCTGATCTCGGCGATGTTCAGGATGCCGGACGTTGGTCGTTTGTTCTCGACGGGCTTATGTATGTATATATCGTCCAGTCGCTGATCGCGGTAGGCGCGGTGTTGCTCGTGGCCGGCGGACATGCTCATGAAGCTATGCAAGCGCTGGCCCGTCTGGTTGATACGCCGGCGCTGGCTGAACGACAATGGACGCTCTTACAGGTTGTTGTCGCTTCCGTGAGCACAGGGTTCGTACTCAGCATCAATATGGTGGTGGGACATGAACTGACCCACCGAACAATCAGCAAGCTTGACATGGCGGCGGGCAATCTAGCCTTAGCGATCGTTGCTGACAGCCAGTTCGCCATTTCCCACGTACATTGTCATCATAAAAATGTTGCGACAACTCAGGATGCAGCGACAGCGCGTCGCGGTGAAAGTATTTATCGGTTTATTGTCCGCTCGTCCTGGGAGCAGTATGCCGAAGCCTGGGCATTCGAGAAGGCGCGGTTGAACAGATTGCCGAGATCTGTCTACGGCCTAGGGAATAGACTGATGCCAGGCTTCATCCTCACGCTGCTGATCATCGCTATCTCAATATATGTCGCCGGTGCAATGGGTTTTGCGTGTTATCTAATTATTGTGGTGACCTCGAAAGTTACTTATGAGTGCACTAATTACATTCAACATTATGGTTTGGTGCGTGTGCCAGGTAGTAAGGTCAGGCCAGCCCACAGCTGGGATTGCCGCAGCCTATTTTCATCCGCGGTTTTGCTGAATTTGACTCGGCATTCGGATCATCATGCTAACCCAAACAAAAAATATTGGTCGCTGGGTAGTCTTGAAAGCCCGGTACTGATTGAGCATGGTTACGTTGTGCAAATTTTCCGCTCGTTGTTTCCACGCTATTGGTTTCGAGTGATGGAGAAAAAACTGGAGCATTGGGAAAAGCATTATGCCACGGCTGAGGAAGGAGCAATCATGTCTGAACAGCGTCGTCAGTGGAGAAAGCAGAATGTTTAAATATAGTAAATTCGATGGCGTGCTGGTGGCTTTGAGTTTGGCGCATATTGCTTGTTGGGTCGTACCAGTCGTGTGGTTTAACGAACTGTCGATTGCGAGTCTGCTCATTCTGGCATTGGCCAACATTCTATTGATGTGTACCAACTATCAATGCGTGGCACATAATTTTATTCATAATCCGTTTTTCAAGTCGCGCCTGGGTAACTTGGTGTTTTCAGTGATCAATACACTGGCGCTGGGCATGCCGCAATCGTTCTACAAGGCACACCATATCAATCACCACGTTTTCAATAACGATGGGTGGGTGGGCGATCAGCCGCCAAAGGACAGATCATCGCTTTATTTATACGGCAGTGACGCTGGCGAGGAGAGTGCATTGCGCTACACGCTGCTCAGTTATTTCAGGCTGTCTGTCACCGAGTTGTTTAAAGATGCCTATCAGCGCGTCGGCGCACTGGTGATGATCGAGATCAGCATCCTAGTCTTTGCAGTCACTCTAACGCTGATCTATCAGCCGCTGGCGTTTGTGCTGTTTGTGATTCCTGTTCATTACCTCGGGACGTCGATGGCTTCACTGGAAAACTATGCAGAGCATCACGGCTGTGACCCGGCCAATAGCATGAGTAATTCCGTGAGTAGCTATTCACGGTTATACAATTTGCTTTGGTTCAATAATGGCTATCACCAGGAACACCATTGTATGCCAGATATCCATTGGTTTCGGTTGCCTGAGACCAGAAGCAAGATGCTGGATGAGCGCGAGCGTAAGGTCATCCGCGGAAGCCATTTTTTCAGTGTGTTCAAGGAGTCGTAAGCGTGGGTAATTGCAAGTTTTTTAATCTTCTTTATGAGGCTGTTGGCCACATTCGCTCGGAGTCGCTTGTCATTCTTGATTCGCTTGAGGGCGAAGAGTCTCTGATGAGTCTGCTTATTCCTTCTTTGGGCCTGGACTCGGTTGAAATCTTTGAACTTGTGGGCTATTTGGAGGATAACTCTGGCGTTGAAATTCCGGAGTCGAAGGTGTTCTCATTCAAGACTGTTGGTGAACTGAAAGCGTTCATGGCGCTGAATTGAGTTTGGGATTAGCACCCGTTTGTCATGCATCGCCGACCTGCGACGTGGCATGGGTGGCGTACTATTTTCCATAAGTACCCGGCAAGGAAGGAGGGGTCAACGTGACCGACAGAAATTTTTATAACATTCCGAATACTGAAGAACGCTGTTTTGCAAAATCTATAGTTGAAGTGTGTCAGTGGCGAGGTATTCACCAGTCCGACAGTATTGCTTATCGCTTCCTCAACAATGGTTTGGATGACTGCGAAACGTTGACCTGTGGTCAACTGCTCGCACGCCTGCGGTCTATCGCCGGGCACTTTGACGTAGGCGATGGCGGAGAGCGGGCTATCCTTCTATTCCCATCAGGGTTCGACTATATATCAAGCTTTTATGCATGCATTTTCGCCGGGATCGTCGCGGTGCCAGCTTACCCAATGGTTTCGCACTCCGAACATGTAAGGCTGCGGGTCATCATTAGGGACTGCAATCCTCGGTATATTCTGACCACCTCTGCTTTGAAGGACTCTCTGCTCCAGTGGCTGGAAAAAGAGGGGCTCACACACACGACGTTCAGGATTATTGTCGTCGATGAAGTGGCTAACTCGGACGTCGAGCCACGTCATGTCATAAGTCCAGGTGAGATTGCCTTCTTGCAATACACTTCTGGGTCTACGGGAAATCCCAAAGGCGTCATCGTCACCAATCAAAATCTGCTCCATAACTCCACGGTCATCTATCGTAAGTTCGAGCATGATGCCCATAGCTCTGTCGTCAGTTGGCTACCGCCTTTTCACGACATGGGGCTGGTGGGCGGCATTATTCAGCCAATGTTTGCAGGTTTTACCGCCAACATCATGTCGCCGATGACATTTTTGCGCAGGCCGTTGCGCTGGCTCCAGGCAATCTCGCTGTACGGCGCAACGTCCAGCGGCGGGCCAAATTTTTCCTACAAATTGTGCGCTAAACACTCCAACAGCAAGCAAATGGAAGGTATTGATCTCTCCTCCTGGAGGGTTGCCTTTAACGGCGCTGAGCCTATTCATGCGCAGACACTCAAGTCATTTTCCGAGCAGTTCGCGCCATACGGTTTCAGTCACGAAGCTTTTTATCCCTGCTACGGACTTGCTGAATCGACACTCTTCGTTACCGGTGGTAGCCCCCGTGAGGTGCATCAGCAGATCACTATCGATAGCGAGCAGCTCTCTCTAGGGCGGGCCGTGCCTGTTGTCGAACGGCCTGACGTAAAGACGGTAGTCGGTTCCGGGCAAGTATTGGGCAATGAAGTCTTGATTGTGGATCCCCAGAGCCGCCGAGTTTTGAATGATCGGGATGTGGGTGAAATCTGGGTATCAGGGGCAAGCGTTGCTCAGGGTTACTGGCAGCGTCCCGAAGAAAGCGAGGTGGTTTTCCAGGCCATGACCGAGGATGGGCGAGGGCCATTCATGAGAACAGGTGACTACGGATTTTTTGATGCGCAGGAGCTGTTCATTACCGGGCGTTTGAAGGAGGTCATCATCATCAATGGGAAAAACTATTTCCCATCAGATATCGAAGGGTCCGTTCAGGCGCTGTCCAGTGTTTTCAAAGCAGATGCGGGAGCCGCCATTTCCATTGAGGCGCAGGGTGAGCAACTCATCGTTATTCAGGAGATTGAGCGTTCACAGCGCCATGTCTATTCAGTAGAAACACTTGAATCGATGATCAAGGAGCACTGCTTCACCGTGCACGGGATTCGACCCCATGAAGTGATTTGCGTAGACCAATCACATATCCCCAAAACTACCAGCGGTAAGATAAAAAGACTTCAAGTTCGTCAAGACTATATACAAGGAAAATTTCGGGGCGCTCAAGCATGAGCGGCCAGCTGAAACACTTGGGTGACAGTGGAGAATAACGTGCTCAGTTCATCAGAAAAGCGAAAGTTATTTGATATTGTTCAAGGTTTTGCTCATGAGCGGATTGGGTACTCATATTTCTGCCTGATATCCACGGTGGTAATGTTATTTTCTGCTTATTCCGTGATTGCGCTCTCGGATGATATCATTCTTGGCATATTGGGGTGTGCCGCGGCTGTGGCGTTGAATATTAGATTGTTTGTGATTTATCACGACTATTGCCATGGCGCGTTGTTGAAAAATACAAACATTATAGTTAAAGCCATCCTGGGTTTTTTTGGACTTTTCATCTTCTTTCCGCCGGCACAATGGACGCGTAGTCACGATGAGCATCACCGTACCAACTCGATTCTGAATTTTGGTACGAACTCAATGGCCGAGAGCTACCTGTCCGGCTACTTCATGGTTGTGAACACTGAGCAATGGGCCGCATTTTCGCCAAGGCAGAAGGCGCTTTACAAACTCAGGCGCTCCGGTTTATCGATGGTGTTGGGGCTATTGGTTTTCTTCGTGCTGCCGACGCTCGCTAGAGGCTTCATTGATTTTCGCCGCTGCTGGACGTCCTTCATGTCTGTGCTTCTCCATAGCGTATTGCTGCTAGGGCTTTATCAGTTCGCGGGCAGCCTGAGTGTGCTCCTCTATATCTCGTCGCTACTGATTGCCACTGCAGTGGGGAGCTACCTTTTCTATGCTCAGCACAACTTTCAGGGCGCGAAGTTTTACGCGACGGCAGAATGGGATTATTTGGATGCGGCATTCGACAGTACATCGTTCTTCAGTATGTGCCGGCTGGGGCACTGGGTGACGGCCAATATTGGTTATCATCAAGTGCATCACGTCAATGCAAAGGTGCCTTTTTATCACCTTCCGGCGGCGATGTCGGCTATTGAGGGGATTGCGAAAGTGCATCGGACAACCTGGCGTATAGCCGATATTACAAGCAATCTGTCGTGTCATTTATGGGACGAAAAAAGGCAGCGTTTCATTCGTTATGAAGAAATAAACATGCCTTATGGATGCGATTTAAAATAGGAGAGTCATCGTGAATTACAAAGATAAAATTACCGCATCTTATGGCGATTTCAATGCGCCTGAGTTTAACGGCACGCTGCCGCTTAAGTTATTTCGCACTGCGATGAAATTCAGTGAGATTTGCGCGCCTGGCTTCACAAAAAGAAAAATGGAGAGTCTTTTGTTTCAACCGCGTCGCAAGAATAACGATCCTAGGGATCGCTTCCTTGTAAGCGCATCGGTGTCAGGGGACTTTGCGATCAAATCGGACGTTTCTTGCAAGTACTACCTGTGGGGAGGAGAGCGCCCAGACGTTCTTCTGGCGCATGGCTGGGAGTCGAAGGCGTCGCATTTTCGCACGTTGATCGAGTTGCTGACCCGTCGCGGACTGTGTGTTGCGGCTTTCGATGCGGTCGCTCACGGTCAATCCGGAGGCGATGAAGCGGATATGCTGGACTTTAAGGAATGCATTACGCACATGGTCGGCCTGTATGACAGTATCAATTGCGTAATTGGCTACAGTTTTGGCGGAATTGCCGCAGTTAATGCTGTGAAAGCCGGCCTCCCCATCAAGCGCCTCGGGCTGATCAGTTCGCCTTCCAGTTTCTATGGTGTGTTCGAGAAAGTGTCGGCTCAGTTGCGGCTGACCCGGACCATGCAAGCGCACTTGTCGTCCGTCGTGCTCGACCGCTATCAGTTGCAAGGTGAAAACTGGGACTTTTACAGCGCTTACCGGGGAGCCGAAGCCATGTCCATTCCATTGGTCGCGTTGCATGATACCAACGACACTTACGTCAATAAAATCGAGAGCGAATTGCTCGTCGAAGTTTGGCCAGGTGCCAAGCTAATATTAACCTCGGGCCTTGGGCATCGTGGCATTATTCGCTCCACCTCGGCCCTTGAGCAGTTGTGTGATGCCTTGCTAACCAGCTGAAACCGGAACTTGACGCCGTCCTCAGGGTGGCGTCGCGTTAGCTAGTAGGAGAATCAAAGACGACAGAAGGTTATAACTTTGTTGTTATTTGCCTGTTTCTACCCATGAAGTGATTGGTTGGATCAATGGCAAAGCATTTTCAGAGTAAGCGTCCGGCAGACACACCTTGACCACACCATTCTCCCCCGTGCTCCTCAAAACCACGCTCATTTGCAAGGCTTTAGTAAGCGCTTGGTT
>NZ_QGAA01000028.1:0-73066 GCF_005233485.1 Pseudomonas sp. CFBP13509
AGAGCCAGAGCCAGAGCCAGAGCCAGAGCAGATCAAAAGATTGCTGACTTCGTCAGCGATTAAGGAAGTAGAAGCCACACCGCGTACGCTTCAAAGATCAGGTCGGCTTTAAGGCCGCCTCGCTTTGTTTTTGATCTGGGATCGCCCCGTTAAACACGCTGGCCGAACGCAGGCTTTGGAGCGTGGGTAACCCGGCAGGACGCCGGGTTAGCCGCACTGGGCCAAGGATGGCCCATTGCGGCGGCCCACGCTCCAAAGCCGGAGTGAGGGCACACCGAGCCTAGGCGAGGTGCCGAGTGTTGGGGCGAAGCGTTTTTGGTTACTTTTGGCGCTCTTCCAAAAGTGACCCGCTGTAAGAGCGGAACCCTAAGTGGCCGTTACCGCAGCAACGGATATGTACTCGGTCAAATCCAACGACATGGTCGGCCCGAAGGCCGCCACGGAAGCAAACCACAGACCTCTGAAAGTTGTGTAGTGGACTTGTTCCCTCGCAGGGCATCAGTTGGATAGGCGCCGGATCCCGAGCCGTCACAGCAACAATCTCCCAGCCCCAACAAAAAAATGCCCCCCCGCCAAGGGATGGGCATTTTCCCTCCAACCATTACTGCTTGGCGTGCTTGGCCTGTACTTCAGGCATCGCCGAAGAATGATGGTTAAGAATTTTCCACTGGCCACCCACCTGCTCATAGACGAAGGTGTAGCGCGCCTGCACCTGACGCACCTTGCCATCCGACTCGGTCAGGGTGAAGGTGTAGACGCCACTGTCCATGGCCACGTTGCTGCCCAGCTGGCGGATCTCGCGGTAGTTGATCTGGCCCACCGGCTTGAGCGCCAGGAAGTGGTCGAAGTAGTCGGTGATCTGCTCCGGCGTCGTGCGCACCTGGTTGGAAACGGTCGGCTGCAACACAGCGCCCGGCGCGTAGAGGTCGACCACGGATTTCGCGTTGCCGGTCTGCAGGGCGCTGTTCCAGCGATCGAATAAACCGGCAATCTCGCGGTCTTTGACATTGGCCGGCGCCTGGGCGACTTCACGGTAGACATACGGGGCCGTCTCGGCAGCATGAACAAACGGTACGCTCAGGGCAAACATCAGGGCGATCGGGGCGATATCGAATTTCATTGCATTACTCCAGTGGTCGTCGTTGAGGCCACTTTGCCAACCTGCCCGCCAGCCGCCATCGGCCAACCGGAGGTATTTACCTATGCCATTTGGCAGATAGCGCCCAAGGGGTCCGACCATGTCTAATAGATCCCCCTCGCGCCCGCAGCAATGGAGCATCAACCATGCATGACACGCCCCATGATCCCGGCAGCGCCCTGGCCATGCGCGCGCACTTTCGCCAATCGCAAAGTCGTACGGCGCGCCTGCGCCTGTTGGTGGATACCGGCCAGGAATTGCGCCAACTGGCCCCCGACGCCATGCGCGAACGCGTGCTCGCGCGGGCCTGCGCGTTTCTGGCCATGGACCACGGGCTGCTGCAGGAGTGGGACGCCGAGGGCATCGCCTATACCAGCGCCCGCCATGGCAACCCGTCGCGCTTGGGCAGCCTGGCCGCCCTCGCCGACCGCAGCCTGCGCACGGCGTGCTGGCAGGAGCGTCCATCCGAGGACGTGCCCAGCGTCTTGCAAGTGCCGTTGCGCGCCGGTGACGGCGATGCCTTTGGTGTACTGGTGCTGGGCAATAGCGTCAGCCTGCGGGCGCCGGAGCACGAAGACAGCGAGTCCCTGCAACTGCTCGCCACATTACTGGCCGCCCACCTGGAAAACGACCGGCTGCTGAGCACCCTCAAGCTGCGCGACAAAACCCTGTCCGACCTGGTCAACCGCTTGCTCCGCGCCCAGGAAGACGAACGCAAACGCGTCGCCTACGACCTCCACGATGGCCTGGCGCAAACCCTGGCGGGCCTGCACCAGCGGCTGCAAGGCTTTGCCGGGCGCTGCCCGCCGCTGCCGGAGGCATTGGCCGCCGACCTGGAGGCGATTCTTACCCTGGCCCAACACTCGGTTGGCGAGGGCCGGCAACTGATTGCGGGCCTGCGTCCCACGGTGCTGGATGATTTCGGCTTGTTCAAAGCCCTCGATAAGGAAGCCGACCGCCTGCGTGACGCCGGCATCAACGTGGTGTGGCAGGCGCACTGTGAGACGCGCTTACCCAGCCAGGTGGAAATCGCCTTGTTCCGGATCGGCCAGGAAGCCATCAACAATGTGCTCAAGCATGCGCGCGCCAGTCAAGTGCAACTGGTCCTGGCGCTGCACGACGGCCAGGCGTCCCTGCGGCTGGACGACAATGGCCGAGGCTTCAAGGCAGAGCCATCAGCAGATGACGTCCAGCATCTGGGCCTCGCCACCATGCAGGAGCGCGCCAGCCTGTTGGGCGGCAGCTTCACCTGCGTCAGCACCGTCGACGGCGGTACCCGGCTGCACGCCCGCGTGCCTGCGCACTTGATTGGAGTCCCGCAATGACCCACGTCCTGCGCCTGGTGCTGGCGGACGACCATGAAGTCACGCGCACCGGCTTTGTCTCCCTGCTGGCCGGCCACCCGCAGTTCGAGGTGGTCGGCCAGGCCAGTGATGGCCTGCAGGCGGTGGAACTGTGCGAACAGCTTCTGCCGGATATCGTCATCCTCGACATCCGCATGCCCGGGCTCAACGGCCTGGGCGCCGCACGCTTGCTGCAACAACGCCTGCCGGCGGTGAAGGTGGTGATGTTCACCATGGACGACAGCCCCGAGTACCTGGAGGCGGCCATGAATGCCGGTGCGGTGGGCTACTTGCTCAAAGACGCCAGCCGCGCCGAGGTGATCCATGCGCTACAACAAGTGGCCGCCGGTGGCGAGGCGCTCAACACGGCGGTCAGCGCCCGGCTGTTGCGGCGCATGACCGAACGCCAGGCCAGCGGTGCCGCCCCCGGCGAACCGCTCACCCCACGGGAACGCCAGGTCCTCGGCTTGGTCGCCAACGGCATGAGCAACCGCGCCATCGGCGAACACCTGGGCATTACCACCGGCACGGCCAAGGCCCATGTCGAGCGGGTGATCGGCAAGCTCGGCGCGGCTGACCGTACCCAGGCCGCCGTGCGGGGCATCGCCTTGGGCCTGGTGACACCCACATGAGGCGGCCCAAATGAGAAAGCGTTGGGCCGACCTGCCGCTGCGCGGCAAGGCGCTGGTGGTGATTTCACTGCCACTGGTGGTGCTGTTGCTGTCCCTGGTGCTGATCTACACCACGGAACGCCAGACCGCCCGCGCCGAAGAGGATGTGCGCCGGGTTTTACGCGTGCAAGGCGATATCCAGGCCGTGCATACCCTGCTCGCGGAAGCCGCCGCCAGTGTGCGCGGTTACCTGCTCACCCGCCGCGAAGACTTCCTGCCCAGCTACCTGAACGCCAAGCCCCAGATCGAGTCGGCCCTGCGCCGACTGGACCGCAACGTACGCGATCAACGGGTGCGCGAGCAGCTCAGCGCGATCAAGCCGCTGATCGACGGCAAGGTCGACGGGCTGGAGGAAATGCTCAAGGACAGCGACGCCACACCGGAGTCCATCAGTGCCATCCTGATCAGCAACAAGCACATCCTCGACGCCCTGCGCCAACACATCAGCACCATGCTCACCCTTGAGGCGTCGTTGCTGGCCGAGCGCAGCGCCGCCGCCTCCGAAACCCGCCAACGCTTGTTGCTGTCGACCTGGCTGGCGGCGATCTGCGGCTTGTTCGGGGCGATTGTCGCGGTGCTGTTTCTGTCCAAGGGTATTGTCGCCCGGGTGCAGAATGTGCAGCGCAATGCCCAACGCCTGGCCCTGGGCTCGCCGCTGCTGCCACAGCCGCCGGAAAAAGACGAAATCGGCCAGTTGGGCACCAGCCTGGTGGAGGCCGGACTGTTGCTGGCCGAACGCGAACGCGCCTTGCGCGACAACGAAGAACGCTTGCGGCTGATCATCGATGGGGTCAAGGACTACGGGATCTTCGCCCTCGACACGGCGGGCCATGTCACCAGTTGGAACAACGGCGCCGAGCGGATCAAGGGCTATACCGAACAAGAGATAATCGGCCAGCATTTCTCGCTGTTCTACCTGCCCCAGGAATGCCCGCAGCACCCGGACATGGCGTTGCGCGAGGCCACCCGCAACGGTGATTACACCGAAGAAGGCTGGCGCTGCCGCAAGGACGGCACGCGGTTCTGGGCCAGCGTGGTGATCACGGCGCAATACGACGGCACCGGCGCCCTGCGCGGTTTTTCCAAGATCACCCGCGACATCACCGACCGCCGCGCGGCGGAGATCGCCCTGCGCACCGCCCGCGAGGAAGCCGAACGCGCCAGCCGCGCCAAAAGCCAATTCCTGTCGCGCATGAGCCACGAACTGCGGACCCCGCTCAACTCGATCCTGGGCTTTGCGCAACTGCTGGACATGGACGCGCCCAAGGCGCAAAAGGCCGATGTCGGTCATATTCTGCGCGCCGGCCAGCACCTGCTCACGCTGATTAATGAAGTGCTGGACATCGCCAAGATCGAGGCCGGAAGCCTGGCGTTGAATATCGTGCCGATCCCGCTTGCGGGCACCTTGCAAGAGGCGCTGACGCTGGTGTCGCCCATGGCCGCCGACGCAGGCGTGCAGTTGCGGCCGCTGCCGGCACTGGCGGCGGATACGGGCATCGTTGCCGACCGCCAGCGCCTGACCCAGGTGCTGCTGAACCTGCTGTCCAATGCGATCAAATACAACCGGCGCGATGGCCAGGTGAGCCTTGAGGTCGATATCCGTGGACAACGAGTCAGCGTGGCTGTGTGCGATACCGGCAACGGCATCGCAGCCGATCATATGGGGCAACTGTTCAAGCCTTTCGAACGCCTGGGGGCCGACCCGAATGTGGAAGGCAGCGGCCTGGGCCTGGCACTGAGTAAAAGCCTGCTGGAGAACATGGACGGCCGACTCAAGGTGCAGAGCCAGCCCGGCGTCGGCTCGCGCTTCACCCTGGAACTGCCCTTCGTGCGCGTGGCCCACGCCCAGAGTATTGCCACGCCCGGCATCGACACCGAATTGAAGCGCCCTGCTCCCGTCGTCAGCACCTTCGAGGGCAAGGTGTTGTGCATCGAGGACAACCTCTCCAGCCTGGCGCTGATCGAAACCCTGCTGCAACGTCGGCCCGGCATACGCCTGCTGTCGAGCATGCAAGGCCAACTGGGCCTGGACCTCGCCGCGCAGCATGCGCCACAGCTGATTCTGCTGGATGTGTCGCTGCCGGACATCAATGGTTTGAAGGTGCTGCAACGCCTGCGTCAGTCACCGATCACCCGCGAAACACCGGTGCTGATGATCACCGCCGACGCCAGCGACCTTACCCGCCAGACCTTGCAGGAAGCCGGCGCCACCGCGGTATTGAACAAACCGATCAACGTGCCGGCGTTTCTCGCCCACCTCGACCAAGCTTTTCCGGAGCCCGCGTGAACCTCGACCTGCGTATCCTGATCATCGACGACCAACGCCCGAACCTCGACCTGGTGGAGCAACTGCTGGCACGCGAAGGGCTGACCAACGTGCTGAGCAGCACCCAGCCGCTGCGCACCCTGGAGTTGTTCAACAGCTTCGAGCCGGACCTGGTGATCCTCGACCTGCACATGCCGGAGTTCGACGGCTTTGCGGTGCTGGAGCAACTCAACCGGCGCATCCCCCAGGGTGAATACCTGCCGATCCTGGTACTCACTGCCGACGCGACCCGCGACACGCGCCTGCGTGCCCTGGCCCTGGGCGCCCGGGACTTCATCAGCAAACCCCTGGACGCGCTGGAAACCATGCTGCGGGTGTGGAACCTGCTGGAAACCCGGGTGCTGTACAAGACCTTGCGTACGCTGGTGCCGGCGGACCGGATTGAGTTGTTGCAACGTAGCGGATCAACGGCTATTCGACGCTGCTAGGGCGATTGGCTCACAAATCCACCACGTCGCCACGCCGGGATGTTGTATACGGCGGCCCGACACCGGACAATCCCGCGCCCGTCCATTTCGCACTACAGGGATATTCCGCGCATGGCTGCTTCCAATAAATGGCTGATGTCATCGGTTGCTTATTACCTCGATTTCTTCACCGTTCCGCTGTTTGTGGTAGCTGCCCTCTATCTGGCGCCCTTTGAGCCCTGGCTGGCACTGTCGGGCCTGCTGGCCTGGACGCTGGTGGAGTATTCGGCGCACCGTTTCCTGTTCCATTCGCTGTATCGCCGCGAGCATTGGACCCACCATATCGACGTGCTGGCCTACATCGGCGTGTCCAGCTGGAAAACCAGTTCGACCTTCGCCGTGCTGTTGTTGCTCGCCTGGTCCATCGGCCTCACCTCGGCGTTTATCGGCGCGGTGACGGGCTATTTCGTCTACATCTCGCTGCACTACGTGATGCACCGCCCGCAGCATTGGGCCTACGCCTTTATTCCGGGATTGGTGGCCAATCACGACCTGCATCACCGCAAAGGCATCGAGAAGAACTTCGGTGTGTCTTCGCCGCTGTGGGACCATGTGTTTCGCACTTATATTCGGGTTGAGGCGGATGCAGAGCCGGCCTGAGCCCCCTCAGTGCTGATAAATCTCCCCAGGGGGGATGCCTCGGGGAGCAGCAATTTACTGCGCTCAAGGCAAAACGGCAGGATCCAGAGTTTCAAGCCCTCGGCGCTCTTGAAATCGAAAACGGGCAAGGGTTCGCGGAACGACTCTGTCCATGGATAGATCAGAACGGCGTGCCCGGCGTCCTTCAAGTAGAGGTGGGCGTACGCATGGAGCTGGTAAAAGTCGGCCTGGCTGAGCTTGTACTTCTCGAAACGGTTGCCTTTGGCGCGATCCAATAACTTCCATTTGGTGTCGAGCACCATTCGCGGCTGCGTGCCCTCTTGAACCAGCAGGTCGGGCTTCAGGCGGAACCAGTTCTCGTCCTTGTGCACCACCAGGTGCTCGCGGCTGACCTGGGTTTTCAGGCCAAAGCCGTCCTCCAACTGGCGCGCCAGATGCTTCGCCACATAGGCCTCAAAAACCGCCTCCATCGGAAACAACAACGACGGCACATGATGCTGGCCGGCGCCCGGTACGGGGCTGTTGCCCTGCAGGATGAGCCGCGCCCATTCAAGGGCAGGTTCGTAATATGCCATGCCCCGGTCCAGCCGGATGCGTTTGAAGTCCTGCGCCACATCGGTGGGCAGCGGCACATCAGCGAAAACAAAACACAACTCGCGCGCCAGACGCTGATTGGCGGGCGCGCTGCACATATCCAGTGCTTTGCGCAGGGCCGCATGAATCAGGCGATTTTCAGCACGGTCCGGAGTGAACTCATCGTGCTCGGTAAAGAACCGGTCGCGCCGCACCAGATTCTCCGAGAGGTGACGCGCCATCACCAGCTTGCCGCGCAGGCTGGATAAGTTGGCTTGCCGGGCGGTGTAATCACTGCGCAGCCCTTTCCTGACGACATGCCTGACCGTCTCGAGAAACTGTTGCAGGAACACCTCGAGTAGCGGCATTCGGTCAGCCTGAAGATCGGCATTCAGCGTCTTGAGGTGACGAAAACCGCGCAGGCACTTGAGCATCTCGATCAGTTTCCGGCGCGCCAGGGACGCTGATGTTTCGCTGCCGATCTTGGGCAGGATCTCGATCTGGAAACCGCAAGGTGCACGCAGGACGCCCACATAGCTGGTCACCTGGATAACGCGCTGCCCTCGGCGGCTGGTCAGTCTGAGCCAGGCAGGTGCGTGCTCGTCGGCTTTCAGGCATTGCTCTTCCAGCCAGGCAAATACGCGCCCGGGGATTACCGTTGCGCTCACCCCGTCGCCAGACTCCACCAGCCTGCCGTACTCAAAGATCTGTATGGCACTCATTCGGCGACAGGCTTGAATAGCGTCGAATAGATACCGATGTACGCTTGCGGTGTGTTGAAGGTGTCAGCATTCAGGCTATAGCGTGGCCGTAGCGCATACTCGTCCCACTCATCACTCGAACCAAACAGGTTCGTGGCCCCTCTGCCCGACTCAACATCGCGTACAAACTGGAGCTCAGGCGCTTTCTTTTGGTTGTCGCCCAGTACCAGCCTGATTTTCTGCCAATCGTCGAAAAAGTACTCCTCCAGCAGCGGGATGATCCGGGTTCTGAAGAGCGTGGCCAACGCTCCGAAACGCTGCTCCGAGGACATGCCTTTCAATGGCGTGAAATAGGCATGCCCGATGGTGTGCTCACGGTCATACAACGCTTCGATGCGCATGTTCAGGGCGGTCAACAGTTGTTCCAGGTCAATCTGGTGATCGCCCTTGGACACCGTGACACCCTTCAATACACGGGGATCCGGCATCAGTTCGATGAACTCGAAGCGGCGGCGCAAGGCGGTATCGACCAGCGCCAACGAACGGTCGGCGGTGTTCATCGTGCCGATCACGTCGACGTTCAAAGGCACGCTGAACGGCTTGCCTGAATAGGGCAGCGTCAGTGTCACCGAATTGACCTCACCTTCACGCTTGTCGAGTTCGATCAAGGTGATCAGTTCGCCGAAAATCTTGCTGATGTTGCCTCGGTTGATTTCGTCGATCACCATCGCGTATTGATGCGCAGGGTCCTTCCTGGCCCGCTCGCACAGGCGCAAGAAAGCACCCGGTTTAATCTCATAACGAACGTCGCCGGTGGTGGTCGCATCCGCATGAGCAGCGGTGCTGTCGAAAATCACCGGACGCAGCCCTTCGACAAATTCTTCGTAGCCGTAAGACTGGTGGAAGGTAACGAATTCGAAGCGTTGCGAAGGGTAGTCGGCCTCGAGCAGACGTTGCAAGGTCCAGGTTTTGCCCGTGCCGGGCGGGCCGAAATAGATTTGATTGCGGGTGATGATATTGGCCTCAGACAGCGCACTGTCACCCAGCAATACGTCCTCTTCCATGGCGACAACCTCTTCGATGCGGTACTGATCCGGCCAATAGCCAATGCGGCGGGAACGCTGGCCTCGTTTTGCCGAAACGCCCTGTTTCTGCGCATTGGCCGCTTCAACCAATGCCACCAGTTCAGGGCTCAACTTCTGGTTCAGCGGCACGGCATCCAGGCCGTCAAACGCCAACCATCGGACTTCGACACAATCAAAGCGCACAAACAGTGCCCCCATCGTCGATCCCCGAATGGCGCTTTTTTCTTTCCCGCCGAATACCAACTGCGTGTTGGTGGCTTTCGTGGCCCACCAGTCAAAACCCAACCCATGAACCGCGATGGCAAGACGCACAAACAACTGCGTCATTTCGCTGCTCCACTTTGGCTGCCGTTCTCTGAAATCCTTGCAGCACTGAAAATGCTGCAACAGTTGCGCCGCGTTCGGCGTTGTAATCAAACCCAGTTGTTCGGCCACTTGGCTGTACCCGATTGGGAAATGGTTGATGGCGTGTGCGCTCCACTCGATGATTCCCGAGAAGCCTATCGCCAGGCCTTCTTCGGCCGACATGAGCGCAACAATCGGCGAGTCGTGGTAAGGCCCACGGATTTCGTCGTAGCGCCTGCGCAGGGAGGCATCGTCGAGTTTGGCGTCGACCAGATCGATCTTGACGAAGAAACCGTCAACAGCGTCGATGCCTACGGTGTAGGCCAGCTCCAGGGGAGCATCCGCGTACGGATAGATACGCGACCAGTTGTAGGCCACGAACTTTCTGTTCCACTGGTCTATGGGTCGGCGAATGGTTTTAGTGGTGCCTTGGGGGAAGAGACGCTCCTGTAAAGTCTCAGCCCACCGCTTGGTGATGTCATAGGCGTTGCGCAGTTGGCTGTAAGCGTCGCGATGGGTGGTATCGGTCTTGTCGAAGACCTTTTCGTGCCATTCGCTCAGGCATGCGAATTGGTCACGGGTAAAGTTGGTGGGTACCACGTGCTGAAATTCCTTCCCTTGAAAGTGATTTCATACTGCCATCAGTGCTTAAGGCTTGGATAGTAGCGAGGTCAAAATGTTTACGGAAAGTCACGCGTCTGCTCCACAGCCTGCTTGGCGATTGTTTTTATTACGAACAAATCTAGCCGCCCATACACCTGCGCCGCCAACCTTATCTACGCTCTAGCCCGTGCCAGGAGGCGCATTGAAGAGTCCATGACGGACCCACTGTCTCCCGGCGCCTGATGCCTAGGAGATACCGATGAGAATGGAAACCCATCGCCCCCGGCCCGGGTTCGGCTGTGCGCTGTTTGGCGCGTTGCTGAGCCCCCTGGTCGTCGCGGCCCCCACGTTGTCTACGCAAATACCCTTCGATGTCACGGCGACCCCGCCCTTTTCCCTGTCCAGCCTGCAAGCCAACTTCGATGAAATGTCGTGGCAGACGTTCATCGCGCTGAACTGGCCGGCCCTGGACACGGGTCAACCCAACAGCGCTGTGCAGATCGGCCAGCAGGACGCGGCCACCGTGTGGGAAAGCTATAAGGAGAGCTATCAGATATTCCTGGCCCAAGGGCAGAAGCCGCTGCCCTTTCATGCGCCCGCCAGCGTGCCGAAAGCCTGTGAAGGCAAGGGTTCCGGGCGCTTGCTGCAACAGATGGGCAAGGTTCCGGATGTGCTCGACGAGTTTATCCAGCCGTTTGAAAGCGGCCCCCTGGTGGACCAGAGCGGCGTGTACACGCGCAATGAAATCGTGGTCAACCAAGCCATGTTCGACGGCATCGTCAACAACGGCCTCTACAGCATCCAGGGCCAACAGGCGTTTTTTGCCGCCAGCCCGACCAATGCCGTGGCGTTCAGTTGCGGTAACCCGAGCACCAGTGAGGTGGGTTCGCTGATGGTCAAGGCCGCGTGGAAGGTGTTGGACGGCAACGACAATCCCGCCAGCTTCCATAGTGTCGATGCCCTGGTGTATACGCCGGGCAACAGCGACCCGAGCAAGGGGCCGGTGGTGGCCGAGTCCTGCGTGGCCGAGCCGGTCGGGCTGGTGGGCCTGCATATCGTGCACAAGACCACCAGCGCGCCGCAGTGGGTGTGGTCGACCTTCGAACACGTCGACAATGTGCCGGAAAAGACCACGCCGCCCGCCGAGCGCAAAGGCCCGTACCTGTTCTACAACGCCAGCAGCCAGGCCGAGGTCAACCAGCCGCCGCCCCGGCCATGGAACCCGGCGGTGAAGGCCACGCCCTCGCAGATCGTGCGCGAGATACCGTTGACCAATGAAACCAAGGCCCTCAACACCACCTACCAGACCCTGCTGCGCACGGTGAATCCCAACAGTGTATGGGCCAACTATCAGCTGATCAGCACCCAGTGGCCGACGCTCAGCGGCCAGCCGCCGTGCCAGATCTCCGCCACCAAGCCGCTGGGCAATCCGGCACCGTCGTTCCTCGCCAATGCCACGCTGGAGACCTATATCCAGGGCACCGTGCCCCAGGCGTCGTCCAGTTGCATTGCCTGTCACGGCAATGCCGCCACCCACGTGACCCAGTCGCCGCGCACCAGCTTCGCGGACTTCACCTACCTGCTCGAGCGCGCCCAATCCACCGGTGTGACAAGGAGTCAGCCATGAGTACCGACCTGGACAATTTCACTGGCCTGAGCGTGGTGCTCACCGGCATCGATCAGGAACTGCTGGCGCCGTCGGTAGACCCCATCGGCCTGCCCAGCACCTTTCTCAACTTCATCGGCCCGCGTGTCGGGCAAAGCGTGCTCAGCGCCCTGCTGGCCCAGTACGCCACGCTGGCGGCCGAGCAGGCGACACCGCAGCAAATCGGCACAGCGATCCTGATGCAGAACGGCCAACCGGCACCGACGCAAACCGCCCAGGTGGCACGCGCGATCATGAAGCTCTGGCTGCTGGGCGTGTGGTACCAGCCGTATACCCAGGGCGCGTTCCCGCTCGGCGAGCAAACCGTGGTGAGTGACGAGGCCTACACCCAGAGCTGGGCGTGGAGTATTGCCCAGGCCCACCCCATGGGCTACAGCGAGTTCTTCTTCGGCTACTGGAACAGCCCGCCGCCCAGCCTGGAAGACTTCACCGGGGTTAACGCCAGCACGCAGCCAGGAGCATCGTCATGAGTAGCGAACAAGCAGATGTGGTGATTGTCGGTGCGGGCCTTGCGGGCAGCCTCATTGCCTATCAATTGGGCCTGGCCGGGGTGCAAGTGCTGGTGCTGGAATCGGGGCCGGAGATCCCGCCCAATCGCAACCAGTACCTGGAGCGTTTCTATACCGCGACGTTGAAGACGCCCGAATCACCCTACCCGCCGGTGAGCACCTTGAGCCCGCTGCGCAAGCCGGCCGAACAGAACGCACCGCGCGCGACCATCGCCGACCTGATCAATGACAACTGGAAAAACCCCGAGGTCAGCTACCTGGTGCAAAAAGGCCCGCTGCCGTTCACCAGTACCTATGAGCGCGTGGGCGGCGGCACCACCTGGCACTGGGTCGCCACCTGCCTGCGCATGCTGCCGAATGATTTCCGGATGAAATCCCTGTACGGCGTGGGGGTGGACTGGCCGATCAGCTACAACGACCTGCAAAGCGCCTATTGCCGTGCCGAAGCGGAGATCGGTGTGGCGGCGAACGTGGCCGACCAGGCGTACCTGGGCATTACCTTCCCGGCCAACTATGAATACCCGATGACCAGCATCCCGCTGTCGCTGGTCGATGGCAGCTTCGTCAGCGCGGTGCAGGGCCAGTCGTTCGAGGGCCTGCCCTTGGTGGTCAGCCCGACGCCGGCCGGGCGCAACTCGCAGCCGTATGCCGGGCGACGGGTGTGCGCGGGTAACACCAACTGCACACCGATCTGCCCGATCCAGGCCAAGTACGATGCCACGGTGACCATGAACAACGCGCTCAACACCGGCAATGTGCGGGTGCTGTACAAGACCGTGGCGAGCAAGGTCACCGTGGGGGCGGACAACAGCATCAGCGGTATCGAGTTCATCCAGTATCAGCTCGGCGATGGGCCACCGACCGGCACCGGCGTTGCGGTGGGGCAACGTTATGTGATCGCCGCCCATGCCATCGAGACGCCCAAGTTGCTGCTCAATTCCACCAGCAGCGCCTGGCCCAACGGCATGGCCAACAGCAGCGGCCAGGTCGGGCGAAGCCTGGCGGACCACCCGATCTACCTGGCCTGGGGCCTGATGCCCGAGGGCAAGACGGTGTTCCCGTATCGCGGCCCGGTGTCCACCTCCGGCATCGAAAGCCTGCGCGACGGCGCGTTCCGCAGCCAGCGCGCGGCCTGGCGGATCGAGATCGGCAACGAGGGCTTCAACTGGCCGATCGGCGATCCCTACACCACCGTCGCCGACCTGATTGATGGCACCAACGTCAGCAAGACCAACCCGCTGCCAAACACACCGGGCGCGCCCCAGGTGCTGTTCGGCACGGCGCTGGTGCAACAGCTGAACAACCTGCTCACGCGGCAATTTCGGATAGGCTTCCTGGTGGAGCAAGTGGAGGAAGATCCCAATAACGCCAACTGCTATATCGTGCCTTCCAGCCAATACAAGGACCGCCTGGGCATCCCGCGCCCGGAAATCCACTACGACCTGTCCAACTACACCAAGGAAGGCTTCAAACAGGCGCGGATCCTGGCCAGCCATGTCATCACCGAACTGCTCGGGGCTACCGAACTGACTGCCGACATCCCGCCTGGGGTGTTCACCTACCAAGGGCAATCCTATTCGTTCCAGGGTGCCGGGCATTTGATGGGCACCTACCGCATGGGGGACGACCCCAAGACCTCGGTGGTGGACAAGACCCAACGCAGTTGGGACCACAACAACCTGTTCCTGGTGGGTGATGGCGTGTTCCCCACTACCGGCACCTCCAACCCCAGCCTGACCATCGCCGCGCTGTCGATCCAGGCCGGCGACACCCTGTGCAACGAGCTCAAGGCCGCGACAGTACAGGTGCAGGCCAACCAGCCATGGCAAGGCACTGGCGTGCAGATCAGCGGCCCGAGCCCGCGCCTGGTGCGGTATGTCAGCAGCAAGTGGCTGGCCAGCCCGGTGGGCGGCATGGTCGATGGCAACGGCAGCCCCGGGCTGATCGCCAAGGCGGGCTACACCTTGCCGGGAGCCAATGAGGGCGCGCTGATTGGCCGTGTGAGCAGCAGCGGGACACCGTTTCTGGTGGGTGACCTGGCGGAGATTCCGGCGGGGCAGACCGGGGAATTGCAGCTGTGCATCAACGATGATCTGGAGGGGCGTTATGGCATTGGGTTGGGGGATAACCAGGGGGCGCTGACGGTGCAGGTGGGGTTCGGTACCACGTAGGGTCCTGGGCTGCGGGGAAAACCCGCAGCCCATTTTTTTAGGTGGCTGGCAGACAGTCGAAAATGGCTACTCGCCACTACTTGAATCGATAGGTAAACTTCAAACCCATGCACCTCGGGGGCGGTCCCCGGTCTCTAATGTCATAGGAAACAGGTGGACATTCATGGAAGAAAGTCATATCTGGCTCGGCGAGCTATTAGCACGCGCACAGGCCAGTCAGCTTCAGAGCGAGATGACGGACGCTCAATTCCAGCAGGTTTTGCTCTATGTCCTCGCCGTGCAAATCGTGGACTGGGACAGCCCTAAATGGGTCAAGGAGCGGGAGACTAAGTACTGGGTCTACCACGACACCATTCAGGCCTGCGTGCACATGCTGATGGAGCACTGTGGCCTCGCCGAAAAAATCACTGCATGCGACGAACAGACCTACGAACAGCTATCAGTGCTGTTGGATGAGGTCACGGAGCAACTGGACGGAGAAGAGTGCCTCAACCTGTTCGACGCACTTTTTTATTTTCTTGCCACCCAAGCCCGTTTCGACCGCCGCCATGCCCAGATCAGCGGAGCACTCGCCACCGGCTTGGCGCGCGATGAAGGGCTGATCGACCTGGAGCCCTATAGTGGCGAAGCCTTCGTCAAGCATTTCGACCTCCATCAGGGCCGGTTTGCATACTTGCTTGTTGAAGGTAGCGCGGCCCTACACCACTTGACCCGACTCAGACTGATCGTGCAAGGCGTCAATGCCGAACTGATCCAAGGTCTGCCGAATGACTTCAAACGTGAGGGCCTGTCACTGCTGGATAACCCGGTCGACTTGAAACAGCCCTTCGTCTCACTGTTACAACGGACCGAAGAAGGCACGTTAACGGGGCGAACACTGATGGTGTTCACGCCTGGCCGGACCCCAACCCCCGCCTCCCTGGATAAACTCAAGCAACACCTGTCCAGCAATGACCTGCTTGAAGCCGTGTTCGATTTCACGAGCTATAACGACGCTGGCAACGCCACCCGCTACTACGCCTGGTTGTTGAATAGCCAAAAATCCCAGGCAGACAGAACGT
Organism: Pseudomonas sp. CFBP13509; assembly: GCF_005233485.1. NCBI lineage: Bacteria > Pseudomonadati > Pseudomonadota > Gammaproteobacteria > Pseudomonadales > Pseudomonadaceae > Pseudomonas > Pseudomonas sp. CFBP13509. The sequence goes on from NZ_QGAA01000028.1 coordinate 15,260, forward strand.
TGTGCATCGACACACGCAAATTGCTGTCTGGGATTCGGGGGGTCAGCGCAGAAGAGCTCGCCTACTTCTCAGCAGCGATTTACCAGATATGGAGGTCAGATGGAGCGTTGCGCTTTAGCCAATACCCTGAGTCGAAGCTGCTGGGTTCACTCAAAGGGCTGTTTGCCCAATGGTTCGACACTGGGTATGAGGATGTCGACGGCGTTTGCGTAGAATTGGACACCAAGGATGTGCTCAGGACCCGCATCGGCGGGACTCGGGTTCCGCCCGTTGATCGAGTACGGGAAATTTCACTGCTCGACCGGCGCCCGCTGGAGCACCTGCTCGCGCAACCAGGCAGCGTATCTTCCTGCACCTACGTCATCGGTAACAATGGTGCCGGCAAAAGCCTGTTGTTGGCTTCTCTGGTTGACCACCTGCAGCAACAGTCCACCGCCAGTGTGGCCATTGTGGTCGGGCCGATTGACCGTTTTCCCTTGGGCAATCGCGAGAAGTATCCTCATTATCGCTACCTGGGCGACCGGACGAGTACCGGGTATTCATCGCAAACCATCGAGCGCAAGTTGATCGACCTGTTGGTCGAAACGGTCGAGATACCTGAGCGCCTGGCGTTGCTGGAAAACCTGCTTGAGCGCATGGGCCTCAAACAGCGCCTGTACCTTGCGCCCAATGGTGCATTCAACGAACTGCTGCGACCACTCGACCTGGCCGCCCAAGTCATTCCCCTTGCCCTCGCGGTCAGTGAACATGTTTCCCTCAAGGGACTGAGTCTCGCATTGAGTCGCCAAGGCCATTCCAACCTGCTGAAATTCACCGACCTCAGCTCCGGCGAACAACAGGTGCTGCTCTTGTTCGCCAAAATCATGGCAAGCGCCGGCCCCGGCAAAGTGCTGCTGATCGATGAGCCAGAAGTGAGCCTGCATGTCGGTTGGCAGCAGTTGCTGCCGAGCCTGTTCAGCCTGATGGCAGAACGTCTGCAAACCCGGTTCGTGATTGCCACCCATTCACCGACGCTGGTTGCCAATGCCAAGGACAACCTGAGCCATTGTTTTATGGCCAAGGACAATCAACTGACAGAAATTGCGCCTGAACAGCGCCACTCAGTAGAGACCATCCTGCTCAAGGGCTTCGAGACCTACACCCCGCACAACCGGGAAGTCGCCGAGCGCTGCGCGGCGCTTGTGACAGAGGCGATTCGAGCAACCAACCGGGGCCAGGCGGGTAAGTATGCCCAACAACATGAAGACCTCAGGAAAGCACTGGAATACATGACAACCATCATGAAGACCTCCGGTGACGCCGAAGACAAGCGCTACCAACAGGACCTGCAACTCATCGACCACGCGAGTCTTGCCATCACCGAAACCTTTGCCCTTGCGCAACAGGCGTTGCCAGCATGACCCGCCCCACCGGCGAGCCGAAGGCAGCGCTCCCCTACAGCGAACAGCGCAAGTTTCTGCACGCATTGCGCAAGGGGGCAAAAGCTTTTGATAAAACTATCTGGGGCAAGCTGGGCGACCCTGCCAAAGCCGACTGTGCGGCGCTCAAAAAACGCTTGCGCGTAGCGCTGAAAAGCCGCCAGGAGCCCAGGTGTTGTTACTGCAAGCGCTGGTTGCTTAACCATGCGAGTGCAGCACCCATCGAACACGTGCTGTCACGCGACACCTATCCTCAATTCGCCTTGCATCCGCGCAACCTGGCGATTGCGTGTGTCGATTGCAATTCGGTCAAGGGCAAGGCCGACTGGGGCAAGTTCCCTGGCGCCCCGGCGCTTTACCCCACGGCAGACGTCATGACCTTCTTTCATCCCCGTCACCATCGCTACGATGAACATATCCGCTTCATCCGTATGGAAACCAATCGCCAGGAGTTCGTCAGCTATCACGGCCTCACGCCCCAAGGACAACACCTGTGCACCCAATTACTCAGCGCTGTGGTCGGTAAGCGCAGCCTTAAGCGCAGCTACCCCGCGCTGGCGGGCTGGCAACGCACCATCGACGACTTGGATGCCCAGGGCGACTCAACAGACCGCCCAGAACTGCAAGCCTTTCGCCATGCCATGGAAATAACGATTGCCGAACGGCTGAACGACGGCGGCAAGGCCAGCGCACTGTGGGTGGTTCCAGATGACGCCACCAAAGATGCTGCACCTAAAACATCGGGCCGCAAACACACTCGGTCACGCAAACAGCAACTCGCTCATGATCCCATTCGCGCTATCCAGGAACAGCTTGCATTCGACTGATCGCGCAGACGTCAAGCTACACCGCAATCTGGATATGTAGCCTCAACACAAAGGACCTGAGAGGTTCGTTACACACGCAACAACAGTCCTTTGTCATCACGCCCATTGATAGCCCCCTAACGAAACCCCCATGCTAGAGGGCTAACCCCGCGCTTATATCATTCCGAATGATAGTTACCTTTGCTTCATTCGATTCGTGACATACCGCCTCGCCGCGCATGATCCGCCCATCTCAAATACATTGGCGGATGCACCTCATGGAACAGTCACTCAAACATTTGCGCTTCCCCCTGGCGATCCTGGCCGTGGTGGTGATGAGCGCGTGCGGCAAGACCCCGGAACAAGCGGCCGCCATGCCACCGGCAAAAGTCAGCGTGGCCAAGGTGCTTGAGCAGCCGGTCAACGAGTGGGATGAATTCACCGGTCGCCTGGAAGCGCCCGAAACCGTACAGATTCGTCCACGGGTCTCTGGCCAGATTGACCAAGTCGCTTTCACCGAAGGCGCTTTGGTCAAGAAAGGCGACCTGCTGTTCCAGATCGACCCGCGTCCGTTCCAGGCCGAAGTGCGCCGCCTGGAAGCCCAACTGGCTCAAACCAAAGCCGCCGCCACCCGCAGCGACAACGAAGCCCAGCGCGGCGAACGCCTGCGCCAGAGCAATGCGATCTCCGCCGAACTGGCCGACTCGCGCACCACCGCCGCCCAGGAAGCCCGCGCCGCCGTCGCCGGGATCCAGGCGCAGTTGGACCTGGCCAAGCTGAACCTGAGCTTCACCCGCGTGACCTCGCCGATCAGCGGCCGCGTCAGCCGTGCCGAAATCACCGCCGGCAACCTGGTGACCGCCGACGTCACCGCGCTGACCAGCGTGGTCTCCACCGACAAGGTCTACGCCTACTTCGACGCCGATGAACGTGTGTACCTCAAGTACACCGAACTCGCTCGCCAAGGCCGTCGTGGCGCTACCACCCCGGTGTACCTGGGCCTGTCGAATGAAACCGGCAACCCGCACCTGGGCCAGATGAACTTCGTCGACAACCAGGTCAACCCGGCCACCGGCACCATCCGTGGGCGCGCCGTGTTCGATAACAGCAAGGGCGAATACACCCCTGGCCTGTATGCGCGCCTGAAGCTGGTCGGCAGCGGCACCTACTCCGCCGTGCTGATCAACGACGAGGCCGTCGGCACCGACCTGGGCAAGAAGTTCGTGCTGGTGATGGAAGGCGACAAGCCGGCGTATCGCGCAGTGGAACTGGGGCCGAAGATCGAAGGCTTGCGCATCGTGCGCAGCGGCCTGAACAAGGACGACACCATTATCGTCAAGGGCCTGCAACGCGCACGCCCCGGCTCGCCGGTCGCCCCGGAAACCATCCCGATGGCCAGCAAGGAAACCCTCGCCGCCTTGGCCCAACAACGACAAGCGCTTGAAGCCAGCAACCTGGAGCAAGTGGCGCCGGAAAAAACCGCGCCCAAGCTCGCAGCCGTTGCGTCTCCACGCGGTTAAGGGATACGACTCAAGATGAATTTTTCCAAGTTCTTCATTTCACGGCCGATCTTCGCAGCGGTGCTGTCGCTGCTGATCCTGATCGCCGGTGCGATCTCGCTGTTCCAGTTGCCAATCAGCGAATACCCGGAGGTGGTGCCGCCGACCGTGGTGGTGCGCGCCAACTTCCCGGGCGCCAACCCCAAGGTCATCGGTGAAACCGTGGCCGCGCCGCTGGAGCAAGCCATCACCGGCGTCGAGGGCATGCTGTACATGTCCTCGCAATCGACGGCCGACGGCAAGCTGACCCTGACCATCACCTTCGCCCTGGGCACCGACCTGGACAATGCGCAGGTGCAGGTGCAAAACCGGGTGACACGGACTCAGCCAAAACTGCCTGAGGAAGTGACGCGCATCGGTATCACCGTGGACAAGGCCTCCCCCGACCTGACCATGGTGGTGCACTTGACCTCCCCGGATCAGCGCTACGACATGCTGTACCTGTCCAACTACGCGATCCTCAATATCAAGGATGAGCTGGCCCGCCTGGGCGGCGTCGGCGACGTGCAGTTGTTCGGCATGGGCGACTACTCCCTGCGTGTATGGCTGGATCCGAACAAGACCGCCTCGCGCAACCTGACCGCCACCGATGTGGTCACCGCGATCCGCGAGCAGAACCGCCAGGTGGCAGCCGGTGCCCTGGGCGCCCAGCCTGCACCATCTGACACCAGCTTCCAGTTATCGGTGAACACCCAGGGCCGCCTGGTCACCGAGGAAGAGTTCGAGAACATTGTGATCCGCGCCGGCGCCAACGGTGAAATCACGCGCCTCAGGGACATCGCCCGGGTCGAGTTGGGATCGAGCCAATACGCACTGCGCTCGCTGATCGATAACCAGCCGGCCGTCGCGATTCCGATTTTCCAGCGCCCCGGCTCCAATGCCATCGACATCTCCAACGATGTGCGCGCCAAGATGGCCGAGCTGAAAAAGAGCTTCCCGGCCGGCATGGATTACCGCATCGCCTATGACCCGACGATCTTTGTGCGCGGTTCCATCGAAGCGGTGGTGCACACCCTGTTCGAAGCGCTGATCCTCGTGGTGCTGGTGGTGATCCTGTTCCTGCAGACCTGGCGCGCCTCGATCATTCCGTTGGTGGCGGTGCCGGTCTCGTTGATCGGGACCTTTGCGGTGATGCACCTGTTCGGCTTCTCGCTCAACGCGCTGTCGCTGTTCGGATTGGTACTGGCCATCGGCATCGTGGTGGACGACGCCATCGTGGTGGTGGAGAACGTCGAACGTAATATCGAGCTGGGCCTGGAGCCGTTCCCGGCGACTGAAAAAGCCATGAGCGAAGTGACCGGGCCGATCATCGCCACGGCGCTGGTGCTGTGTGCGGTGTTCATTCCAGCGGCGTTTATCAGTGGCTTGACCGGGCAGTTCTACAAACAGTTCGCCTTGACCATTGCGATCTCGACGGTGATCTCGGCGTTCAACTCGCTGACCCTGTCCCCTGCCCTGGCCGCCGTGTTGCTGCGCGGTCACGACGCACCGAAGGATCGTTTCTCGAAGGTCCTCGACAAGCTCCTCGGTGGCTGGCTGTTCCGTCCCTTCAACCGCTTTTTCGAAAAGTCCAGCCATGGCTACGTGAGTACCGTACGCCGGGTGATTCGCGGCACGGGCATTGCCCTGTTCGTGTACGCCGGCCTGATGGTGCTGACCTTCTTCGGGTTTGCCCACACCCCGACCGGCTTCGTACCGGCCCAGGATAAGCAATACCTGGTGGCTTTCGCCCAACTGCCCGACGCTGCGAGCCTGGACCGCACCGAAAACGTGATGAAGCGCATGTCGGAGATCGCCCTGAAGCAGCCCGGTGTGGAAGCTGCGATTGCCTTCCCCGGCCTGTCGATCAACGGGTTCACCAACAGCCCGAACAGCGGCATTGTGTTCGTGACCCTGAAGCCGTTCGATGAACGTAAAGACCCGAGCATGTCCGCCGGGGCGATTGCCGGGGCGTTGAATGGCCAGTACGCCAACATCGAAGAAGCCTACATGGCGATCTTCCCACCGCCGCCGGTACAGGGCCTGGGCACCATCGGCGGGTTCCGCCTGCAGATCGAAGACCGTGGCAACCTCGGCTATGACGAGCTGTACAAAGAAGTGCAGAACGTCATCACCAAGAGCCGTGGCGTGCCCGAGTTGTTCGGCCTGTTCACCAGCTACACGGTCAACGTGCCCCAGGTCGATGCCGCCATCGACCGCGAAAAGGCCAAGACCCACGGCGTGGCGATCAGCGACATCTTCGACACCCTGCAGGTCTACCTGGGTTCCTTGTATGCCAACGACTTCAACCGCTTCGGGCGTACCTACCAGGTCAACGTGCAGGCTGAACAACAGTTCCGCCAGGACGCCGACCAGATCGGCCAGCTGAAAGTACGCAACAACAAGGGCGAGATGATCCCGCTGGCGACCTTTATCAAGGTCAGCGACACCTCGGGGCCGGACCGCGTGATGCACTACAACGGCTTTATCACCGCCGAGATCAACGGCAACGCGGCACCGGGCTACAGCTCCGGCCAGGCCCAGGCGGCGATTGAAAAACTGTTGAAGGATGAACTGCCCAACGGCATGACCTACGAGTGGACCGACCTGACCTATCAGCAAATCCTCTCGGGCAACACTGCGCTGTTCGTGTTCCCGCTCTGCGTACTGCTGGCGTTCCTGGTCCTGGCCGCCCAATACGAAAGCTGGAGCCTGCCGCTGGCGGTGATCCTGATCGTCCCGATGACGCTGCTGTCGGCCATTACCGGGGTAATCATCTCCGGTAGCGACAACAACATCTTCACCCAGATCGGCCTGATCGTACTGGTGGGCCTGGCGTGCAAGAACGCGATTCTGATCGTCGAGTTCGCCAAGGACAAACAGCAGGAAGGCCTCGACCCGCTCGCTGCGGTACTGGAAGCCTGCCGCCTGCGTCTGCGGCCGATCCTGATGACCTCGTTCGCCTTCATCATGGGTGTGGTGCCACTGGTGTTGTCCAGCGGTGCCGGTGCCGAGATGCGTCATGCCATGGGCGTGGCGGTGTTCTCCGGGATGATCGGGGTGACCTTCTTCGGCCTGTTGCTGACACCAGTGTTCTACGTACTGATCCGTCGCTATGTGGAGCGCAGCGAAGCGCGCAAAGCGGCCAAGGCCTTGAAGCTGGAGACACAGCAATGAGTGTGAAAGTATTCCTGCCGAGCTTGCTGGTCCTGGCGCTGAGCGCCTGTGCCGTGGGCCCGGACTACAAGACCCAGACCCCGGAGGCGGCGAACATCACCGCCGCCGCGGACGCCAAGCAGTATGACCACGCCAAGTTCGAAGGCATCTGGTGGCAGCAGTTCGACGACCCGACCCTCAACCAGCTGGTCACACAATCGCTGCAAGGTAACCGTGATCTGCGCGTGGCGTTTGCCCGTCTGCGGGCCGCGCGGGCGATTCGTGATGACGCCAGCAACGACGCCATGCCGACCATTACCAGCCGCGTCAGCAGCGACCAGGGCAAGGGCCAGATCCCCGGCCAGACCACCCGCAGGGTCAAGACCGAGCGTTACGACCTGGGCCTGGACATGGCCTGGGAACTGGACCTGTTCGGGCGCATCCAGCGCAACCTGGAAGCCACCGACGCCGATCAGCAAGCCGCCGAGGCCGACCTGTACCAACTGCAAGTCACCCTGATTGCCGAACTGGTGGACGCCTACGGTCAATTGCGCGGCGCGCAACTGCGTGAACGCATTGCCCTCGACAACCTGAAGAACCAGCAGGACTCGCGCACCATCACCGTCAGCCTGCGCGACGCCGGTGTGGGTGACCAACTCGACGTGGAGCGCGCCGACGCACGCCTCGCCGCAGTGGAAGCCAGCGTGCCGCAACTGCAGGCCGAACAGGTGCGTGAGCGTAACCGCATCGCCACCCTCCTCGGCCAGCGCCCCGACAAGCTGACCGTGGACCTGGGCCCGAAAGACCTGCCGGCGATTGCCAAGGCGTTGCCGATCGGCGACCCGGGGCAACTGCTGCAACGGCGCCCGGACATCCTCAGCGCCGAACGCAAACTGGCCGCCGCCACCGCGCGTATCGGCGTAGCCAAGGCCGACCTGTTCCCACGGGTCAGCCTCAGCGGCTTCCTCGGCTTCACCGCCGGGCGCGGTTCGCAGATCGGTTCGTCCGCCGCAAATGCCTGGGCCCTTGGCCCGAGCATCACCTGGGCCGCCTTCGACCTGGGCAGCGTCCGCGCCCGCCTGCGGGGTGCAGACGCCGAAGCCGATGGCGCCCTGGCGACCTACGAGCAGCAAGTGCTGCTGGCGCTGGAAGAGTCCGAGAATGCCTTCAGCGATTACGGCAAGCGTCAGCAACGCCTGGTCTCGCTGATCCGCCAAAGCGAATCCAGCCGCGCCGCCGCCGACCTCGCCGCGATCCGCTACCGCGAAGGCACCGTGGACTTCCTCGTCCTGCTCGACGCGCAACGCGAACGCCTGGCCGCCGAAGACTCCCAGGCCCAGGCCGAAGTGGACCTGTATCGCGGGATTGTGGCGATCTACAAGGCGCTGGGAGGTGGCTGGAAGCCAGACACCGTCGTGGCGACTGCCAAGTAACGTAAAGAGCTCCTTTGGTTGGTCGCATCCAGCCAATTTTTAGCCCCGTGGCCTATTTGATCATGGGGCTTTTTTTGTTTGGAGCGTCCTAAAATGTTGAAAGTTACTTCTGTAAGCGAAACAAGAAGTCCTTCGTAGGTCACTTCCTAATACCGCGCTGCGCCTGGCAATCAGGAGTACATGCTTTTTATTGCGGCTGCCATTTCTTCTACAACACAGAAAATGAAGCCTTCTAAAAAAAATGCATGCACCTTAAACTTTAAATATCGTCAGCTTAAAAAGACAGATATTTAAATAAAAATGAGCACCCTGAAGCCACTCAAAAACAAGCACGACAACCTATATTACTCCTTATCAATTTTTATGAACCTTGATGTCCAAAGAAGCCTGTTTGTACTTTACCTGCTGCAATTTGGAATTACACAAGGGGAAATAGGCATTCTTCAATCTTTTTTATTCTTTTCTTCCGTAGCGTTAGAAATCCCATCCGGTTTGCTCGCGGATCGATATGGTCGTAAATATTCTCTCATACTCGGCTTTTTAGGGTTATTTATAAGCGGCATTGGATTTCTGCTATTTTCCTCCTTTATTCCTTTCGCCATAATATTTTGTCTGTTCGGCGCCAGCATTGCCATGGGCTCCGGTTCGGACAGGGCATTACTGTATGATAACTTACTGGCCCAGCATCGCGCCGAAGAGTATCCTAAAATACTCTCACGCGCCCGTGCCATTGGTGCGATTTCATTAGGCTTATCTATGCTGCTTGGTGGCGTATTACAAGACACATGGTCTTGGAACAGTGTTTATATTTGTTTTGCGGCATCAAAGCTCATTGGAGCTGTTGTTGTGACATTCATTCCCGAAATGAAGCTCCCGGCGTTCTCACTGAATTTGAATAAAAAAAGTCACAAAATTAATGAAAAAACGGAGGGACATCTCACCTCGCTGATTAATTTTTTTCGGTCTAAAAAAGGCGCATTTCTTATACCTTTGTTTATTGGATATGCTTTATTCGAGCTTTCAACGATCCCCTTGTTCATCTATGGCCAACCCTTTTTTTCCATGCAGGGTTTAGAGGTACCTATCATCGCTGGCATTTATGCTGCTGTTGAAGCCCTGTCGGCATTAATGTTCATGGCTGCTGGATTTTTTTGTTCTCGCTTTTCTCTCGGCATAATTGCTTTCTCTACCACCCTTATTGCCACCTTTCTTCTTTTCATTCTTTCATTGAATATCGGTACAACCACTTCGGTCGCAAGCTTCCTTCTAATCATGTCGCTCCCTGCCATATATGAAACCTCATACGAAACCTATATTCATGACAATATTGAGTCACACATCCGAGCATCGTGCCTATCTGTGGCGAACCTGGTTAACTCAGTTATTATCGGCATCTCCTATACTGTTTTCGGCGGTTTGTTGGATGCATATGGTTTTTCGGTGACGTTGATCATCGTTGCAGTCTCCTGTTTTGTTGGTTTATTGGGTGTAAGTACAACATTGCTGTCAAGTGGGCAAAAAGACCATTTAAAAAAACAAGAAGCTTGAATCGTCCCAGGTTTTCCACGGGGCCGTCGAGTCGTTGAACTATCGTGGTTTTAAACGGCAAATTTCAGCCAATCCGTCTTTCCCCAGTGCATTCAAACATGCGCTTCAGTGCCACTTGAACACCTCTTGAACGACATCGCTGACAGACCGTGGAGCGTGAGGCCCGTGCCCGCCCGGCCGGGGGAGCCGCTCCAGCACCTGGACGATTTTGCCGGTCTGATCATGGCGCACCAGCACAAAGCGCGGTAAAGGAGCGCTGCTGACTGCACGCTTGCGAATAATCCTGACGGGCAATTGTTCGGTAATTACACCACCTGTGGCCTTGGCCTTGTCCAGCGCCTGTTGAATCGCTTTCACATTTTCCTTGTACAACGGCCGGTTGTTTTTAGCCTGGTCCAGCAACGCAATGCCGAACAGGGTCGAATCGGCGTTATGCGCCTGGGGCGCCTTGGCGAACAAGCTCAAGGTCGCCTCCTGCACCTCGTCCCCCAAGTGGCGAAAGTGCTTGGGGTCCGTGGTGTTGCCCAGGTTGAGCAAGTCTGCAATGTCCTCGCGTCCGCCTTTGATCGCGCCGGAATAGACATAATCCTCATCACCGGGGAAACCATGGGCCTGCTCATGGATCAGTGTGTTGGCCATGGCATCGTCGCTACTCCCCATGCTGCGGTAATAGTCCGTGGCGCCGTTCACATTAACCTCTATGTATTTTTCCTGGCGATAGCCTGCTTTGTAACGGCTATAGGACGACGGCAGGAGCTGGGCCTGCCACTCCGAGCCTTCGTTTTCGAGGAAGTTGATGTTGGAAAGATCCAGCTTGTCCAAATCCACTTTCATGGTGCGCTGCTTGCGCGTAAAGGCAGCCACGACGTCCTCGGAATCCGCGCCGAAGAAGGTTTTGCACACGAATTTGAGGTCTTTCTCGAACTCAGGATCGGACAACGCACTCAAGGCACCATTGAGTCGCTCCCGGGCGATGGGCAGTGCTCGTTCAATGGCTTGACGGCTTTGCTCAAGGAGGGGTGTCGCGGCGGGCGTCCCGGCGGTCTCCAGAGTGGGCAGTTGAGCCGGGTCGTGAGGACGTGGTTGCTCACCGTCAACGGAAGGCCTGCGCATTTTCCGGGGACGCTCGGTGGCAAAAGGCGGCGCGCCCAGTTGCTCCTTCATCGCGGTCTTCCAGGTCGCACGGAGCTCCCCCAGCGGCCTGCCAAGACGAAAAACAGGGCGGCTGCTCAACCATTCGTAGCCTGCCTGTAACGGCTGCTCCAAACCCGCAACAGGGTTGAACAGGTTATTGCTCAGCGCACCAAACGCTCTGGTGGCCGCCGACATCTTGGACAAGGCAGTCTCTGCCCGACTGACAGCCTGCGCCCCTTCCACAACCTCGCCAGCGACCACGGAGCCGATCATCACAGCGTCGAGCGCACAGCCGGTGAGCGCGCCCAGCTCGGTCTTCACGCGCCCGGAGGCGATGTCGTCGTAGCATCCCTTGAACGGAATAAGCAGGTCTTCAATGGTCTTGACCGCTTCCTGCGTGCGCGCCTCGAAACGCTCACGCGGCGTCGTGCCCATGGCGGAGTCCAGGAGTTCCTGGCGATTGAGCACCAGGTCATGGCGCCGTACATAGGCGGCAAAATCCCTGGTTTTCTGCGAAAAGTATCCGCCGTCTGCCAATGATCCGCGCCCGCTGCCGGCCGGCAGGGTTTCGCGCAAGGCGCGTATCTGTACCTCGGACTCCCCGGCCCCATGGCCGTCCGCGTGGGATTGCAGTTTCGTCACCCACACACGGGGCACCTGCGCTTCGCCTCGGGCCAGTGCCTTGAGGAAATCGGGACGCTCGAAGTACTCGCCCCTCAAGGGCCAAAACTCAAAACATTTCGCATTGTCACCCTGTCCCGCCTGGACGATAAAACCATAGCGCCCCTTTACCCGCTCCGTTTGTTCCGCCGCATCGCTGATGGCCTTTCCTTCGGCGGTGATGGACTCGCCCTCGACCCGGTAAAACGTCAGTTCTTCTCGCTCAAGCAGCTGTCGGTCCTGATAGGGCATTTTGCTGAACAGTTCCTTGAGACGTGTGGTGATGGCTGAGGTGAACGTGTCGCCCCCCGACTTTACCGAACGGTCGAGCATGTCTTTGGTAAACCGAAGCCGATTAAAACCCGCCTGCAGGTCGGCGAGCTCTCCGCCCGTTTCTGCCGTAGTCCCGCCAAAGGGACCGTTGGCCACTTTTTGCGCATACTCACCGTTCTTCAACGCCCCCATCATATGCAGGTCGATCAAGCTCAATTCATGGGAGGGATCAGCCATGAAAAAAGGCATCGGATAGGTATCTCTCTGCACGGGCTTATCCAAGTCTCGCCCTGGGAACACCGCCTTGAGGTCCGCCTGGGCCAAGGCTCTGCGCGTCACGGGAGGGGTCTGCAGGACCGCAGTGGCCTTTTGCGTGGTCTGGATATAGTCCTTGTATTTGCCCGCGCTCTTGCGCAGATCTTCCACGGTGTAACGGTCATCGGCACGGCCCGCGATCACGCCATTGAGCACGCCCCAATCCAGCAACGGATCTGCCTCGGCCGCCTGGAACAACGGCACCAGTGTGGGTGTTGGAGGCTGGAGAGCCGCGCGCTCCAGCACTTGAGCATAGGTCAGGGTCCGACTCGATCCTGGCGCGAGGGCTTCAAGCAGGGCAACGGTTTTCCTCAACACCAGCCAGGCGGGAGAACCGATATGCACGGTGTCGGGGATATCCCGCACCAGAAACTCCGGCGCGACAGTCGCCAGGAATAGATGGCTGACAACCTCCACGGCGTCCGGACTCACGCCTTTGTTCTGCACCAGGTGCATGTGCAGGTCTTTGCGGGCATCGGCCATCTTGAGCCCGGCATTTTGCAGCGAGTACAGGTCATACCCCGCCACGTGATTTCTCTGCTGCCCCAGGTGCGGATCAATACGCAACAGATGGGCGGTGACCTGCAACTGATTGAGCTGCTGTTTGCGCAAACCATCGTGGGGAGCGTTCAGCCCTTCCAGCAAACGGTGCTGGCGGTACACATTGAGATTCTTCTGGCTGCGTAACCGCCCAAGGATGTGCGCATCGACATCACCGGAAAGAGGCTGCTGTTTATCCAGCCACTTCGGGCCGACGAAGCGTTCAAAGGACCCAACCAGCGTTTGGCGGTCTTGCTGGCTCAGTTTCAGCGGCGAGTCCAGCGCCAGCCAGGGCCCGGTATAGTTGCCCATCGGCGGGCTGGAGGGAAGCGGATGGCGCTGCCAGCCAATCAGGTTGCGAATGACCTTGGCCGAACGCGGGACATCCTGCCCGTCGGCGTTGGGTAGCGTCACGCGCAGCATCTGCAATGCATCGACTTCGCCCGTGGAATGGAGGATATGTCCGGTGGTTTGCGCCATGTCCAACAGCGTGTCGAAGCGTTTCTTCAAGCCTGGCCGGGCGGATACAGGCTCGCTCAAATCGATCCAGCGCCCTGCACTGTCCAATACCTCCAAGCGTCCATCGAAGATGCGTAGATGGGCGGTCTGGCTGTCGATTCCATATTTTTCCCAGGCCGCCTGCATGCCTGGACGATTTGCCAAAGCGGCCAGGGCCTTGCGCCCACGCTGTACATCGGTCGCCAGCGTGGATCTCGTGACGCTTGAAAAGCGGATCTCGGCGAGGTCGATAGTGTCCTGATCCGCCTTGCCCTGCACGTGGCGCTCCAAGGCAGCGATCCAGCGTTCCTTATTTCTGGCTTCCAGTATCGCCGTGTCGAGCAGGGCTTGCGAAAAATCGCTGATGCCCTGCAATTGGCCGGGGATGTGATGAACCAGCGTCGAAGGGCGCAGCAAAGGCTCCGGACGGATGACCTCTGGGGAACGATCTGGCTGAATCCCGGTGGCCGTGGATGGAAAACCCACTGCAACGGGTTCAGGCGTAGCAACGACCTTGGACATCAGGAGAACTCGCTTTCACGATTGAAGAGTGTCTACCCTGCCCCGAATGGATGGGATCGGAAAAGTCCTGGCCGCCAGCAGCCTGTGCGCGACTCAACGAGGTTCCCCCAGGATCAAACTGCGGTAATGCCCAGGATTGGACCCCACCCACTTGCGAAACGCCTTATAAAACGAACTGGTATCGGCAAACCCCAACCGCGCCGCGATCTCGGCAAAGCTGATCTGCGGTTCGGCCAGCCACACAATCGCCAACTCCTTGCGCACGCTGTCCTTGAGCCCCTGGTAGCTCTGCCCTTCTTCCGCCAGGCGGCGGCGCAGCGTGGAAGCGGAGATACACAGCGTGGCCGCAAGGCCCTCGGTCTCAGGCCAGGTGTCGGGAGGCATTTGCCGCAGGTCGTGCTTGATGCGTGTAGCCAGGCTGTCGGGGTTGCGGTATTTGACCAGGATGTTGGCCGGCGCATGGCCGAGGAAGCGCTTGAGTTCTTCCGGGCTGCGCTTGATCGGCAGGTCGAGGCAGTCGGCGGAGAAGATCATCCGCGTGCGTGGCCGATCAAAACGCAGGTTGTCGGAAAACATCACCTGGTAGTCATCGCAAAAGTCCGGCTGCGGGCAGCGCAGTTCGATGGCCAGGATCGGGATGCGCCGGCCTGCCAGCCAGCAGGCGACGCCGTGCACGATCATCCAGTAGGTGAAATAGGTGAATGCGCGCTTGGGCGCTGGCTCGGGTTCTTGCAACACAATTTCCGCCAGGCTCTGTTGGCGCACCAGCTGGGCTGGCAAGTGTTCCAGCATCAGCGAGAGGAACCCCAGGCCGGTTTGCAGGCCCGCTGCCAGGCTGGGCTGTGCAATGGCGGCGCGACAAAGGAACTCGAGGCTACCGGACTTGAGCTTGCGCGGGTCCATGCCGAAGAACTCATCGTCCATGCGCCTGGCCAGCAGACGCCACAAACGGGCGTAGGCGGTGGCCGGAACGCGGGCCACGGGCTGTTCCAGCAATGCCGGATCGATCCCGACCTTGCTCAAGGCTTCGACGGTGGCCGGCCCCGGTGCGCAGCTCTGCAACAAAGCTTCGCGCACGAGATGGATGGAGATGGTGTCTTTTTCCGACATGGGAGGTTGGGCAATCCGGCGGCATTCGAGATGCCGTGCATCATAAGGTGGGTTGCGATACGCCACCACCGTTCAGCCATTGTTCAGCAAACGTCAAGTTTTCCTGTTTAGCAATGAGTATCATTATGTTACAACTTAGCTTCCTACCTACTTAAGCTGCGGTGCCCGATGCTCGTTCCCTTTTTAATCATGCTGCGCGAAGGCATTGAAGCGGCGCTGATCGTCGGCATCATCGCCAGTTACCTGCAACAAACCGGCCGCGGCCAGTGGATGCCCGCCGTATGGATCGGCGTGTTCCTCGCCGCGGCCCTGGCCTTGCTGGTGGGCGGTGGCCTGGAACTGGTCAGTGCCGAGTTTCCGCAGAAGCAGCAGGAATTGTTCGAGGGCATCGTCGGCCTGGTCGCCGTGGGCATCCTCAGCTCCATGGTGTTCTGGATGCGCAAGGTCGCGCGCTCCATCAAGCATTCGCTGCACGCCTCCCTTGACCAGGCGTTGACCGGTTCCAAACACCAGGTCACGGCGCTGATCCTCATGGTGTTCTTTGCCGTCGCTCGTGAAGGCCTGGAAACCGTGTTCTTCCTGCTGGCTGTGTTCCAACAGAGCGAAGGCCCAGGCGCACCGATTGGCGCCCTGCTCGGCCTGGTCCTGGCGATCATCGTCGGCTTCCTGATCTACACCGGCAGCATGCGCCTGAACCTCGGTGCGTTTTTCCGCTGGACCGGCCTGTTCATCCTCGTGGTCGCCGCCGGCATCCTCGCCAATTCGGTGCAAGCCCTGCATGAAGCGGGCGTGTGGAACCACTGGCAGACCGTGCTGTTCGATTTCAGCGCCGAGCTGCCGATGGACAGCCCGCTCGGTTCGGTACTGGCCGGCATGTTCGGCTACCAGGAAGCGCCGACCGTCAGCACCCTGGGCGCCTATCTGATGTATCTGGTGGTGGCGCTGGTGATGTTTTTCCTGCCCGCGGCACCGCCCAAGCCTGCCGCCAGCCCTTCTTCCGTTTCCAGCCAGTAAGGACCGTCTCTTGTCCAACCCAACGCCTCAACCCGCTTCGCCCCCCCGCGCCCTGCGCTGGGCGGTAGCCGGCTCGGTGGTCGTGATGATCGCCGCCGGTGGCCTGTTCTATTACGCCTCGCAGCTGGCGGCCAGCAAGCGCCAGACCAACCACGATGAAATCGCCGTGACCATCCATGGCCATGCCTGCGAGCCCAATGCACTGACGGTGCCGGCCGGCCGTGCGAGCTTTCGCATCATCAACCGCTCTGACCGGGCGGTGGAGTGGGAAATCCTCGACGGCGTGCTGGTGGTCGAAGAGCGCGAAAACATCGCCCCCGGCCTGAGCCAGGTGATCAACGCCAACCTGCTGCCAGGCGACTATGCGATCACGTGCGGCCTGCTGAGCAACCCGCGCGGCACCCTGCATGTGACGCCAACCGCAGAATCCGACGCCCAGGCCAAGGCCAAGCCGTCGATGGTGGCGTTTATCGGCCCGCTGTCGGAGTTTCGCGTGTACCTGAGCAGCCAGGGCAGTGCCCTGGTCAAGGCCGTGACCGCCCTGCAACAGGCGATCGACGCCGGTGACCTGGCCCAGGCGCAAGCGCTGTACGTGCCGGCCCGTGAGGCTTACCAACGTCTGGCCCCGGCCTCGCAGCGCCTGGCCGAGCTGGACAACGCCATCAACGCCCGGGCCGATTACTTTGAAAAACGTGAGCAAGACCCGGCCTTCAGCGGCTTCCATCGCCTCGAATACAGCCTGTTCCAGCAACGCAGCCTTGATGGCCTGGGGCCGATTGCGCAGCGCCTGGTCTCCGATGTCACCCGCCTCAAACAGCAGTTGCTGGCGCAGTCGCTGCCGCCGGAACAACTGGTGAGCATCGTGGTGCGCAACCTCAACAGCCTGGCGGATGTACGCGCCATCAGCGGTGAAGAAGAGCGCTACAGCCATGTCGACCTGAATGGTTTCGCCGCCAACCTGGAGGCCGCGCACAAGGTGGTCGAACTGATGCGTCCGCTGCTGACCAAGTCCGCCGCCGACCTGCTGCCGACAGTCGACAGCGCCCTCGCCGCCTTCGATGCCGAGCTCCAGGGCTTCAAGCTCGACAAAGGCTACGCCACGTATGACAGCGTTACCGCCGATCAGCGCAAGCAGATCGCCGACAAGGCCAAGGCTCTGGCCGCCGCACTCGATGGAATCGACCCCGCCCTTGGCCTTTCCGGCCTGCAGTGAAGACGACCGCACACATGAGTGATTCAGAACAGTTTTCAGCACAACGTCGCCGTGTCCTCCTGGGCATGGCCGCCACCGGTGCCGCCATCGCCGGCAGCACCCTGACCTGCCCGGCCATGGCGGCCGCCGCCGAGCAAGTCACCACCGCACCGCGCAGCGACAAGACCCAGGACCACCACGATTTTTTCGGCCAGCACCAGAGCGGCATCGTCACCCCACGCCCGGCCTGCGGCATGCTCGTGGCGTTCGATGTCCTGGCCAGCGACCGCGAAGACCTGGAGCGCCTGTTCCGCACCTTGAACGAGCGCATCGGCTTCCTGATGACCGGCGGCACCGTACCCCAGGTCGACCCGAAGCTGCCGCCCACCGATTCCGGCATCCTCGGCCCGGTGGTCACGCCGGATAACCTGACCATCACCGTGTCCGTCGGCGCATCGTTGTTCGATGAGCGCTTCGGCCTGGCCGCCGTCAAACCCAAGCGCCTGATCCGCATGGTGGGCTTCCCCAACGATGCGCTGGAACCGGCGCAGTGCCACGGCGACCTGAGCCTGCAATTCAGCTCCAACACCCCGGACACCAATATCCACGCCCTGCGCGACATCGTGAAAAACCTGCCCGACCTGCTGCTGGTGCGCTGGAAGCAGGAAGGCAGCGTGCCGCCCCAGGCACCGGCCAAGCCCGGCGAACCGGCACAAAGCGCGCGCAACTTCCTGGGTTTCCGCGACGGCTCGGCCAACCCCAACTCCAACGACAACAAGGCCATGGACCAAATTGTGTGGGTCCAACCCGGCAGCGACGAACCGAGCTGGGCGGCCCATGGCAGCTATCAGGCGGTGCGCATCATCCGCAACTTCGTCGAACGCTGGGACCGCACGCCGCTGCAAGAGCAGGAAAGCATCATCGGCCGTGTGAAGACCAGCGGCGCGCCCATGGATGGCCAGAAAGAATCCCAGGTGCCCGACTACAGCAAGGACCCGGAAGGCAAGCTGACCAAGCTCGATGCCCATATCCGCCTGGCCAACCCGCGCACCCCGCAGACCCAGGCCAACCTGATCCTGCGTCGGCCGTTCAACTACTCCAACGGCGTCAATAAAAACGGTCAGCTGGACATGGGGCTGTTGTTCATCTGCTACCAGGCTGACCTGGAGAAAGGCTTTATCAGCGTGCAAACCCGGCTCAACGGCGAACCCTTGGAGGAATACCTCAAGCCGGTCGGCGGCGGGTATTTCTTCACCTTGCCGGGGGTCACGGGGCCCAAGGATTTCATCGGGCGCACGCTGCTCGCTGCAACGCCTTTTCAAACCACTGCCCACACCTAAAACAAACCAGAGCGGAACACGTCCCATGAAGAAGTCGACTATCGCGTTGTCGTTGTTAATGACCCTTTCGCCGCTGGCAGCGTTTGCCGCTACCGCGCCGTTGGACCTGGTAGGCCCGGTGTCGGACTACAAGATCTACGTCACCGAAGAAATCGGCGAACTGGTCACCCAGACCCAGGCGTTCACCGACGCCATCAACCAAGGCGACCTGGCCACCGCCAAGAAGCTCTACGCGCCGACCCGTGTGCACTATGAGTCCATCGAGCCGATCGCCGAGCTGTTCAGCGACCTGGATGCATCGATTGACTCCCGGGTCGATGACCACGAAAAAGGCGTGACCGCCGAAGACTTCACCGGTTTCCACCGCATCGAGTACGCGCTGTTCTCCCAGAACACCACCAAAGGCCTGGAAGCCCTGACGGCCAAGCTCAACACTGACGTCAACGACCTGAAAACCCGTGTCGACGGCCTGACCTTCCCGCCGGAGAAAGTCGTCGGCGGGGCCGCTGCGTTGCTGGAAGAAGTTGCCGCCACCAAGATCTCCGGTGAAGAAGACCGCTACAGCCACACCGACCTGTATGACTTCCAGGGCAACATCGACGGTGCGAAGAAAATCGTCGACCTGTTCCGTGGCCAGATCGAGAAACAGGACAAGGCTTTCCTGGCCAAGGTCGACAAGAACTTCGCCAGCGTGGACAAGATCCTGGCCAAGTACAAGACCAAGGACGGCGGCTTCCAGACCTATGACAAGGTCAAGGAAAACGACCGCAAGGCGCTGGTGGGCCCGGTCAACACCCTGGCCGAAGACCTGTCGACCCTGCGCGGCAAGCTGGGCCTGAACTGATACGACCTCCCGCGCCTGGCGCGGGAGGTCGTCGGCTCAACGGGTTGGCTGGAAGCCGTTCAGTGGCGTGCCGAAAGGCGCGCCGCTGCGCGGGTCAATCGCATACCAGCGGCCGTTGTATGGCGTGGCGTGCATGTCGACCTCCCGATAACGCCCCGCCTTGCCCGCTGTCGGTGTCACCACGGGCGCCTCCGCGCCGCTCGCCTGCCCGGCTGCAACCAGCAGATACGCACGCAATTTCTCCTCGGCGGTCACCAGGTGTGGGACCGACTTGCCCCACTTCATTGCCCCACCCGCCAGCAACGCCGGCAGTTTTACCAGTCCCTTGGTCGCGGCATTGATCATCTGCGGGTAACCATCCAGCGGGTTCAGCGCCGCACTGGTAAACAAACCGGACTGCTTGATGAAGTCAAATGCTCGATCGCTGAAACTCGCTCCAGCTTTCACCTGGGGCACTGCAATCGCCGATGGCTTGAGTCGTGTAACAAGCTGGGTCAGGCGGCTGGGCACCAGGGCCCTGGCAGAGCGGATCAGCGCCCGGGCCTGGCTACCCGCACCAATGGCCACGCCGACTACATCCAGTGCCAGGTTGGTCAGACCTGCGCTGATATTGCCTTGTTTGAACTCCTGATACGCCCCCACGAACGGCACGAACCCCAATAGAAAGGCATGATCGCGTGCCCGCGCCTCACGATGCTTCTCCAGCGGCAGTGACTCGCTTGCGCGTTGCAACATGCTTTCGGTGGGCTCGTAAAAGTTGTCCTGGGCGATCCTGTTGACGATGCTCGCTGTTTTTCGCGAACTGTAGGTGTCCGGGACGAACGATTCCGGCGTATGGCTGAGAGGTAATTCTCGCGCAGCAAATGCGCCGCCCAACGCCGACACGATCACCGCCTGGAACGCTGGGTTGGGATCAGGATGGGAGCCGTTGGCATAGGCGTCCAAATCAAGGTTCATCTGCGCGCCGCGCACCACCGGTAAATACACCAGGCCGTGGGGTGATGGAAAACCCTCGTGGTGAATGACGCCGTCGAGCTCCATCGCGTCGGTTAGATCCGTACGCTTGATGATCTTGCCGTTGGCGAACACCTCGAAATGCACGACCGTGGGTCCATGCTCAACGCGCATCAGGGTGCCGTGGCGCGCCCTGCTGGCGTCTTTGAGTGCGTCGGTCTCCTTGGCCTGGATCTCCCCGGTTTCCCGGCGCAAGGTGAAAAGTTCGACCTTGCCCAGTTCAAGCAACTTGCGATCCTCCAGAGGCAACTCGGCAAACATCAGCTTAAGCTTGGTGGCGTACGCGTCCTGGAGCTTTTTCCGGTGCTGGAGCACCGAGTTTTCCAGCAACTTATCCATCTCGGGCAGACGGCGAATACGTGTATCGAGCCTGGCCCGCGCCGCCTCGGTTACCTGGGGGGGGCGCGCGTGCTGGTAAGGCGTTTTCGCCGCCGCCGGGAAAGCAGGCATGTCGTCACTGAGCACCCATTTGCCCGGTGCCAGGTCGCCGGTCATATAGGTCTCCACCAACGAGCGGGTGCGCGGTTCCGAGATCGGCAGGTTGCGACGATCCTCTGCACTGGCCACATGCACGGTCATGCCTTCCAGTTCGGCCTGGGTGATACCAGGAAGCACGCGCAGCAATTCCTTGATCGCCAGCGCCTTGCGCGTCGGCAGTTCACTGCTCGCAGCCGTGAAGGCGGTGGCGACGTCTTCGCGCTGGCGGAAAAATACCCGCGCAGCCTCCTGGATATCCCCCGACGAGTATTCACCGTCACTGCGCTGCCTGATACAGCCGTTCAACACCCCCCAATCAGCGATGACTTTCAAGGCATTGAGTTGCATCAGCGTCGCCTGCGCGTCACTGACGGGTTCCAGGGTGGTCAAGTCGGTGACCTGCTGTTCATTCATCATCCTCGACGTCCCTGGCGCATTGTGATCGGCCAATGCGCAGCCCAGGCGCAGCTCCATCCAGGCCGGCGTGCCGATACTCACGGACTCGGGCACGTCGCGCACGAGCATTTCCGGCGCCGCCTGCGCCAGGCACACCTGGGCAGCCAACACCGCCAGCTTGGGTTCCAGGCCTTTGTTGTGCTGAAGGTGGCGCTCGATATCACGGCGTACCTGACTGAACGAGCGCCCCATGTTCGTTGGCTGGTAGATCGAATAGCCAGCCACTTCCCCGGGCTTGTCGGACATCGAGGGATCGACGTGCAGCTTGATCGCGGCGGTTACCAGTTGCTGGAGCAGCGTCCTGGGCAGCGTCGAGTTAGCGCCCTGGCCCACCTGCCAGCGCAGCGCGCCAGCCATTTGCTCGCCGAACGCCAAGGCATCCGGGCTGTCCAGCAGCCTGTCCAGGTGAGCCTGCGGGTCGGCCTGCAACGCCTGCAATGTGACCCCGGACAATGCGCTGAACCCACGAGCCAGGGGACCGCGCAGGCGGATGTCGGCCATGGTGCCCATGTGCTTTTGATCGTCTGCGGTCAAGGTGCCCGGCTTCCAGTCCCGGGGCAACAACGCGCCGTAGTCCCCCAATGGCGGCGGCGTTGGCAAGGCAGTGCGCAACCAGGCAACCAGGTTGCGCGTTTCACTCACGGTACGCGCCGAGCCCAAGCCCTTGAAATCCAGGAGCTGGCGCATGTCGTAGCGTGGCGTCGAGTACAGGGCGTTGCCCAAGGGCACGCTGAGCGCCGCCAGTGCCTCGAGCTCATCGTTCAGTTCCGGTACGGCTTCCACATAGCGGGTCAGATTCACCCAACCGCCTACCGGACTCAGGCGCTCAAGCCTGCCTTCAGACACCCTGAATGGCGCACCGGCCCAGGCAAAGCCCTCCTGCTCCAGCAGGCGAACCATTTGCGGGCACGTGACAAACCGCTGCAAACGCTCCACCGCAGCCTGGCTATGCCGGGGCAATGACGATGCCGGTGAAAGCTCGGTCTCATGATCCGACCAGTCCGTACGCGCAGTGTCCGGCAGTTCTTCAAGTTCTGCTTCAAGGCGATCGGCCAGGGCAAGGCGCTCCTCCAGTTCGCTGATCACTTGCCAGGTCTGCTCAAGGTTGCCGGCAGTGATCTGGCCGAGCCCTTGGCGCGGCAGCCACAATGCGTCGTCTGACCCGATAAAAGGCAGCCCCTGGTCCGAGGGGTCCAGCAGTTCTCGAATCGGCCTCAGGGTGCGGGAAACTTCGTTCCAGCCGGAGTTATCGGTCAGGCTGAATCTGACGGTGCTGCGTACACCATTATGGTTGGCATAACCCTCGATATGATCGCGGTGAAAGGTCAGGGTCGCAGGTTCAAGGCGCTGCTCGGCAATCCACTGTTGCAACGCTGGTCGGTTCAGCAGGTGTTGGTACAAGCGCGTTGCCATGCCCGGACTGCTGTCCGGCGGCACCTCGACCATCGTGTAGCCGCTGCTTTCAGCGGCGGCAACGCGCTCAGCCAACTGAGTGTCGGCGGCGGCAGTGCGGGCCTGATCCCGGGGAGGCAGTCGCGTCCACGGGCCAGCCGCGGCCGGCGTTGCATCGGCAGTGGATCGCCGCCTGCGCAGGGCGGGTGGTTGAGTCGGTATGGGATCAGGCGCAGCAGGCACTGCGCTGGGTGGGGTGGGAAACTCCGGAACGGATGGGCGGCTGTGAGGCAGTAGCATCAACATAGTCATCGCTCTCTCGGATGAGTCCATTAAGAATGGATCCGTCCATCCGTGAACGGTGAGAGGCACTGTAAAGACGCTTATCCCAGGCTGGATATAGGAACTGTCCGATACCCTCTACGATTGCATTGCTGATGATTTCACAAGGCGGCTTAAAGGATTCGGTACAGCAATCGCTCAATCCTCACCCGGCTGACGCGACGCAGGAACTTGCCCACCGCCTGCGGATAATCCACCAGGGTTTGCAAGTCCTGGTAACGCTCGATCCGCGTGGTGTGCTGGAAGATCTGCGCCAGTTCCGTGCGTCGCGGCTCCAGCCACTGGCCTTGGGGGTCATCGACGAGCAAGGCGTTTTCCAGGTCGAGACGAAACGCCCGTGGGTTGAGGTTGTTGCCGGTGAGCAAGGTGTAGCGCTGATCGACCCACATGCCCTTGAGGTGGTAGGTGTTGTCGCCGTCGCGCCACAGGTGCAGGTTCAACTGGCCGCTGTCGATCACCGGTTGATGACGCTTGGCAAAGCGGCGCAGGCTGATTTCATACAGGTACGGCAGTGCCGAGATCACCTTGAAGGGTTCGCTGGGCGGGATGTAGAAATCGTTGGCGGTCTTGTCGCCGACGATGATGTCGACCTTCACCCCACGCGCCAGGGCGCGGTTGATCTCCCGGGTCACCGGCAGCGGCAGGTTGAAGTACGGCGTACAGATGGTCAGTTGGTGCTGGGCGCTGGCGATCAGCTCGAGGATCACGCGGTTCAACGGGTTGTTCTTGCCCACGCCGAGCAACGGGCTGACAGACAGGTGGCCGTTGGGCAACTGCCCTGCCGTGGTGTCGTAGGCCGCGTGCTTGAGACGGCTGCGCAGGTCGCCGATGTCGTTGCGCAGGCTGCGGGTGGTCGGCGGGTTGGGCAGGTCGAGGCGGTGCACGGCCTTGGAGGTCACCAGGCCGTGTTCCACCAAGTGCTGCATGGAATCCGCCAGGGGCTGGCTGTGGATCAGGTGGTAACGGTCGAAGCGGTATTTATCGAACTTGTGCAGGTACACGTTGTTCAGGCTGGCACCGCTGTACAACACGCTGTCATCGATCACAAAGCCCTTGAGGTGCAGCACACCGAACAGCTCGCGGGTTTGCACCGGTACGCCGTACACCGGCACTTCACTGGCATGGCGCTGCGTCATGGCCTGGTACCAGGCGCTGTTGCCCGGTTGCTTGCCGGCGCCGATCAGCCCGCGCTGGGCGCGCAGCCAGTCGACTACCACCACGATGTCCAGTTCCGGCCGTGCGGCCTTGGCGGCGTGCAGGGCGTCGTAGATCTCCTGCCCTGCCTCGTCCTGCTGCAGGTACAACGCGACGATGTAGATGCGGCGGGTGGCCGTGGCGATGTTCTCCAGCAGGCAGCGACGGAAAGCGTCAGCGCCGGACAGCACGTCAATGGCGTCGGGAGTCAGGGGAAAACCGCGCAGTTTGGGCAACAGGGAGCGTTTGAAGAACGACGGCATAAGGCTCGCAATGGGTCGAATCCGAAGAGGCCCCGAGCTTACACCATGGGGGTGCTCAGGTCTCGCAGTGGCAGAGAGTAAAATTCTTGTTGACCAAGAAGAACGATCGTTCTACTTTTCAAGCCATGAACGATATGACTCATAACGAAACACGCGACATTATCCTCGACGTCACCGAGAAGTTGATCTATCGCCACGGCATCGCCGCCACCGGCATGGACTTCCTGGTGAAAACCGCCGGCGTCTCGAGAAAAAGCATTTACCGTTACTTCGCCAATAAAGATGAGCTGGTGATCGCGGCCCTGCAGCGCCGTGACGAGCGCTGGATGCACTGGCTGCGCGGCGAAGTGGAGCGCGTCGATGGCAGCGGCGCACGCTTGCTGGCGCTGTTCGACGCGCTCAAGGCCTGGTTCGGCTCGGCGGATTTTCGCGGTTGCGCCTTTATCAACACCAGTGGCGAAACCGGCGACCCGCACGACCCGGTCCGCCTGCTGGCCAAGGCCCATAAACAGAAACTGTTCGAGTACGCATTCGAACTGTGCCAAGCACATGGTACCCCCGACCCCGAACGGCAGGCCGCGCAACTGCTGATCCTGATCGATGGCGCCATTACCGTTGCCCTGGTCATGGGTGATTCAACAGCTGCCGATAATGCGCAATGCATGGCGCGAACGTTATTGGGACTGTGAACGCACCCGCCTGGCAACTTTCGATAACGCTGTATGGTTTTAAGGAGCCGCCTGATGTCATCTACCGCAGAAACACGTCCGCCCTTGCCGCCGTTTACCCGTGAATCGGCGATTGAAAAAGTGCGCCTGGCCGAAGACGGTTGGAATTCCCGCGACCCGCACCGGGTGTCGCTGGCTTACACCCTGGACACGCAATGGCGTAACCGTGCCGAATTCGCCCATGACCGCGAAGAGGCCAAGGGTTTTCTCACGCGCAAATGGGCCAGGGAGCTGGATTATCGGCTGATCAAGGAGCTATGGGCCTTTACCGACAACCGCATCGCCGTGCGCTATGCCTACGAATGGCACGACGACTCGGGTAACTGGTTCCGCTCCTATGGCAATGAGAACTGGGAATTCGACGAGAACGGCCTGATGGCCAATCGTTTCGCGTGCATCAACGACCTGCCGATCAAGGAGAGCGAACGCAAGTTCCACTGGCCGCTGGGACGGCGCCCGGATGATCATCCGGGGTTGTCCGAACTCGGGCTTTGACTGAAGCCGCAAGCTTGAAACTTCAAGCTTGCGGCTCATTGCTCAATCCTGATTGAGGCCCACCCGATACAGCACGCCATCGTCCTCATCCGTCAGCACATACAGAAAGCCATCCGGCCCCTGCCGCACATCGCGAATGCGTGCCTTCAAGCCGCCCAGCAAGCGCTCCTCATGGATAACCTTGTCGCCATCGAACTGCAGACGAATCAGTTCCTGGCTGGCCAGCGCACCGATGAACACGTTGTGCTGCCACGCCTTGAACCGGTCGGCGTCGTAGAAGGCCATGCCACTGATGGCCGGTGATTTCTCCCACACATGGTGGGGCGCTACGGTGCCTTCTGCGGTCTTGCCCTTGGCCTCGGGAATCGGTGTCAGCGAATAGTTGATGCCGTGAGTCGCCAGCGGCCAGCCGTAGTTCTTGCCGCGCTCGATAATGTTGATTTCATCACCGCCGCGCGGCCCGTGTTCGTTTTCCCAGAGCGTGCCACTCCATGGGTTCAGCGCCAGCCCTTGCGGATTGCGCTGGCCGTAGGACCAGATCTCGGAACGTACCCCGGCTTGACCGACAAACGGGTTGTCATCGGGCACGCGGCCATCCGGGTAGATCCGTACGACTTTGCCCTGCAGCTTGTCCAGGTCCTGGGCGGTCGGGCGGTCGTTGTTTTCCCCCAGGGTCACGAACAGGTAGCCATCGCGGTCGAAGGCCAGGCGCGAGCCGAAGTGGTTGCCGGTGGAGAGTTTCGGCTCTTGGCGCAGGATCACGTTGAAATCGGTCAAGCCACTCATGTCCTTTGCCAGGCGCCCGCGCCCCACTGCTGTGCCGGCCGTACCACCCTTGCCACCGCCTTCGGCGTACGTCAGGTAGACCATGCGATCCTGCTTGAAGTCCGGCGACAGCACCACATCGAGCAAACCGCCCTGCCCCTTGGCCCACACCTCAGGCACGCCGGTCAACGGCGCAGACAGCTTGCCGTCCGGACTGACAAGGCGCAGGCGCCCCGGACGCTCGGTCACCAGGAACCCTTGCTGGTCGGGTAGAAACGCCACGGCCCACGGGTGATCGAGGCCTTTGGCGATCGGGGTCGCGGTGATGCTGCCTTGTTCACTGGGGAACTGCTGCCCATCGGCGGCATAAACGGCCGTCTGCGCAAGCAGGGTGGTGGCGAACAGGGTGGCGAGCAGGGTTTTGCGTATAAACATAAGACAGCGTCCTTACCGGCGATTGCCGTTGGCATCATAGGTGGGGGCTTTGGAGTCGGTGGCTGGGCGGCTGGGGGCCGCATCGCGTTGCGGGTAGCGATTGCCGATACCACCGTTTTCCAGGGTCGGTGCGCGCGGCGTCGGCACGGTCTGAATACCACGCACCGCCGGCGTATTGGGCTGGGTGCCCTGCATGCTGTTGGGATTGGCCCGGTGGATCGGGCCGGTATTGGAATCGCTTCTGCCGGGCAGGTTTTGCGCGAGGGCAACTGGCCCAAGTGCCAGGCCCAACACCAGCACCGCGAGATGACGCACACAGCTGTTCATGACAAAGCCTCTCTGGGGCGAGGAGTACGTGCTTTCGATACCACGCTACGCCCTGGGTTCGGCTTTCGTAACTAAATAGTTTCTGATCAGGTGTAACGAGATCTGTCCGCGCATCTGCCCGGCGAAACTTTTCACGCAGCCTTCGAGTCACCAGAACACAGCTTCTTGTTAAGGAATCGCACGTATGCCACGGGCAATCTGGAAAGGCGCCATCAGTTTCGGCCTGGTTCATATTCCGGTATCGCTGGTCTCGGCCACGTCCGCCCAGGGCGTGGATTTCGACTGGCTGGACAAGCGCAGCATGGACCCGGTGGGCTACAAACGCATCAACAAGGCCACGGGCAAGGAGGTCTCCAAGGAGAATATCGTCAAGGGCGTGGCGTTTGAGAAGGGTCGCTATGTGGTGCTCAGTGAAGAGGAAATTCGCTCGGCCCACCCTAAATCGACCCAGACCATCGAGATCATCGCCTTCGTCGACAGTGACCAGATCCCGCTGCCGAACATCGACACCCCCTACTTCCTGGCCCCGGACAAACGCGGTGGCAAGGTCTACGCGCTGCTGCGCGAAACCCTGAACAAAACCCGCAAGGTCGCCCTGGCCAACGTGGTGCTGCATACCAAGCAGCACCTGGCGGCAGTGATGCCCCTGGAGTCGGCGCTGGTGCTGGTGATGCTGCGCTGGCCCGCCGAGGTGCGCGGCCTGGATGAACTGGAACTCCCCAACGACGTGACCAAACCGAGCCTGGCCAAGGGCGAGCTGGACATGGCCAAGCGTCTGGTGCAAGACATGAGTGCAGAATGGCAGCCCGAGGACTATCGCGACAGTTTTCAGGAAAAAATCATGGCGCTGGTGGCGAAGAAGGCCAAGGCCGGCAAGATCGAAGACGTCGAATCCCAGGAAGGCAGCGACGAGCGCAAGTCCGCCGATGTGATCGATTTGACCGAGCTGCTCAAGCGCAGCCTGGCCGGCAAACCGACGACGAAAAAACCGGCGGCAAAAAAAGCCGGCAAAAAGGCCTCTTGAGCCTGCCATCTACAGGAGAACCCCATGGCAAAGCCCCTGAGCGAATACAACCGTAAACGCGATTTCGAGGTCACCGCCGAGCCATCAGGCAGCTCACCGGGCCGTAAACGCAAGGCATCGGCACTGAGCTTCGTGATCCAGAAGCACGATGCGCGCAACCTGCATTATGACTTCCGCCTGGAACTGGACGGCGTGCTGCTTAGTTGGGCGGTGCCCAAAGGCCCGAGTCTGGACCCGAGCCAGAAACGCTTGGCTGTCCATGTTGAAGATCATCCCATCAGCTATGGCGGATTCGAGGGCAGTATCCCGGCCGGCCAATACGGCGCCGGCGACGTGATCGTGTGGGACCGCGGTGTGTGGAAGCCCCACGACGACCCGCACAAGGCCTATGCCGCCGGCAAACTCAAATTCACCCTGGTCGGTGAGAAGCTCTCGGGTGACTGGGCGCTGGTGCGTACGCGCCTCAAGGGCAGCGGCGACAAGGAGCAGTGGCTGCTGATCAAGGAAAAAGACCAACAGGCACGCCCCGCCGCCGACTACGACATTGTCCAGGCCCAACCCAAAAGCGTGCTCAGCGGCGCATCCGTGGGCAAAACCAAGCCCAAACCACGCGCAAAAACACAGAAAGCCACAGCCGCCTTACCCGATCAATTCGCGCCGCAATTGGCAACCCTGGTTGACCGCGCGCCCGAGGGCGATTGGCACTACGAAATCAAGTTCGACGGTTACCGCATGCTCGCCCGCATACGCGACGGCGAGGTTCGCCTGTTCACGCGTAACGGCCACGACTGGACCGAACGCCTGCCACGCCAGGCCAAGGCCTTGCACGCCCTCAAGCTCAAGGACAGCTGGCTCGATGGCGAGGTGGTCAGCCTCAATGGTGATGGCCTGCCGGACTTTCAGGCGCTGCAAAATGCCTTTGATATCGGCCGCAGCCTGGACATTGTCTACTACCTGTTCGACGCGCCGTTTTTAAACGGCAGCGATCAGCGCCAGGCGCCGCTGGAGGAGCGTCGCGCCGCGCTCAAAGACGCCTTGTCCGGCAGCCGCAGCAAACTGCTGCGCTTCTCCGAAGCGTTTGCCGCCAACCAGCAGGATATTTTCGAAAGCGCCTGCGACCTGGCCTTGGAAGGCGTGATCGGCAAGCGCAAGGGCAGCCCCTACGTCTCCACTCGAAATACCGATTGGATCAAGCTCAAATGCCGCCTGCGCCAGGAGTTCGTGATTGTCGGCTACACCCGCCCCCAGGGTTCGCGCAGTGGTTTCGGCGCGCTGCTGCTGGCAGTCAATGACGATGGCGGGCTGGTCTACGCCGGGCGGGTGGGCACCGGGTTCGACCAGGCCTCATTGAAAAACATCTACGCCCAACTCACCCCTCTGGAGCGCAAGGCATCGCCTCTGGAAAAACCCCTCACCGCCGCCCAGGCACGGGGTGTGCACTGGGTGGAACCGCGCCTGGTCGGCGAAGTGCAATTTGCCGAGTGGACCCGCGAAGGCGTGGTGCGCCAGGCGGTCTTCGTGGGGTTGCGCACCGACAAGCCCGCAGGGCAGATCATCCATGAACAGCCGCGCACGGCAAAATCCCTCAAAGCGCTGAAAAGCCAGAAGCCCAGCAGCGGCGTGAACATCACTCACCCCGAGCGCGTCATCGACCCGCAAAGCGGCACACAAAAACAGCAATTGGCGCAGTTCTACGAAGGCATCAGCGAATGGATCCTGCCCTTCCTGCGCCATCGCCCCGTGTCCCTGCTCAGGGCTCCGGAAGGCATCGAGGGCGAGCAGTTCTTCCAGAAGCACGCGGAGCGCCTGGCGATTCCGAACATCAAGCAACTGGACCCGGCACTGGATCCAGGCCATGCGCGCCTGATGGAGATCGACACGACGAAAGCGCTGATTGGGGCCGTGCAAATGGGCACCCTCGAACTGCATACCTGGGGCGCCACCTCGGACAAGATCGAAACCCCGGACCTGTTTGTGCTGGACCTTGACCCGGACCCGGCGCTGCCCTGGAAAACCATGCTGGAAGCCGCTCAGCTCACCTTGTCGGTACTCGACGAGCTGGGGTTGGAAGCCTTCGTCAAGACCAGCGGCGGCAAAGGCTTGCACCTGGTCATACCGTTGGCGCGGCGGGATGGCTGGGACAGCGTAAAGGCCTTTGCCAAGGCCATTGCCCATTTCATGACCGAGCAACTGCCCGAGCGCTTCACCGCCACCTCCGGGCCGAAAAACCGTGTAGGCAAGATCTTTATCGATTACCTGCGCAATGCACGAGGCGCGAGCACCGTGGCGGCTTATTCGGTGCGCGCACGCCCTGGGCTGCCGGTGTCGGTGCCGGTCAGTCGCGAGGAATTGAAGGGCTTGCGCGGCGCTCAGCAATGGACGGTGGCCAACCTGCACCAACGCTTGCACGGGCTGAAGGTTGATCCTTGGGCCGGCTACGCCAATCGGCAGAAGATCAATAAAAAAATGTGGGAAAAGTTGGGCGCAAAGCCACCGGAGTGACTAACGCCCGGGTCGACTTCAAATCAGTATGAAGATGAGTGCCAGTGCCGCGAAGATCGCCCATTTTTCCAGGTAGTAACGTGTGCGGTTGCGTTTTTTCAGCTCTTTACCACGCAAGCGAATCTTGTACAGCCGGTTAAACGCGCGATTGAGCCCGCCGGTCTTGTCGCCTGCATCGTTGGGCGAGCCTGCAGCGGCCATGACGTTACGACTGAACCAACGGTTGAACGTGGCAGCCCAGCGATATTTCATCGGCCGCTCGATATCGCAAAACAGGATGATGCGGTTCTGCTGCGTGGTGTTTTCGGCGTAGTGGATGTAAGTCTCGTCAAACATCACTGCCTCACCGTCACGCCAGTAATAGTTCTCGCCGTCCACATTGATATAGCAGCCCGGATCATTCGGGGTCACCAAGCCCAAGTGATAACGGTACGAACCGGCGTAGGGGTCACGGTGGCGCACCAGCTTGGAACCCGGTGGCAACTCGGCGAACATTGCCGCCTTGATCGAGCCGATGCCCTGTAACAGCTCGGTGGTACGCGGGCATAGTTTCACCGCCGAAGGATGGCTTTCGCCGTACCATTTCAGGTAAAAGCGCTTCCAGCCAGACTTGAAGAACGAGTTGAAACCTACATCGTTGTACTGGTCCGAGCGCTTGATTTCACCCATGTGCATGAGGTTCAGGCCCTCCTCGCGAATCTCCTTCCAATGCGCCTCAAGGGGGCTCAAGTCAGGAAAGTCACTGGGTGACAGGTAGGGGCGGCCGGGTAGCCTGGAGCACAGGTACAGCAAGCAGTTGATCGGGGCCAGGAAGGTCGAATGATCACTGAGTTGGCGGCCCAGCTTATGCCGCACCCGACCACGCAGGTGTACATACGCAATGGAGGCAACGTAGAGAACAACAATGATGAGTTTCAAGGAATTTCGTTCACATGTCAGAAGAAAACAGGCTGCTCCTGCGCGCCCACAACGGCTGAGGATGGATAGCAGCGTCTGAAATCACAATTCACACAATTGGCACGACCGGCTGAGTAATGTCCCGATACGTGGTCCGTGGCAGTTATTTAGCCACAGTTTGTAACCAAAAGTTAATCAAGAATTGTGAAAACCTGTCTAGTGAATGTGCCAGGCAGACGCCTTGACGGGCAGGCCTTGGGGCACGGCAACCACCGATCATCGAACGGCGAAAGATGGTAAAAGGCTGCACCGCCGGCAACGTCCGGCAATTACCCCCTCAGCAAAAAGGAATTTGTATGTCAGCCCTTTCAGATCCGGATAGTCAAGCCCTTCAAGGCGCCTGGGAGCAAACCTCACTCGAAGACAGTGGCGTACTCAATCCCATCGATGCCCACAGCGCTCCGGGTGCTTTAACCACCATCAGCGGCGACCGTTTCGAAGTGAAGACCGTCAGTGGCGAGGTGTTGTTGGCGGGCCGGTTTTTCCTCGACAGCAGCACGGTTCCCAAAAGCATTACCTGGGTGGACGCCCTGGGCGATGACGCCGGTAAGCACCTGCCCGCCAGTTATCGCCTTGAGGGGGATTCATTTGTGTTCATTGCTGCGGATGAAGGTATGCCCAGGCCCATCGTGTTCAGTACCGGCCCAGGCCAAACCATGCGCACTTTCGTGCGCCGCGCTTGATGCTGTGCGCCATCCGAACGCGCGACAGCATTTTCACAAAGCCTTCACTTTCAGCCCTATAGGCATGGGTATCTACACAACTTCCAGTGAATACGGAATCTATGGCAATTAGGCTTCTGTGGTGAGCGGGCTTGCCCCGCGCTGGGTTGCGAAGCAGCCCCAAAACCTTCACCTCGATTGATTCTGGCACTCTTCGGTGACCTTATTGGGGCCGCTTCGCAACCCAGCGCGGGGCAAGCCCGCTCACCACAGAGTTATGTGTCAGCCTTTAAGAGTTGTGTAGATACCTATGCCTATAGGTGAAGCCTACCTACTCCAGTAAATCCCTTGGCCCGCCAGTGCGCGGTTTTTTTTTGCCTGGTGCGAATCGGCTCAGGCGGGACGCCTGGTGGCGGCCAGCGTGAAGCACAGGGGCAACTGGGCAGGCTGGTGCTCGTACTGGTCGTAAAGTTCTTCGCGATTGGAGTGGGCATATTCCTGCAGATGGTCGATCTGCAATTGCGCAGCAATCGCCGCGCTCACCACATCCCCCAGGGTGTGCACATACCAATAGGAGGTCGGCCCCGCCACTTCGCCCTGCCCCTCATAGACAATCGACTCCTGCAGCACAAAAGGCTCACGCTGGAAGTACGAACTGGCCGGCAACAGTGGGTCTGGCGCGCGCGGGTCGAACATTTCCAGAAACGGGTGGGTTTCATACATCACCAGCGTGCCACCGGGTTTCAAGGTCCTCGCAACATGGCGCATGAACAGCGCCACATCCGGCATCCAGCCCAGCACGCCGATGGTCACCAAGGCAATGTCGAAGCGCTCGTGCAAGCGGGATGGCAACTGGTGGATATCGCTTTCGATGAATTCCGGGTTGTGGGGCGAAACGTCGGCAAGCTCACGGGCCTGCTGCAGGAACGCCCGGGATTGATCCACACCGACCACCGAGCACGCGCCCAGGCCAAACAGCGACAGGCTTTCGCGACCGTTATTGCAGCACACCTGCACTACCTCTTTGCCGGCAACGCCGATGTCTTGCAACAGCCCGGTAAGGGTGGGGTCGAGGCACGAAAACCCAGGGTCGCGGACCCCGTTAAGCAGGGCGCTCCAGGTCTCGGTGGTTTTATGCAGGTCGGCGGATTGATCCCAGGCGTCCTTGTTGCAGGCAATCGCCTGTTGAGCTGAGGGCATGTCCATTGCGTCTCCAGATAAGTCATACGGCGAGGCAAAGAAAATAAGCCACAAGCCCGCAGATTAAAACCCCAGCAGCAGGCGAAACTAAATGAACTGCGCGCAGGTCACTAGCGCAATGAGTGTTCAGCCTTTGAACGCCCCCTGCGAAGTCCTGATCGTGGCCAAACACGCCGACCTGCGTAATACCCTGTCCCTGGACAGCCTGAATTTTTTCCTGGCGGATGTGCGCGACGGCCTCGGCCCGTACCTGGCCATCTACTTGCTGGCGGTGCACAAGTGGGATCCGGCCAGTATCGGCGTAGTCATGACCCTGGCAGGTATCGCGGCGCTGATCACCCAGGGCCCGGCGGGTGCCCTGATCGACCGCACACGCAGCAAACGCGCTGTGATTGCCGTTGCCGCCCTGCTGGTGACCGGCAGTTGCCTGCTGCTGCCCTTCGTCAGTTCATTCAGCCTGGTTGCCTTGACCCAGGCGGCCAGTGCCATCGCCGCCTCGGTGTTCGCCCCGGCGATCTCCGCGATTTCCCTGGGCATTACCGGGCCACGTGCGTTCACCCGGCGCACCGGGCGCAACGAAACCTTCAACCATGCCGGCAACGCTGTGGCGGCGCTGTTGGCCGGTGGCCTGGCGTACCTGTTCGGACCCGTGGTGGTGTTCTACCTGATGGCCTTTATGGCAGTGGCCAGCGTCGTCGCGGTCAGTTGCGTCTCCGCCAAGGCGATCGACCATGAGGTGGCCCGGGGCTTCGACCCTGCCCACCACAGCGACCATGAGCAGCCGTCCGGCATTGCGGTCTTGCTGGCCAACCGGCCGTTATTGCTGTTTGCCGTCTGCTGCGCCCTCTTCCACCTGGCCAATGCGGCGATGCTGCCACTGGTCAGCCAGAAGCTCTCGCAGATCAACCTGCAGATGGCCACGCCGCTGACCTCGGCCTGTATTGTCGCCGCACAATTGGTGATGGTGCCGATGGCCTGGCTGGTGGGCAGCAAGGCCGACGTGTGGGGGCGCAAGCCGCTGTTGCTGTTCGGCTTCATGATCCTGCCGCTGCGTGGCGTGCTCTATACCCTGTCCAGCGATCCCTACTGGCTGGTGGCCGTGCAGATGCTCGACGGTATCGGCGCGGGGATCTTCGGTGCGCTGTTCCCGGT
Source organism: Pseudomonas sp. CFBP13509 (assembly GCF_005233485.1). Taxonomy (NCBI): domain Bacteria; kingdom Pseudomonadati; phylum Pseudomonadota; class Gammaproteobacteria; order Pseudomonadales; family Pseudomonadaceae; genus Pseudomonas; species Pseudomonas sp. CFBP13509. The sequence goes on from NZ_QGAA01000028.1 coordinate 49,986, forward strand.
GATCGTCAAGGACCTGACCCAGGGCACCGGGCGTTTCAACGTCAGCCTGGGGGCGCTGTCCACCGTATTTGGGCTGGGCGCGGCCTTGAGCAGCAGCCTGGCCGGTTTTGTGGTGCAGCAGGCCGGCTACAATGCGGCCTTCCTCACCCTGGCCGGGGTGGCGGGCGTCGCGTTGGCGCTGTTATGGCTGGCGATGCCGGAGACGCTGGCCAAACCCTTCTTCGCGCCTCACGCATCTGCGGCCTGATATAAGCGACACTGTGCGCCGAACCCAAACAGCAAATGGAGTTGCCCCTATGAAGAAATACTTCCTGTATCCGCTACTGCTTCTGCTCGCAGGATGCAGCACGGGGCCCTATCTGCATCCGGAGTCGACGGTGGGCAGCAACGCCCTGCTTTCGCGCACCTGCCCCGGCCCGAAAGCGGCGATGAGCTATGCCCCACTGGCAGAAGAACTCAACTGGGTTCATGTGCTGGTCTATGTTGCGCCACCCGGCACATCCAGCTGGCCGGGTAACCAGCGCTCAACCGCTGCTGAACTGCGCCTGTTCGGACGGCTCTACCCATCCAATAACACAGCAGCCGTCAAACAGGCCGACCCGACGCTTTGGGTCAGTGCAGCGTCGCCCGTTGTCACGGTCACCCTGGCGAATGGGCAAAGCTATCCTGTCACCATTGAACAACTCAAAACCGGTTTCGACCCCAGGAAAACATTCCACAGCGGGTTCAAAGGGACAGCGTTGGGCCAAGGCGACATGGATGATTTCACGCTTACCTTCCCGGACATATTCGTCAACGGTGAAAAAGTCCCTATGGCCCCGATTCACTTCAAGAAACGCGAAGAGCGTTATGCGCCTGTGTTTAATTGCTGACGGGCCGGGTTTCTGGCGCTCAGCCGACTCTGTTATCGTGCGTCCTTCGACCGCAATGGAAGCATCGAAGAATGAATTCCTGGAAGACGCTGGCAATCGCCCTCATGGCATCGATCAGCACCAACGCTATGGCATGGTATGTGGAGAACCCGGTCGAGAGAGCGCTGAGCGCCACCACCCTGTTCCCGACCATTGTCCTCGGAGGGACCACGGCATTTACGGTCTACTCGCCCTCAATAATGAAAAAAGCGAAGGATGATGCCCTTGTATTCATTGGCTCCGAGGGCGAAATTCGCGGCGCTCAGTTTGAGCAGGCATCTCTACACTACCGCTCGGCCCCTCACACGCGCCCCATGACCGACATGCAGCTCGCGCAGGCAATCGCAACAACTTACTGAGCGCGGCTTCGTCGAGAATGGCTTGCCACATTCAAAGCGCTGAACATCCGTCGTCGGCCGCCATACAACTGTCGCCTGACATATGCGACAATGCGCGCCAAATTCCAACACACATCCCCCATTTTTTGCTCAGCGACCGGGTTTCGCGCCTTGATGTCGCTGTTGATGCATGCCTGAAGGCTCCTGCCGCCACGCTCGCAACCCATTGATAGGTAAAGTAATTGATCTCCACAGCTAACATCACCATGCAGTTCGGCGCCAAGCCGCTCTTTGAGAACGTCTCGGTCAAGTTCGGCGCCGGCAACCGGTATGGTCTGATCGGTGCCAACGGTTGCGGCAAGTCGACCTTCATGAAAATCCTCGGCGGCGACCTCGATCCGTCCGGCGGACAGGTCATGCTGGAGCCGAATGTGCGCCTGGGCAAGCTGCGCCAGGACCAGTTCGCCTACGAAGAATTCACCGTGCTCGACACCGTGATCATGGGGCACGAGGAGCTGTGGAAGGTCAAGGCCGAGCGCGACCGTATCTACTCGCTGCCGGAAATGAGCGAAGACGACGGCATGGCCGTGGCCGAGCTGGAAACCGAATTCGCCGAGATGGACGGCTACACCGCCGAATCCCGTGCCGGTGAACTGCTGCTGGGCCTGGGTATTCCCCTGGAACAGCATTTCGGCCCGATGAGCGAAGTGTCCCCCGGCTGGAAACTGCGTGTGTTGCTGGCCCAGGCGCTGTTCTCGGACCCGGAAGTGCTGTTGCTCGACGAACCGACCAACCACTTGGACATCAACACCATCCGCTGGCTGGAAAACATCCTGACCCAGCGCTCCAGCCTGATGATCATCATCTCTCACGACCGTCACTTCCTGAACAGCGTGTGCACCCACATGGCTGACCTGGACTACGGCGAGCTGCGCCTGTTCCCGGGCAACTACGACGAGTACATGACCGTGGCGACCCAGTCCCGCGAGCAACTGCTGTCGGACAACGCCAAGAAGAAAGCGCAGATCTCCGAGCTGCAGTCCTTCGTCAGCCGCTTCTCGGCCAACGCCTCGAAAGCCAAGCAGGCGACCTCCCGTGCCAAGGCGATCGACAAGATCCAGCTGGCCGAGGTCAAGCCTTCGAGCCGCGTGAGCCCGTTCATCCGTTTCGAACAAACCAAAAAGCTGCACCGCCAGGCGGTCATCGTCGAGCGCATGGCCAAAGGTTTCGACGGCAAGCCGCTGTTCAAGGACTTCAGCTTCCAGGTTGAAGCCGGCGAGCGCGTGGCGATCATCGGCCCGAACGGTATCGGCAAGACCACCCTGCTGCGCACCCTGGTCAACGAACTGACCCCGGATGCCGGCAGCATCAAGTGGACCGACGCCGCGGAGCTGGGCTACTACGCCCAGGACCACGCCAGCGACTTCGAAAACGACATGAGCCTGTTCGACTGGATGGGCCAGTGGACTCAAGGCGAGCAAGTGATCCGTGGCACCCTGGGGCGCATGCTGTTCTCCAACGACGAGATCCTCAAGTCGGTCAAGGTGATCTCCGGTGGTGAGCAAGGCCGCATGCTGTTCGGCAAGCTGATCCTGCAAAAGCCGAACGTGCTGATCATGGACGAACCGACCAACCACTTGGACATGGAATCCATCGAGGCGCTGAACCTGGCGCTCGAGAACTACCCAGGCACGCTGATCTTCGTCAGCCACGACCGTGAGTTCGTATCGTCCCTGGCCACCCGCATCATCGAGTTGAGCGCCAACGGCGTGATCGACTTCAGCGGCACTTACGACGATTACCTGCGCAGCCAAGGCGTGGTGTTCTAACAGTAGCGACCTGAAACCCTGGGAGCATGCTTGTTGTGGCGAGGGAGCTTGTTGTGGTGAGCGGGCTTGCCCCGCTCACCACAACAAGCCCGCTCACCACAAAAGCCCGCTCGCCACAGTAAGCCGGTTTCTCAGCCAAAGTAGTTAGCCTGCTTCCTTTTCCCCCAAGCCCTTGCCATGATGCGTTCACCGCCCGCCCGCGAACGAGTGCCCATGTCCAACGCCTCCTCCTCCCTGTCGATCACCCTGCAGATCGTCTCCATCGTCTTCTACACCTTCATCGCCTTTATCTGCATCGGCCTGCCGATTGCGGTAATCCCGGGCTATGTCCATGAGCAACTGGGCTTCAGCGCGGTGGTGGCCGGGATTACCATCGGCTCGCAGTACCTGGCAACTCTGCTCAGCCGTCCCATGGCCGGGCGCATGTCCGACAACGTCGGCACCAAGCGCGCGATTGTGCTGGGGCTGGCGGGCATCCTGGTCAGCGGTGTGTTGACGTTCTTCGCCACCCTGGTGGACAGCCTGCCCAGCCTGAGCCTGGGGATTCTGATACTCGGCCGGCTGTTGCTGGGCGTGGCCCAAGGCCTGATCGGCGTGGGCACCATCAGTTGGTGCATGGGCCAGGTCGGGGCGGAGCACACGGCGCGGTCGATTTCGTGGAATGGCATTGCCTCCTACGGCGCCATCGCCATCGGCGCGCCGCTCGGAGTGGTGATGGTCGCCGAATATGGCTACACCAGCCTGGGTATCGCGCTGTCGGTATTGGCGGCGCTGGGCCTGGTGCTGATCCGCAATAAACCCTCGGTGCCGGTGGTACGCGGCGAGCGCCTGCCGTTCTGGGCGGTGTTCGGGCGCATTGCACCCTTTGGTGCCAGCCTGTGCCTGGCGTCCATCGGCTACGGCACCCTGACCACCTTTATCACCCTGTATTACCTCAATCGCGGCTGGGCCGGCGCGGCGTACTGCCTCACGGTGTTTGGCGTGTGTTTTATCCTCTCGCGGCTGCTGTTCATCTCCGCGATCAGCCGGTTTGGCGGCTTCAGGGCGGCGATTGCCTGCATGATCATCGAGACCCTGGGCCTGACGCTGCTGTGGCTGGCACCCTCCACCGGCGTAGCCTTGATCGGTGCAGGGCTGACCGGCTTTGGCTTGTCGCTGGTGTACCCGGCGCTGGGCGTGGAGGCCATCAAGCAGGTGCCCAACAGCAGCCGCGGTGCGGGCCTGAGTGCCTATGCGGTGTTTTTCGACCTGGCCCTGGCGATTGCCGGGCCGTTGATGGGCGCCGTGGCGTTGAACCTGGGTTACAGCTGGATTTTCTTCTGCGCAGCGCTGTTATCGGTCACGGCGCTGGGCGTGACCTTGCTGCTCAAGCGCCGCGCCTACTGATCGGCGGTCTGCAAACCGGCGCGAGTAGCCTGGCCGAGGATGTGGGTGAAAAAACGCCCGGCCTCGGAGATCAGGTCGCGGTGGATGCCTTCGCGGTCGACGCCATCGGCATCGGTGCAGATCGCCGGCATCGCGGCCAGTTGGTCGCTGTCACACGGCGCCATGAACACGAAGTGCCCTGCCCCCGCCAGCAGCTTGAAGTCCGGTGGCTCCGGCAGTTTGCGTGCCAGGGCGGCGGCGTTCTTGTCGACCGCCACCAGCTTGTCGCCGTCGCCGCTGTAGAGCAGCACCGGCACATGCACATCGGCCAGGGTGTGGCGGCCGAACATCAGGCTCAACGGCGCCATCAACATCAAGGCATGAATGCGCGGGTCGGATTGCGGTTGCAGGTCGTCACGGTCCACCACCAGTTCGCCCTTGGTGGTGCAGGCATCACGATCTTCGGGGCGTTCCTGGCAATAGCGACGCAGGCGGTCGAAGTCCGGCTTGGCCCCCGCCAGGATCAACGCGGTTTCGCCACCGGCCGAATAGCCGATAACGCCCACCTGATCGACGTTGACGAACGGCGACAGCATCGGGTCGCCCAGGGTCGCGGTGATTGCTTCGGAAATCTGGATCGGCCGGCCGTACAGGTTACTCACCGTGCCCAGGCGGCTGTGGTCCTTGTAGTTATCGCCGGGATGCAACACCGCGACCACCACAAAGCCTTTGCGCGCCAGGGAAGTGGCCAGGTCATGCAGGGCCAGCGGCGTACCGGTGTTGCCATGGGACAGCATCAGCATCGGAAAGCGGCCAATGGCGATCTTGGAGTCTTCGCTGGCGGCGACGTGATAGGGACCCAGTTGCGTGCTGTGTTCATCGTCGGTGGACGGGTAGAAGGCCACGGCTTTCATCGGCTGCAGGTCCAGCGGGTCGAGAAAGGTCATGCGATGGAAGCCCACACTCCAATGGGGGTGCGGCGCGGGCGCGGCGTGCACTGAAATCAGGCCGCCCAGCAGGGAAAGAACCATAACGGCACAAAGACGCATCATGAGGATGTCCACCTTTGCTGCGTGACCACGTTCAACACCCGCGGCATGTCTATATGAAAAGTCCATGGTTCAAGGCACTCGCATCAGGTGATAAACCCATGCGTGCATAACCTGGGCCAACGTAATGACAGCGGGTAAACGAAAAAACTCCGTATTCCGGTCGTTTCAGGCGACAAGAATACAGAGTTTAGGCGCCCGGCTTCGGATTGAAACCGAGCAGAGGCGAAATTTACACAAGCCTTACGCAGCAGCGAACAATTGTTCGTTGATGAGCACGTTGGCGTCGCTCAAGGCCTTGCTGCGGAACTCATCGCCATAGGCCAGGCCATGGGCGCGGACGAATTCGATGTCGGTAATGCCGAGGAAGCCCAGCATCACTTTGAGGTATTCCTCGTGGGCCACACCGGTTGCCTGGCCGACATGCAGGCCGCCGGAGGTGGACACAATGATGACTTTCTTGTTACCGCACAGGCCTTCAGGGCCGGCTTCGGTGTAACGGAAGGTCTGTCCGGCAACGGCGATGCGGTCGATCCAGGCTTTCAACTGGGTTGGAATGGTGAAGTTGTACATCGGCGCACCGATCACCACGGCGTCGGCGGCGAGGAATTCGGCCAGGCTGTTGGCACTCAGGTCGGCCTCGTGCTGTTGTGCGGCGTCACGCAGTTCGGCGGCGGTGCCCAGGGCGCCCAGGGTCGCGCCGGAGAAGTGGTTGATGCCTTCGCTGGCGAGGTCACGGTAAGTCACTTCCACACCCGGCTCGGCCGCCTGCCAGGCCTTGACCACGCCAGTGCTGAGCTGACGGGAAGCCGAGTTGTCGCCGAGGATGCTGGAATCGATGTGCAACAGTTTCATGGTGGATCTCCGAGTGTGGGATCGACAGTGGCGATCAGATGGAGTGGATGCTACGCATGAAACCAATAGTCGATAAGACGCCTGAAATGCGATAGTTTGTCCCACTGACAGGACAATAGGCTGACCATGCAAGACCTCAACGACCTCTACTATTTTGCCAAAGTCGTCGAAGCCGGTGGCTTTGCGGCGGCCGGGCGGCTGTTGGGCATTCCCAAGTCGCGGCTGTCGCGGCGCATTGCCGAGCTGGAAGAGCGCCTCGGCGCGCGCCTGCTGCAACGCACCACGCGGCAACTGACCCTGACCGCCGTCGGCGAGCGCTACCTGCGCCATTGCCAGGCGATGCTGCTGGAAGCAGAGATGGCCGACGAGGCCGTCGCCAGCATGTCCAGTGAACCGCGCGGGCGGCTGAGGGTGACGTGCCCGGTGGGGCTGGCGCAAAACATAATGCCGGATGTGGTTGCGGGTTTTCTGGCTGCCCACCCCCAGGTGCAGCTGGAGATGACCCTGGTCAACCGCCGTGTCGACCTGGTAGCCGAAGGCATCGATGTGGCGCTGCGCGTGCGCGAACTGGGCGATGAAGACCCGCTGCTGGTCACCAAGCGCCTGCGCCCCGCCCAGACGGCCCTGGTCGCCAGCCCGAACTTTTTGCACGGTCGGCACATCAACACCCTCGACGACCTCAAGCAACTGCCGATACTCGGCGCGCTGGAAGCAGACCGCATGGTGCACCAACGCATCCTCGATCCTGAAGGCAACCCCCACGACCTGGTGATGGAAGCGCGCCTGGGCGTCGATGACTTCAACGTACGCAAGGCCAGCGCCATCATGGGCCTGGGCTTTACCGTGCTGCCGCTGATGTACTGCGAAGAAGAACTGGCCAGCGGCCGGCTCGTACAGTTGCTGCCGGAGTGGTCATTGCCGGGCGGCTGGCTGCAGGCCGTCTACCCGCATCGCCGCGGCGTGCTGCCGGCGATTCGCGCCTGGATCGATTACCTGGAAGAAGGCTTCAAAAGCTGCGGAGACCGCCTGCTATGAAAATGACCGAAGCACAGGTCGCGACGTTCTGCCTGAGCCTGCCCGGCGCGCGGGAAGACTACAAATGGGGCGGCGTGCGGGTGTTCTCGATCGCCGGCAACAAGATGTTCGCCCTGCAGAATCTGCGCGGCGACTCGCTGGCGTTCAAGGTCGACAAGGACTTGTTCCTCGGCCATGTGGACTGTCCCGGCATCCACCCGGCGCCGTACCTGGCACGCGCGCAGTGGATCATCATGAACACGCCCTACCCGCTGGAGGCCGAGGAACTGCGTAGCCTGTTGCAGCGCTCCCACCAGTTGGTGGTGAGCAAACTGCCCAAGCGCACACAGGTGGGGTTGCTGCTAGAGAACGGACAGTAGCGTGCCACCGAGGAACAACTGGTCCAGCCAGAACACCTGGTGCAACAGCACGATCACCCAGAACAGCACCTGGTAAGACACCTTGCGCGTCTTGTGCCGGAACACCTGCTGGGCAATCAGCGCCCCCGGCCAGCCGCCCGCCAGCTCCACGGCGTGGAGGATGTTCTCCGGGGTGCGCCAGCTGTCGGTGCGGGCCTTGCGCTTGTCGCTCCAATACAGGAAAAACGCGATGACGCTGACCACCCCATAGGCCACCAGCGGAATCACGGTTTCGCCGCGTTGCCACACCAATACTGCCCCCACCAGCGGCGCCGCGCACAGCAGCACAAAGATCGCCGCTTTCAGGCGCGGATGCTGAATCATCATGCCTTGGCCGCTGCCCAGTCGATCCAGCCGAATTGCCAGGTCGCCAGGATCAGCAGGCCGAACGCAATGCGGTACCAGGCGAACGCCGCGTAGCTATGGCTGGCGATGAACTTGAGCAGGCCCTTGACCGCGATCATCGCGAAGATGAACGAGGTGACGAAGCCGATGGCGAACACCGGCAGGTCCGCCGGCTGGAACAGGTCGCGGTATTTGTAGCCCGAGTACACCGCCGCACCGACCATGGTCGGCATGGCCAGGAAGAATGAAAACTCGGTGGCGGTCTTGCGCGACAGGCCGAACAGCAGGCCGCCGATGATAGTCGAGCCGGAGCGCGACGTACCCGGGATCATCGCCAGGCACTGGGCAAAACCGACCTTGAGCGCGTCTTTCCAGGTGATGTCATCGACGCTTTCGGCGTGCACTTCATGCTCGCGGCGCTCGGCCCACAGCATGACGATGCCGCCGATCACCAACGCGGCGGCCACGGTGATCGGGTTGAACAGGTAATGGTGGATCAGGTCGGCAAAGATCACCCCCAGCACCACGGCCGGCAGGAACGCGATCAGCAGGTTGACCGTGAAGCGCTGGGCGTTGCGCTGGGTGGGCAAGCCGGTGACTACATCGAGGATCTTGCGCCGGAATTCCCAGACCACCGCGAGGATCGCACCCAGCTGGATGATGATGTTGAACGCCATGGCGCGTTCGCCGCCGAAGTCGAGCAAATCGGCGACAATAATCTGGTGTCCGGTGCTGGAGATCGGCAGGAACTCGGTAAGCCCCTCCACGACGCCAAGAATCAATGCCTGAATGGCGGTCCAAAAATCCATGCTTCCCCCAAAGGTCATGCGCTGTGGCATGCCTTATCAATCTTTTAATGGTTCACTGACGAGCGCACTCAAGTGCCCGGTGTTGACCATGGTCAATGCCGGCCTGCAAAAATTCTGTGAAAAATCAGGCAGTACTCAGGTTTTGCGATTTCAGGCCGAAAGCCTATCAGACGAGGCGTAAAAGTCGATGCGACGCCCACAATTATAAAAAGCCCGGAGTGACAGGACGATGAACAGTTTGCGCAATATGTCGATCAGCCGACGCCTCTGGATGATCCTGATCGTCGCCGTGCTGATGCTGATGGCCCTGGGTTTGCTGATGCTCAAGCAGATTCACGACGACCTGTACCAGGCCAAGCGCCAGCAGACCCAGCACGTGGTCCAGACCGCCAGCGGGATCCTGACGTTTTATCACAGCCTCGAAACCACCGGGGTGATGACCCGCGAAGCCGCGCAAAAACAAGCCCTGAGCGCGGTGCGCGGCTTGCGCTATGACCACGACGACTACTTCTGGATCAATGACCTCACCCCCGTGATGATCATGCACCCGGCCAACCCCAAGCTGGACGGCCAGAACCTCTCGGCCATCCGCGATCCCGACGGGTTTGCCGTGTTCAACGAGTTCGTGATCCTGGCCAAGGCCAAGGGTGCCGGCATCATCAACTACCGCTGGCCGAAACCGGGTGCGGAGGCGCCAGTGGCGAAAACCTCGTATATCCAGTTGTTCGAGCCGTGGGGCTGGATCATCGGCTCCGGCGTTTACGTGGACGATGTGCAGGCCGAGTTCAACAGCCAAGTGTGGAAGGCCTCGTTTATCGTCCTCGGCATCGCATTGGTGATGGCCCTGCTGGTCTCGCTGATTGCCCGCAGCATCGTGCGCCCCCTGCAGGATGCGGTGAACGCCATGGGCAACATCGCCAGCGGCGAAAGCGACCTGACCCGCAGCCTCGATACCCACGGCCGCGACGAAGTCACCCAACTGTCCCAGCACTTCAACACCTTCACGGCCAAGCTGCGCCAGGTCGTCAGCCAGTTGCAGGTGTGCGCCAACGCCCTGGGCCAGTCCTCCACGGAACTGGGCAACAACGCGACCCAAGCCCATGACCGCAGCCAGCAACAGTCCCAGCAGATGGAACTGGTGGCCACCGCCATCAATGAAGTCACCTACGGCGTGCAGGACGTGGCCAAGAACGCCGAACACGCCGCCAGCGAAATGCGCGATGCCCAGGCCCAGGCGCAGCAAGGCCAGGTCAATATCGACAGCAGCCTGCAGCAGATCGACCAGCTCTCCACCACCATCAGCCAGGCCGTGGAAGTGATCCGCACCTTGTCCAGCGAAAGCACGCAGATCGGTGGTGTGTTGGAAGTGATCCGCTCCATCGCCGACCAGACCAACCTGCTGGCCCTCAACGCCGCCATTGAAGCCGCACGCGCCGGGGAACAAGGCCGTGGTTTTGCCGTAGTGGCCGATGAAGTCCGCCTGCTGGCCCAGCGCACGCAAAAATCCACCGCCGAGATCCAGGCGATGATCGAGCGCCTGCAAGGTCACTCGGAAGCCGCGGTCAAGGTGATCAGCGACAGCCACAGCGCCTCGCAACTGACCATCGAACAAGCCGGCCAGGCCGGTGCCAGCCTCACCGCCATCGGCCAGGCGCTGCACAACCTCAACGGTTTGAATGCCTCGATTGCCAGCGCCACCCTGCAACAGGCCCATGTGGTGGAAGACATCAACCAGAACGTCACCCAGGCTGCAAGCCTGTCCCACAGCACCGCAATGGCGGCCGAGCAGTCCAACGTGGCCAGCGTGCATTTACGCGGGCTGAGCGAACAACTCGACGGCCTGCTGCGCCAATTCAAGATCTGACGCCGCTCCAGATGTGGGAGGGGCAAGCCCCTCCCACATTTGCCCTCCGATGTTTTGAAGATCGCTCACCTCTGGTTACAATCCCCGCCCTCTCCCACTCTCCCAAGGAACCGCCATGTCCGGGCTTGAACTGTTCGCCGCCGCCCTGGGGGTGATCGCTGTCTGGCTGACGGTCAAGCAAAACCCCTGGTGCTGGCCCATCGGCCTGGTGATGGTGTTGCTGTACACCTGGGTGTTCTATGACGTGAAGCTCTATTCCGACATGCTGCTGCAAGTGGTCTACGCCGCCCTGCAAGTCTACGGCTGGTGGCAGTGGACCCGCGCCGGCGAGGTCAAGCAAGGGCGCCAGGTCACCCGCCTGGGTTGGCCGGCAATCATGATCAGCATGGCCATCGGCGCGGTCGGCAGCCTGCTGCTGGGCGCTGCGATGGCGCACTGGACCGACGCCGCGCAACCCTGGCTGGATGCTGCCCTCACCGGTTTCAGCCTGGTGGCGCAAATGTGGATGGCGCAGAAACGCGTGCAATGCTGGCCGCTGTGGATCGCCGTGGACGTGATTTTTGTCGGGCTGTTCCTCTACAAGGGCTTGTACCTCACCGCTGCGCTCTACGCCCTGTTCACCGTGATCGCCGTGCAAGGCTGGCGTGAATGGCGCGCCGACCCGGCGTTGCAACCATGAAGGTGGTGGTACTGGCCGGCCCCGAATCCAGCGGTAAAAGCTGGCTGGCCGCCGAGTTGCACGCGCATTTCGGCGGGCTGATGGTGCGTGAATACGTGCGCGATTTCATGGACCGCCACCAGCGCGACACCAGCCTGGCGGATATTCCGGCCATCGCCCACGGCCAACTGGCCTGGGAAGATGCCGCCCGCGCCCGGCAGCCGCGCCTGCTGGTCCTCGACACGCACCTGCTGACCAACAAACTCTGGAGCCAGACCTTGTTCGGCGACTACCCGGCGTGGCTCGACGATGAACTGCTGGCGCGGCATTACGACCTGCACCTGCTGCTGTCGCCGGATGATGTGGAATGGACCGCCGACGGTCAACGCTGCCAACCGGAACTGGCCGACCGCCAGGCGTTTTTCCAGGACAGCCTGGCGTGGATGCAGGCGCATCGACAGGCGGTGGTGGTCATCAGGGGGAGTTGGGAGGAGCGCCGCACCGCCGCCTTTGCTGCGGTAGAACAGCTGTTGTAGTGAGCGGGCTTGCCCCGCGCTGGGTGGCGAAGCCGCCCTAAAACCAAACACCGCGACCTGTCTGGCAGGCTGCGGTGTTTTTTATTGGGGCGGCTTCGCCACCCAGCGCGGGGCAAGCCCGCTCACTACAACACCGGGGTGGTTAGTAGCCCAGCGACAGGCCGGTGTTACGACGCGGGTCATTCGCCCCATAGAAGCGGTTGTTACCCACCGGCTTACCCTCCAGGGACGGTGCCCCCACCAGGATTGCCGCCAAGTGGTTCGCATCCTGCGGCCCGGCAAACTTGTGGCCCCAGCTTTCCAGAATCTTCTGGGTGTCCGGGCTGATCGCGAAGGTCTCCAGGTTGGTGGTTTCCGGCATCCATTGCTGGTGGAAACGCGGCGCGTCCACGGCTTCCTGGATGTTCATCTTGTAGTCGATGACATTCAGGATGGTCAGCAGGGTCGCGGTAATGATGCGGCTGCCGCCCGGTGTACCCACCACCATCACGGCCTTGCCGTCCTTGGTCACGATGGTCGGGCTCATCGACGACAGCGGCGCCTTGCCCGGTGCGATGGCGTTGGCTTCACCCTGGACCAGGCCGTACATGTTCGGCACCCCGACCTTGACGGTGAAGTCGTCCATTTCATCGTTGAGGATCACCCCGGTCTTGCTCGCCATCACGCCCGCACCGAACCAGTCGTTGAGGGTGTAGGTCACCGAGACCGCGTTGCCCCACTTGTCGACGATGGAATAGTGGGTGGTGTTGTTGCCTTCATGGGGCGACACACCGGGTTTGATCGCCTGGGAATCCCCGGCCTTCTGCGGCTCGATGGCGTCACGCAGCTTGGCCGCGTAGTTCTTGTCCAGCAGATGCTCGATCGGGTTCTTCACGAAATCCGGATCGCCCAGGTAGCTGTTACGGTCCACGTAGGCGTGGCGCATGGCTTCGATCTGGTAGTGCAGACCCTGGGCCGAGTGATAGCCCAGGTCGGCCATCGGGTAGCCTTCGAGGATGTTCATGATCTGGCAGATCACCACACCGCCCGAGCTTGGCGGCGGTGCCGAGACCACGTGGTAGCCACGGTAGTCACACTCGATGGGCGCCAGTTCGCGGGTCTTGTACTTGTCCAAGTCGGCCTGGGTGATGATGCCCTTGCCGGCCTGGCTGGAATCCACCAGGGCCTTGGCGACCCACCCTTTATAGAAACCGTCGCTGCCCTTGGCGGAGATTTCCTTCAGGGTTTTCGCCAGGTCTTTCTGCACCAGCTTCTGGCCGACCTGCATCGGCTGGCCGTTGTGCAGGAAAATCCCGCGCATATCCTTGTCTTTTTCGAACTCGCCGGTGGCGGTGTGCAGCAGATCGATATCACCCTGCTCCAGGGCAAAACCGTTTTCCGCCAGCTTGATCGCCGGGGCAATCACCTGGGCGCGCTTGAGGGTGCCGTACTTGCTCAGGGCCAGCTCCATGCCGGAGACGGTGCCGGGCACGCCGACGGCCAGGTGACCCTTGGCACTCAGGCCTTCAACGACATTGCCGGCCTTGTCCAGGTACATATCGGCGGTGGCCGCCAACGGGGCCTTTTCGCGGAAGTCGAGGAAGGTCTTGCGCCCATCCGCCAGTTGCACGGTCATGAACCCGCCGCCGCCCAGGTTACCCGCCGCCGGGTACACCACCGCCAGCGCATAGCCGACCGCCACGGCGGCATCCACCGCGTTACCGCCGGCCTTGAGTACATCCACGCCGACATGCGTGGCCAAATGCTGGGCGGTCACCACCATGCCATTTTCACCGGCCACCGGGGCCTGGGACGCGGCTTGTACGCCGCTGACCGTCAACACCAAGGCGGTGGCAATCAGTGTGCGGCTGAAGGGTTGGTATTTCATCCATGGCTACTCTAGTTATTGAGATGCACCAAAATAGCCCGTCCCGAATTTAATCCCCAGCGCAATGGCGTTTTTATTACAGAACCTGTCGGTCACAGAACGGCACGTACAAAGCCGCGTTGCAGATCCTCAATCAACGCCGCCATATCTTCCAGACCGATATGCAGGCGCACCACCGGGTTCAGCCCACGGTCGGCCGCACTGTCGCGGTCGCCGGTGTCGGCCACGGTGACCAGGCTTTCATAGCCGCCCCACGAAGCGCCCAGGCCGAACAGCTGCAAGCCGTCGATAAACCGCTCGACGTAAGCGGCGTCTGCATTCATCAGTTCAAACGACAACAACCCATTGCTGCCGGTGAAGTCCCGGCGCCACAACCCATGCCCAGGATGCCCGGGCAAGGCCGGATGGAACACGCGCTTGACCTGCGGTTGCGCCTGCAACCACAGGGCGATGTCCACGGCCTGGCGTTCGTGCACATCCAGGCGTGATGCCAGGGTGCGGGCGCCGCGCAGGATCAGGTAGGCGTCGTCGGCACTCACCGCGTTGCCGAAGGTGTCGCTCATCCTGCCCAGCGCAGGCCAGGCCGCTGGTGTGGTGCACACGCTGCCCATCATCACGTCGCTGTGGCCGCCGAGGTATTTGGTCAGGGCCATGATCGAAATATCCGCGCCCAACGCCAGTGGCCGGTACAGGTAGCCCGAGCCCCAGGTGTTGTCGACGGCGAGCAGGATGTCGCGTGGCTTGCACAACGCGGCAATCGCCGGCAGATCGCACAGCTCATACAACAGTGAGCCCGGCACTTCGGCGTAGACCAGCCGGGTGTTGGCTTGCAGTTGCGCTTCCAGCCCCTTGCCATCGGGTGCGAAGTAGCTGACCTCGATGCCGAACGGCTGGAGGAATTCACGTGCCAGCTTGCGCACCGGGGAATACACCGCGTCGGTGATCAGCACATGATCGCCGGGGCGCAGGTAGGCCAGGAACACCTGGGCCGCCGCCGCCAGGCCCGTGCCGTAGAGCCGCGTGCGAAAGCCGCCCTCCAGCTCGGTGACCAGGTCTTCCAGCGCATGGGAGGTCGGGTTGCCACGCGCGCCGTAGGTCAGCACCCGCTCGCTGTCGCGGCGGGCACGGGCGTCGCGCATCTGCGCCAGGTTGTCGAACAGCACGGTGCTCAGGCGCGTAATCGGCACATTGACTGCGCGGCCGCCATGACCTTTTTCGGTACGCGCGGCATGGATCAAGCGCGTGCGCACCCGCGACACAGGTGCCAACGGCTGAAGGCTGGCGATTTCCGCTTCGCTCATTTGCGCGAGCAGGCCGATTTCCCAGGCCAGGTACTGGCGCGCGGCGTCCTTGTTGCCGTTGTGACGGTCGTGGGTGAAAAACAGGAAGTCGATGCACTCGGCGTCGGGCGGTGTCTGCGGATCCTGGTTGACCGGCAGGCCGGCCGAGGCCCAGGCAGCGAAGCCACCGTCGAGCAACCGGGCCGACAGGCCTTCGGCAGCAAAGGCCGCCAATGCCGGGTCATCCGCCACCAGCACCAAGGGACGATGGTCGGTCTTGAGCCGCGCACGAATCGACCAGCGGGACCCGGCAATATGGCCCTTGCGGTAGGCCATGCTCGGGCGCAGGTCGATCAGGTTCACATCGCTCAATTCCAGCGCCAGGGCCTGGGCGCTGATCAGCGGCAACGGCTCATACGCCACCGTCGGCAACACCGGCAGCGCCAGACTGCTGTCGATACCACCGCTGAGCACATAGGCTTGGTGCCCGAGTTGACGCAGCCAACTGGCGACAATCGGCGCACGCACGCCATCGCTGTCCACCAGCACGATGCGCGCCTGGCGCACGCCGATATACAGGTCGGTGGCCTGGATCAACTGCCCGCCCGGCGTATGTTGCGCGCCTGGCAACGAGCCGAGGGCAAATTCCTCAGCAGTGCGCACATCACACAGGAACAGGCTGCGTTGCGCGTCCTCGGCCCACAGCCGGACTTGATCCGCTGACACCTCGACCACCCCTGCCCGCCCCGCCAACTGCCGTGCCGCCAGACGCTGCGAGGCGAGGTCGCCTTTGACCTGATCGGCATAGCGCCGAGTACTGCCATGTTCCAGCTGGAAATCTTCCAGGTACCAGCCCTGGGTACCGTTTTCCAAGGCATAGACAGGGTTTTTAAGGCCCAGGTTGATCAGCGTCTGGGCGCCGATAATGCTGCGGGTGCGTCCTGCACAGTTGATAACGATGGGCGTGCGTTCATCCGGCACCAGATCCTGTACGCGGTAGCCCAGCTCACCGTTGGGGCAGCAGATGGAACCGGGGATGGTCATCTTGCGGTACTCCTCGAACGGTCGCCCGTCCAGCACCACCAGCGGCTCGCCACTGGCTTGCCAATCGGCCAGTTGCCGGGCGGTGACGTGAGGCGTATGGCTGGCCTCTTCGACCAATTCGCCAAAGGCCTTGGACGGCACATGCACACCGGCAAACAGCTGCAACCCCGCCGCCTGCCAACCCTCGGCACCGCCCTCCAGCACATGCGCGCGGCGGTAGCCCAGCGCCTGCAAACGCGCGGCAACCAGCGCCGCCACCTCGCCGCCATCCTGGTCATAGATCACCAGCCTCACCTGCGGGTTGGGCGCCAGGCGGCGTACCTCCAGCTCCAGGCGGCTATAGGGCAGGTTCACCCCATGGAACAGGTGGGCTTCGCCGTATTGCCCGTGTTCGCGCACGTCGAACACGGCGATTTCCTGCCCATCGAACAGCCATTGCTGCAGTTGACGTGGGGTGATGGTCTGGCTCATGGAAGTCCCAACAATTAAGAGAAAAGTGACGGCAACGCGTCAGGCATAGGCCTTGATCGACGGCGCCATCTGCGAAGCGTTGTAGTTGAGGATGCGGCCGTCCGCGTCCACACCGTAGCGGCCGTTCAGGGATTCCAGCGGCAAGCCATACAGGTGGAAATGCAACGTGGCCTGCTCACCTTCAACCTTGATGCCATGCAGGTCTTCACCGAGGAACGAGATCGACGTGCCCGGCTGCACAATCACTTCCTTCTCCAGGCTCAGGGTGGTGAAGCCCGGCTCGTGGCCTTCGTCATTGCGTGCATAGACGTAGTTGATCTCCTGGCCTTCCACCGCGCTGATGATCGCCCAGGTCTCATGGTTGTGCGGGAGCGTGCTTTTGCCCGGCAACAGCGAGTTGAGGTACAGGGTCGGCGTATAGCCGTCGTCGTTGAGGCGATAGCGGAATGCGGTGCTGCCCTGCCCTGGCACAGGCGCGGGGAATTCTTCGAAGTTGAACAGGTCGCGGCGCTCGGCCAATTGTTCCAGCAGGCCGACGATGTCCACCAGGGCTGCGCGGTCTACGCCGCGCTGGTTGATGACGCGGATCTGCTGCAAAAACGCCTCGATCACGGCGGCACGGTTTGCGTTGCTCATCACGGTTTTCCTCTTATCAGACTGACAGGCTGTAACGGCTCAAATGGGTCAACAGGTACGGGTCATGGTGGATGGGGCCACGGCGTCCCGAATCGCCCAAGGCATGACGCAGGAACGTCCGGGTGCGTTCGTTGCCAGGGTTCTGGAAGATCTGCGTGGCGCTGCCATGCTCGACAATCACGCCGTTTTCGGTGAAGTACACGACGTCGCTGATCTCTTCGGCGAAGCGCATTTCATGGGTGACCAGCACGCAGGTCATGCCCTCTTCGGTCAATTCGCGAATCACCGTCAGCACTTCGCCGACGGTTTCCGGGTCGAGCGCCGAGGTCACTTCGTCAAACAGGATCAGCTCCGGGCGCATCGCCAGGGCGCGGGCAATCGCCACGCGCTGCTGCTGGCCGCCGGACAACTGGCCGGGGTACGCATCGGCCTTGTGCTCCATGCGCACCTTGGCCAGCAGCGCCCGCGCGTCTTTTTCCGCATCGGCACGGCTGCGACCGAGCACCTTGCGCGGGGCGATCACCAGGTTTTCCAGCACCGACAAGTGCGGGAACAGGTTGTATTGCTGGAACACAAAGCCGACGCGCTTGCGCAGTTCGATGCGCTGGGCTTCCTGGACCAGGCTGTCGACCTGGGTCTGGTCCACGCGAATGCTGCCGCGCTGGGGCTGCAACAGCCCGGTGATGCAGCGCAGGATCGTGGACTTGCCCGAGCCGGACGGGCCGATAATCGACACGGCCTGGCCACGCAGCACGTCGAGGTCGATGCCCTTGAGCACCGGGTTGGCGCCGAACGACAAGTGCACATCCCGCAGGCTCACCAGGGGTTCAGTAGAAGGCATAACGGCGCTCCAGGTGTTGGGTCAGGCGGGAAATCGGGTAGCAATAGGCAAAGAACAGCACCAGCAGGCTCAGGTAGATCACCACGGTAAAGCCGGTCATGTTCACGGTGTTGCTGGCGATCTGCGCGGTGTCGATCACATCATGCACACCCACCAGCGAGGCCAGCGCGGTGCCCATGGTGACTACCGCGTAGAGGTTCATCCACGGCGGCAACATGCGCTTGAAGCACTGCGGCAGGATGATCGAGCGAAACAGTTGGCCACGGGTGAATGCCAGGGACCGCGCGGCTTCCCATTGGGTGCTGGGGATCGAACCGATGGCGCCACGGAAGATTTCCGCCACGTTGGCGCTGGCCGGTAACGCCAGGCCGATAGTGACCTTGACCCAATCGGGGAACGACACGTAGCTGCTGCCGATACGAATCTCGAACGGGAACACATAGGTGGTGAAATAGATCAGCACCAGCCACGGCGCATTGCGAAACACCTGCACCCACAGTCGCGCAACGAAGCCCAGGGGCGACAACGCCAACGCACCGATCACCAGGCCCAGCACCGAACCCATGCCGATCGCCAGAAGGCTGATCAGAATATTCTGGCCAAAGCCTGCGACCAGCGCCGGCGACCACTGCCACAACGCCGACAGCACGGGAAATGAATCAATGGCCATAGCCGGGCATCCTCAGGCGCGCTTCAAGCCAGCGCCCCACACAATTGACGATAAAACTCAGCAGGCCGAAAAAGCTCAGGATCAGGAGCATCAGCTCCAGTACGTTGTCACTCTGGGTCCAGATCATGATCGCCGCGTAGGTGATGTCGCCCACCGCAATCGCGGAGGCCACGGCGGTCATCTTCACCAGGTCAATCAGGTTGTTGATCAACGACGGCAAGGCAAAGCGCAGCGCCAGGGGCAACTGCACATTCCACAGCAACTGGCGGCGGCTGAAGGCCAGGGAGCTGGCGGCCTCCAGCGTGACGACAGGCACCGCTTCGATGCCGGCACGCAAGGCCTCGGCATGAAACGCGCCCTTGTGCAGCGAGATCACGATCACCACCCAGGCGAACGGCGTCAGCGGGTTGGCCGCGCCGACCGCCTGGGTCAACAGCATGTTCAACACCAGGAACGCGCAATACAGCTGCACCAGCGTCGGCGTGTTGCGCGTGACTTCCACAAACACCCGCGCCGGCTTGGCCAGCCACGGGTTGCCTGAAGTCAGCATCGCCGCCAGCGTGATCCCCGCCAGCAGACTGCCGAGGATCGTGAACAGGCACAGCAGGCCGGTGGTCAGCGCGCCCTGGACCAGGCTGCCGCGCTGATAGGCGTCGAGCAGGAAGGTGTAGTTCAGGCCGATACGCGCGGCCCAATCGACGAAAAGCTCAAGCAGATGACTCATCTCCATTGCCGGCTCAAGCACCCTTGAACTGTTTCTGCAACTCCACCAGGGCCGGTGATGCCGGACTGATGCGGTTGCGGGTCTGGGCCTCGATCAGCCAGCCGCTGCGGTGTAGTTCCTTGACGATCGGATCGAGCCTGGCCTGGGTGTCGCCTTCGCCACGACGGGTCCAGATCACCGACGGTGCCGGGTTGAGCTCCGGACCAAGGACGCGGTAGTCCTTCCATTCGGCACTGTCGTTGATCAATGGGTTGATCAGGGTAGAGTCGTGCACCGCCGCGACGCAGTTGTTGCCCCGCAGGGCCAGCAGCGATTCGGACGAGCTCTTGAACGCCTTGAGCTGCGCGCCGAACTCGGTCAGCGGCTTGACGTAGCTGCTGCCCTGGGAGGTGCACACGGGTTGGTCCTTGAGGTCTTCCCAGCGGGAGAACTGGCTGTCTTTGAGCACCGCAGCCGCACCGCCGACGCGGTAGAACGGCGTCGGCACGAAGCCGAGGATTTCACCGCGTTCGGCGGTCCATTCCATATTGGCGATGAGCAGGTCGACCTTGCCCTGTTGCAGGAACTGCACGCGATTGGCTGGCAATACCGGCACCAGCTGCACCTCGGCCTTGAGTTGACGGCCCAGCTCATTGGCCAGGTCGACGTTCAAGCCCTTGGGCTGTTGCGTCGCCGGATCGATGCTGCCAAACGGCCCGCCGGACAACAACACGCCCACCACCAGCACATGGCGCTGCTCGATCTTGTCCAGGGTCGCATCGGCCTGCGCCGCCACACTGCCGCCCAGGGCGATCATCGACCCCAGGGCCACCGGCAACCATTTCTTGAACATCATTGGACTTCCCCCTGGCGAATGATCGGCGTACCCCGACCTGATGGAGGGGCATGCTAGGGAGAGTGCGCGGGCAACGGAAATGCAAATATCTCATATCGTTATAACTTGCCGTATCTGCCCCGCCTTCGTTTTTGGCATAACCCTTTATTTATTGGACCACGAAAAAATAATCTTCAGAAAAGCATAAATATCTGTAATGTTTAACTTCACGTCCTTGATATAAAACCGCCCCTGGAAATGGCCATGTCGACCCTCGACCTTGAACTCCTGCGCACCTTTATCGCCGTGGTCGACCACCACAGTTTCGCCGAAGCCGGCACGCACCTGGCGCGCACCCAGTCGTCCGTGACCCAGCATATGCAGCGCCTGGAGCAGCAAGTGGGGGTCAGCCTGTTCGAGAAGCGCGGCCGGCAAAAACAACTGACCGAGCCCGGCCTGCAACTGCTGCGTCATGCGCGGCAGATGCTCGCGCTGAATGACGATGCATTGAATTCCCTGCGCGAGAGCAGCCTGAGCGGTGTGCTGCGCATCGGCTCGCCCCACGATATTGCCGACACCATCCTGCCGCCGATCCTCAGCCATATCGCCCGCTCGGCGCCGCGCCTGCGCCTGGAGATCGACGTGGGCCGCAGTCCGTTCCTGATGGACGACCTGCACCGGGGCAAGGTGGACATGGTGATCTCCACCCGCGCCGACCCGAACCTGGAAGGCTTTGCGCTGCGTACGTCGCCGGTGTGGTGGATCTGTTCGGCGCAGTACATCCACCAGCCGAGCGAGCCGCTGCCGCTGATCCTGGTGGATGAGCCGAGCATCTACCGGCGCTACGCGCTGGAGGCGCTGGAACGGGCGAACATTCCCTGGCGCCAGGCGTACCTGGCGTCGAACCTGATCGGGATTAAAGCGGCCACTCGCGCGGGCCTGGGCGTGACGCCGCGCAGCATGGAAATGCTCGGCCCGGACATGCGCGTGCTGGGCGAAACGGATGGGTTGCCGAGGTTGCCGGAGGTCACGTATTACCTGTGGATTCGGCCGAATACGGCGAACCCCATTGCGCGCAAGGCGTATGACTTGATTCGGGGCAGCCAGGGCCTGTAAAGACGGGGCTGGCATCTGGATTTTATCCCGTTAGAATCATCGCCATTCCCGCCTGCCCTCCCTGACACGAGCCCCTTCATGAGCTTTGATTTCGATACGATCCACCCCCGCCTCGGCACTGGCAGCACCAAATGGAATCGCTACCCGGCCGATGTGTTGCCGATGTGGATCGCCGACATGGACATCGCCGCGCCGCCCGCCGTGCTGCAAGCCCTGCACGCGCGCCTCGACCAGCGGATTCTCGGCTACAGCGTGGCCGGCCCGGATGTACGCGAGGCCATCGTGGCCGACCTGTGGGCCAAGTACGCCTGGCGCGTGCAGCCCGACGACCTGCTGTTCCTGCCTGGCGTTGAGCCTGGCTTCAATATGGCGCTGCACGCCTTCGTCCAACCGGGCCAGCCGGTGGTGCTGCAAACCCCCAACTACCGGCCGATTCGCCTGGCGCCCGGCCACTGGAACCTGCCGCGCATCGAAGTACCGTTCGAGTTGAACAACGCCGAATACATCACCCCCATGCCCGCCCTGCGCAAGGCCCTGACCGGCGCCGGCGCACTGCTGCTGAGCAACCCGCACAACCCCATCGGCAAGGTCTTCCCCCGCGAAGAACTGCTGGCCCTGGCCACTGCCTGCCTGGAAAACGGCGCGCTGATCATCAGCGACGAAATCCACGCCGAACTGTGCTTCGACGGCCGCCGCCACATCCCCACCGCCAGCCTTAGCCCTGAGATTGCCCAGCGCACCATCACGCTGATGTCGGCGAGCAAGGCCTACAACGTGGCCGGCCTGAAGACCTGCTTTGCGGTGATCCAGAACGCCGGGATCCGCGAGCGCTTCAACCAGGCCCGCTGCGGCATGGTCGACAGCGTCAGCCCCCTGGGCCTGGAAGCCACCCGCGCCGCCTACAGCCAGTGCGGTGAATGGCTCGACGCGCTGAAGCACTACCTGCAAGCCAACCGCGATTACCTGCTCGACGCCGTGCAAACCCGCTTGCCCGGCGTGGTGATGCATGCGCCGCAAGGCACCTTCCTCGCCTGGCTGGACTGCAGCGCCCTGGGCCTGGACGACCCACAGCAGTTCTTCCTGGAGCAGGCCAAGGTCGGGCTGAGTGCGGGGATCGAATTCGGTGACGACAGCCAGCAGTTCGTGCGCCTGAACTTCGGCTGCCCACGGGCTTTGCTGGAAGAGGGTCTGCAACGTATGGAGCGTGCGCTGCAGCAGCGCTGAGGCAGACTTTATGAATGTGGGAGCAGCGCTCCCACATCCGGTGGGCTTCACAGCTTGGCGATGGACACTTCGGTGGACTTCACGAAGGCAATCACTTCGCTGCCTACCTTCAATTCCAGGTCACGCACCGAGCGGGTGGTGATCACCGAGGTGACGATGCCGGACGCGGTTTGCACGTCGATTTCGGACACCACCTCCCCCAGCAGGATTTCCTTGATCACGCCCTTGAACTGGTTGCGCACGTTGATCGCTTTAATAGTCATGTCGGCTTTCCTTTTGGCTGTTGGGTCAATCCGCACGAATGCGCAGGCCCTCAAAGTGCGCTATCACGTAGAATATTAAAAGGAATATATAACTATTTATTTATTCTATAAACGCATATGAACACTGTTGCCTTACCAA
>NZ_QGAA01000029.1:0-63073 GCF_005233485.1 Pseudomonas sp. CFBP13509
TGCCCGACGGTAGCCTTGTTGAATATGCCTACGACCGCCAGGGCAACCTCCTCAGCGTCGATGACGGCCACTGGGCGCTGGCCTACGAATACGACCGCCAAAACCGCCTCACCGCCGAACACCAGGGCTGGGGCACCTTGCGCTACGGCTACGACGCCTGCGGCCAGCTTCAACACCTGCGCCTGCCGGACAACAACCGCTTGATGTTCAACCACGGCAAAGGCGGCCACCTCGCCACCGTCGAACTCAATGGCTCGACGCTCACGTCACACCTGTTTAAAGCCGGCCAGGAACACCAACGCCAACAAGGTCAACTCCTCAGCCACTACCACTACGACGACCAACACCGCCTGCACGCCCACGCAATCACCCAGCAACAGGACCACCTCTATCAACGTCAATACGACTACGACAAAACCGGCAACCTCACCCGCCTGCTCGACACGCGCAAAGGCGAACACCACTACCACTACGACCCACTAGGCCGCC
The DNA here is from genome assembly GCF_005233485.1 of Pseudomonas sp. CFBP13509. Lineage (NCBI taxonomy): Bacteria > Pseudomonadati > Pseudomonadota > Gammaproteobacteria > Pseudomonadales > Pseudomonadaceae > Pseudomonas > Pseudomonas sp. CFBP13509. Next base: position 490 of record NZ_QGAA01000029.1, read on the forward strand.
TCACCCGCGCCGACCACTCCCAAGACCTGCAGGAACGCTTCGGCCACACACGCGCCGGCAACCTGCTGATGCAAGACCGCCCCGGCCCCGACATCGTCGCCGGCAACCGCCTGATGATCCAGGGCGACCGCCACTACGACTATGACGCCTTCGGCAACCTCATCCGCGAGCGACGCGGCAAAGGCCATCAACTCGTCACCGAATACCGCTACGACTGCCAGCATCGGCTGATAGGCCTCACCCAACCCAACGGCCAAACCGCCAGCTACCGCTACGACCCGTTTGGGCGACGCATCAGCAAAACCGTTGACGGCCTAACCACGGAGTTTTTCTGGCAAGGCGACAGACTGATTGCCGAACACCATGCGGATCGCCATCGCAGCTATCTCTATGAACCGGACAGCTTTCGCCCGCTGGCCCTACTGGATGGCTTTGGTCCACAAGACACCAAAGCCTTTCACTACCAACTCGACCACCTCGGCACACCGCAGGAACTCACCGACCCCGACGGCGAAATCGTCTGGTCCGCGCATTACCGCGCCTACGGCCAGATCAGCCGACTCGACAAAGGCACAATCGACAACCCGCTGCGTTTTCAGGGTCAGTACTTTGATCAGGAAAGCGGACTGCACTACAACCGTCATCGCTACTACAATCCGGATATTGGGTGTTACCTGACGCCAGATCCGGTGAAGCTAGCGGGTGGAATTAATGCCTACCAGTACGTGCCCAATCCGACAGGTTGGGTTGATCCATTAGGACTGAGCACTGACTGCCCTGGTTCAGGAAAGAAAAAACCAGCCTGCACCTCGCCCGCTGAACCGGATATACCTGATTTATCTCGTAAAGGGGCGTTTAGAGAAGCAAAAAGAGACGCAAATATACCGATGATGCAAAACCCAGATGTTATGACACACCCGAAGTCAGGAAGAACGACACAATACAAAACAGAAAAAATGACTGATTTGAATGATGACAATATTTTGGATGAGAATGGCAGGACCATAAATACGCGGGTTTATCAATTTACAAGAGCAGATGGTTCAAAGGTTCTTATCCAAGACCACTCTGCCGGGCATAAATTTGGCAGGGCAGACGGGATCGGTGATCAAAAAGCGCACTTCAATTTACGGCCAATAGAAAAGCCTAGGAACGGAAACGTATCTGGAGCCAAGGAACATTACAATTTTCAGGAGTAATCGATGAAGTACTGGAACGACTTGGATCAAAATATATTTTTTGAAAAAATCTTTAGCGAACCTGTAGAAATTGGGCGAATTGCTCTTTTTTCTTTGCAAATAGAAAATGATCGACCGTCTGTGGGACTGGGATTCGACATACCGGACTTTCCTGATCGATTGCCCGGAAAATGGGAAGACAAAGGCTACAACACTTGCAGAATGGGGATCGACTGTCATGGCATTCAAGACTTGAAAATACAAAACATTCCTGTTCGGGAGGTGTTTTTTGTCAAAATCTCCAAGAAAAATAACCAGTTCTATTTTCAGGCGACTAATAAGAACGCTTTAATTGAATTCAAAGCTAAATTCATTTCACTTGTGGACCCGAATGTTTACATAAATGGGCCAGATGACTACTTTTTCTAGACAGTAATAACTTTTGAATACGTGCCCCCTATGGCCCCCATAGCCAACCCCAATTCGCCCACCCGCCCACCCCCACCTAAACTCTCCCCATGTTATTTCAACGGACAGAGGGTTCACCATCATGGGCAAACGTCATCCCAATCTCCCCGCCTGGCAATGGCGTAACTACCCGCAAAACCATCAGCACCCGACCAACCTGGCGTTGCACCTGATTGCCGTGCCGCTGTTTATCATCGGGTTTCTGTTGATTGTGTCCGGAGTGTTCAGCCTGAGCCTGGCCAGTTTCGCCATTGGCGTAGTCGGCATCCTCGCTGGCCTGGCGTTGCAGCGTCATGGCCATAGCCTGGAAGCCGAGGCCGGTGAGCCGTTCAGTGATCGTAAAGACGCAGTACAGCGCCTGGTGGTCGAGCAGTTCCTGACGTTCCCGCGCTTTGTGTTGAGCGGTGGCTGGTGGCGTGCCTGGCGGCTGCGCCACCGCCACTGACGATCAGGCGAAGACCACCACGGTCTGGCGGCTAAGGGCGATCAACGCACCGGTTGGGCTCCACAGCGCGGCGGCGGCGTGACCGTAGCCGTCGCGCGCATGTTCGATGCTGACGTGGTACTGGCACCAGTCCAGGGTCGTCAACTCCTGCAACGGTTGGATGAATTCGATGGTCCAGGTCAGTGTGCTGCCCGGAGCGGGCTTTTTCAGGTGCGGCAGCAACGCCGGGGGCCAGGCGTCGACCAGGGCGAGGATATGCGCTTCGGTCAGCGGTTCCTCCTTCACATCCCCGCGCAAGCGAACCCAACCGCCCATCTCGCGGGATTTATTACCGGTAAACGGCAAACCGCCAACGCTCCAGCGCATCGCCAGGTGGCGCATGAATTCAGGCGTGACGCCTTTGATATAGGGCAGTTCCTGGCACTCATCCCAGTGCTTGAACGTCGGCGGCGGCTCGCTGGCCACATCGATTTCCGACTCGCGGGATGCGCCAAAACTGGCCTGTACCAGGGTCGCGACCTCACCGTTCTGCACGACACGGCCGAGCAACTGGCTGACCGCCTTGCCTTCACGCAACACTTCGACTTGATAGCTGGCGGGTACATCGGGCGCGACCGGGCCAACGAAGGTGATCGCGAGCGAGCGCAATGGGCGGTCCGTCGGCACCTGGGCGCGCAAGGCTTCGTATTGCAACGCAGCAACCAGGCCACCAAAGGACGCACGGCCCTGGGCCCACTCGGCGGGAATGGTGACATCCAGCGGGTTGCTTCGGGCGGCGTCGAGCAAATCACTAAAGCGCATGGCGACCTCACATCAAAAAAAACGGATGTGCGATCTTAACCAGCGCGCAGCCAAGGTACAGCGCTTATTCCGGCCAAAAGCCGGACCGATTTAGAAACAATCCGCGCTGAGTTTGTCCAGCACGCGATCCGCCTGCCCTTCGGCCTTGGCCATGGTGCGATGCCATATCGCAACACAGGGCTGCAGATCGGCTTGATGTTCGGCCTGGGCCAACCATTGCCAGCAGTCATGCCAATCACCCAGTGCCGCTTGGGCTTTCTTCAGGCGTGGCAGGGCATTGGCGGGCAACTTATCCAGCTGGGGGTAAGCCTCGGCGGCATAGCGCACACGCTTGATCAACAAGCGCAAACGGTGGCGATCATGGTCTGGATCTTTCAGCGCTTGATCGAGTTTCTGCCATTGCTTGGCCAGGCGCTTCTCAATGCGCGGTCGCAAACCCTTGAGCAATTTCTGGTGCTCCGAGGCGCGGATAAAGCGCGGGAATGCATCAAGGATCAGCAGCAGATGCGCAACTTCCGGGCCTTGCGCCACCTGGCGATAGGCGTCGGGTTGCAGGCGCAGGCGTCGATCTGCGGCCTCGTGATAACCATGCTGATGCAAATACGCCGCCAGCACCTCTCGGTCGCGCAGCGGCGTCGTCAACTGGCCGACCGTGCCGGCGGCCAATTCAAGCTGTTCCACACCCGGCAGCCCGCGCAAAGGACGCAACAGACTGCGCAGGCGGCGCACGGTGGTGCGCAGATCATGCAGGGCTTCATCATCGGTAACGGCAGCGAGGCGAGCCTGGCAGCTCAGTAACCCTACTTCCAGGCCAATGACCTGAGCGACTAACTGATCGACCAAAGCTGACATCCTGCCCTCACTCTCAGATGAAAAATCCCACTCTGCGCTGCACGTTAACGCCCGGCGCGCGACTCACGAATATAGAACCGAGCTTTTTCGGCCTTGTTGGAGCAGCCTTCAAACGCCTCGAATTGCTGCTGGGTCTTGGCGCCCGTCAGTAACGACAAAGCCTTGGAGTAGCTGACGGTGCCGGCAAAACCTTCGGCCTTGGCCAGGTCGAGTTCTTTCCAGGCGGCATCCAATTGCGAGCCACAGCTGTCGCGGTATGCGGTTTTCCCGGCACAACCCGCCAGGGCCAACATGATCACAGGCACACACATCCAGGCTTTCATCGATGACACCTCAAAATAAAGAAAAACAGTCGTACGCTGTAGACGTTGCCTACAAGAAAAAGTGCCTTGTCCTTAGCCTGAAATCGGTAGTACCTATTGCCAGAGCATACCCGAGCCTGGGCGCTATTCTTGAAAAATATTGCCAGGCGCAACGAAGATTGAAGCGGCCCCCAAAATAGGCGCATTGTGGGCCCCCGTTTATGAAGGACATCGACCATGAAGAAACGTGTTGCCTTGGTGTTGGGTTCCGGCGGGGCCCGGGGCTACGCCCATATCGGGGTGATCGAGGAAATCGAACGGCGCGGCTACGACATCGCCTGTATCGCCGGTTGCTCCATGGGTGCCGTGGTGGGCGGGATCTACGCCGCCGGCAAACTGGACGAGTATCGAAACTGGATTGAAAGCCTCGACTACCTCGACGTGCTGCGCCTGGTGGACGTGAGTTTCCGCCTTGGGGCGATTCGTGGCGAAAAGGTCTTCGGGCAGATCCGAAAGATCGTCGGCGAGATCAATATCGAAGAGCTGCGCATCCCCTACACCGCCGTTGCCACCGACCTGACCAACCAACAGGAAATCTGGTTCCAGGAAGGCTGCCTGCACCAGGCCATGCGCGCCTCGGCAGCGATTCCCAGCCTGTTCACCCCGGTGATGCAAGGCAACCGCATGCTGGTGGACGGCGGCCTGCTCAACCCGCTGCCGATCGTGCCGGTGGTGTCGAGCCATTGTGACTTGATCATCGCGGTCAACCTCAACGCCACCAACCAGAAACACTACCAGTTGCCTGTGATCCAGCGCCCGCCGGCGTTCAAGAGCCGCTTCAACAGCCTGGCGAAATCACTGGGTTCGCACCTGCCGTTTCGCCGCAAGCAGGCCGAGCAGTTGATGAAACTTGAGCAGGAAGCCTTGCAGGCCCAGGCGGCCGAGATCAATCCGTGGCTGGAGTCGGCCGAACCCGAATCCCAGCAACCTGCCGCCGCACCGGAAAAGCCGGGGGCGCCGAAGTCGGCCACCGGTTCATTCATCATCGATAACGTCGGGCCGGCGTCATTGCTGGATCTGATCAACCAGAGTTTCGAGGTGATGCAGACTTCGCTGGCGCAATACAAGATCGCCGGCTACCCGCCGGATGTACTGATCAACGTGCCGAAGCGGGTGTGCCGGTTTTTCGAGTTCTACAAGGCGCCGGAGTTGATCGCACTTGGGCGGGAAATTGCCAGTGATACCCTGGATCGCTATGAGAGTGAGCAGCGCTGAGACAGCCGTGTCGCTAGAGCCGTGGTGAGCGGGCTTGCCCCGCGTTGGGCTGCGCAGCGGCCCCACTCAATGAGGAACGCGCAGTGTCAGGTACTCCTTTGGGCCTGGTTTTGGGGCTGCTACGCAGCCCAGCGCGGGGCAAGCCCGCTCACCACAGAATCCACATAACCACAGAACCACAGAACCCACAGAACCACAGAACCCACAGAACCCACAGAACCCACAGAACCACAGAACCCACAGAACCCACAGAACCACAGAACCACAGAACCACAGAGAGGCTGACAGATCGCCTCAGGCGCTCAACAACCGATACCCCACTCCCGCCTCGGTCACGATAAACCTCGGCTGGGTCGGATCATCCGCCAGCTTCTGGCGCAGATGCCCCACCACAATCCGCAGGTAGTGACTGTCGTCGGTGTGGGTCGGCCCCCAGATGTCCTTCAGCAGTTGCTGTTGGGTAATCACCCGTCCCGGATGCCGCGCCAGTTGTGCCAGCACCGCGTATTCCTTGCGGGTCAGTGCCACCTCGGCGCCGTCCAGCAGCACGCGGCGATAGGCCAGGTCCACCGTCAACGGGCCAAACTGCAACGCCGCTTCCTGGGTCTCGCCCACCGGCGCCTGGCGCAACAAGGCGCGCACGCGGGCCAGGAACTCCTGGATGCCGAAGGGCTTGGTGACATAATCATTGGCGCCACCGTCAAGGGCTTCAACCTTCTGCCCTTCGCTGGCCCGCACCGACAGCACCAGTACCGGCACCGTCGACCACTCACGAAACTCGCGCAACACCTGCTGGCCGTCCATGTCCGGCAGGCCCAGGTCGAGCACCAGCAAGTCGGGTTTGCTCAACGCAGCCTGGGCCAGGCCTTCGTTGCCGGTACCGGCCTCGATCACTTTGTAGCCCTGGGAGGCCAGGCTGATGCGCAGGAATTTGCGGATCTGCGGTTCGTCATCAATGACTAAAATCGTCGCGGTCTGGCTCATGGCGTCCAATCAACATCCGTAGAGAAAACAGGGTAGCTCACGCCTCGCCTTCCAGGCCAGGCTGTGTCGGCAATGGCAGGAACAGCGTGATACAGGTACCGCGCCCCTCAATGCCATCGGCCACGCTGATATGCCCACCATGGGCGCCGACCATGCCCTGGCAGATCGCCAGGCCGAGGCCGGTGCCCTGCCCGCCTCGATCACCGCGTGCGGCGGTGTAGAACATGTCGAAGATCTTCGCCCGCTCATCCTCAGGAATACCGGGCCCCTCATCCGCCACGGCGAAAAACAATCGGTTATCCGAGACGCCGGCGCTCAGTTGCAATCGACCGTGGGGCGGTGAAAAGCGCGCGGCATTTTCCAGCACATTGACCAGTGCCTGTTCGATCAACGCAGCATGGACATAGAGCAACGGCAACTCCGCCGGCACATCGGTGCTCACCTGCAGCGGTGCCAACACCGCGCGCAAACGCCCGAGCGCACTGCCGACAATATCGCCGGGCGACACCCAGTCCCGCGCCAGCTTCAGCGCGCCATGGCCCAGTCGCGTCATGTCCAGCAGGTTCTGGATATAGCGGTCCAGGCGCTCGGCCTCATCGCGGGTGCCTTCGAGCAGCTCGCGACGATCCTCCAGGGGGATGGCTTCGCCGAGCGCCAGCAGGCTGTCGATACTGCCGCGCATGGAGGTCAACGGTGTGCGCAAATCGTGGGACACCGACGCCAGCAAGGCGCTGCGCAGTTGCTCGGTTTCGCCATGCAAACGGGCGGATTCCAGCTCCTGGGCCAACTGTGCCCGCGCCAGGGCCTGGGCCAGGGGCTGGCTCAAGGCGGTCAGCAAGCGACGGCGCTGGCCGCTCAATTCCAGGCCCGGCTTGGCACTGACGCCGAGCAACCCGAGCGGGCCTTCTTCGCCCGACAACGGCCACCACCACCAGCGCCCGAACGGCAAGGTGCCGGTGCCCATGCCTGCCGGCTGGTCATGCTGCCAGGCCCAATCGGCCGCAGCACGCTCGGCTTCGGTGAAGGTCAGCGGGCCGCCGGTCTCGACCTTCCAGCCACCCTGGCCGTCGCGATTGACCAGGCACAGATCCAGGTCGCTCCAACCTTCCAGATGGTGGGCGGCGGCACTGATCACCGCCTGGCGGTCGGTGGCGGCGGTGAGTTTGCGCGACAGGTCGAGCAGTTCGCCGGTTTCTTCCTGGGTGTCGCGCAATGCCTGCAACTGCCGGCGCTGGCGCGCAGCAAGGTTGCCGGTCAGCGCCGCCATCAGCAGGAAGAACAACAGCGTCAGCACGTCCTCCTCGCGCTGGATGGCGAAGGAAAAATTCGGCGGGATAAACAGGAAGTCATAGGTCAGGAACGACAACGCCGCACACACCAGGGACGGCCCCAGGCTGCTGCGCACCGCCACCAGCAACACGGCGGCAAGAAACACCAGCGAGATATTGGGCAACGGCAGCGCGCTTGCCACTGCCCAGGCCACAGCGGCGGCGACGATGGTCGCAACCACGGCCAAGGCGTAATCGAACCACACCAGGCCGCGCACATCCGGCAGGCGTGGGGCTGCGGGCACATCGTCACTGTCGAGGACGTTGATTTCCAAGCCCCGGGCATTACGCAACAGGCGCGCCGCCAAACCGCCACCGAACAGGCGACGCCGCCAACGCATTCGCGACTGCCCCACCAACAGCAGGCTGGCACGGCGTTCGGCGGCATGCTGGATCAAGGTCTTGGCCACCTCCCCCGCCCGCAGCAGCACCACTTCGCCGCCAAGGCGCTCGGCCAGTTGCTGGGCGTTTTGCAGGCGCAGGCGGGCCTGCTCATCCCGCGCACGGCCGTTGTCGATATGCACCAGGCTCCACGGCAAATGCCGACGCTGGGCGACGCGACTGGCATGGCGCACCAGGCGTTCGGCCTGCGCATCGCCATCCACGCCCACCAACAAACGCCCACGCACCGCCGGCGCCGCCTGGCCGAGCTGGCGATAACCCTGGGCCAAATCGTCGTCGACATGGGCGGCGGCGGTCTGCATCGCCAGCTCGCGCAGGGCCATCAGGTTGGTCTGGGTAAAGAACGCATCGATGGCGGCGCGGGCCTGCTCCGGCACATACACCTTGCCGTCGCGCAGACGCTCGAGCAGTTCGCGGGACGGCAGGTCGATCAACAGCAGTTCGTCGGCCTCCTGCAACACCCAATCCGGCAAGGTTTCGCGAACCTGCACACCGGTGATGCCGCGGACCTGGTCATTCAGGCTTTCCAGGTGCTGGACGTTGACCGTGGTAAACACGTCGATGCCGGCGGCGAGCAGTTCCTGAATGTCTTGCCAACGCTTTTCATGGCGGCTGCCGGGGGCGTTGCTGTGGGCCAGTTCGTCCACCAGCACCAGCTTGGGCTTGGCGGCGAGCAGGCCGTCGAGGTCCATTTCTTCGAGCATCACGCCACGGTATTCGCTGCGCAACAGCGGTTGTTGCGGCAGGCCGCTGAGCAAGGCTTCGGTCTCGGCTCGGCCGTGGGTTTCAACCACGCCGGCGATCAGTTTGACGCCCTGGCGCAGTTGGGTGTGGGCAGCCTGGAGCATGGCGTAGGTCTTGCCCACACCCGGCGCAGCGCCGAGGAAAACTTTGAGCCGGCCACGGCCGTCCCGGGGTAGATCGGCTAGCAGGGCATCGGCGCGGCCGGAGTCGCTCATGCGGGCAGTGTCCTTCAGGTATTGATCGGGTTACAGCTTTTCCAACGCCATGTTCAGCGCCAGCACATTCACCACTGGCGGCCCCACCAGCGGGCTTTCGATATGTTCATCCATCAACCGTTGCAGGGTCGATACCGGCACATTTCGCGCGGCAGCCACCCGTGCCAGTTGATAGGCAATCGCCTGGGGTGGCAAGTGTGGATCAAGACCGCTGCCGGAGGTAGTCAGCGACACCAAAGGCACCGGGCCCTGGCCGGGCACCAACTGTTTGTTCGCGTCATCGAACACGCGGGTGGCCAAGGCCGGGTTGCTGGGGCCGAGGTTACTGGCGCTGCTGGAAACCGTCGCAAAGGCACCCGCCGAAGGGCGCGGATGGAACCAGCTGTCACCGGTAAAGTCCTGGGCGATCAGGCTGGAGCCACGCACTTTGCCGCCGGCATCGCGCACCAGGCTGCCGTTGGCCTGGTCCGGGAAGGCGACTTGGGCGACACCGGTCACCACCAGTGGGTAGGCCACGCCGGTGATCAGGGTCATGAGCACCAGCAGGCTCAGGGCCGGGCGGATTATGTTGGACATTTCAAATTCCTCAATTCGGTCTTTGCAACCTGTGGGCACCGGGGTGGCGCCCACAGGCATCGGGTCACACCAGGTGCAGCGCGGTCAGCAGCATGTCGATCGCCTTGATGCCCACGAACGGCACCAGCAACCCGCCCAGGCCATAGATCAGCAGGTTGCGCCGCAGCAACGCCGCCGCACTCGCGGCCTGCACACGCACACCGCGCAGCGCCAGGGGAATCAGCACCACGATGATCAGCGCGTTGAACACGATGGCCGAGAGAATCGCGCTCTGGGGGCTCTGCAAGTGCATCACGTTGAGCACGCCCAGCTGCGGGTAGATCGAGGCGAACAACGCCGGCAGGATCGCGAAGTACTTGGCCACGTCGTTGGCGATGGAAAAGGTGGTCAACGCGCCACGGGTCACCAGCAACTCCTTGCCAATCTGCACCACGTCCAGCAGCTTGGTGGGGTCGCTGTCGAGGTCGACCATGTTGGCGGCCTCGCGGGCGGCCTGGGTGCCGTCGTTCATCGCCATGCCGACGTCCGCCTGGGCCAGTGCCGGGGCGTCGTTGGCACCGTCGCCGCACATCGCCACCAGGCGGCCGTCGTTTTGCTCGTGACGGATGCGCGCGAGTTTTTTCTCCGGGGTCGCTTCGGCCAGCACGTCATCCACACCGGCTTCGGCAGCAATCGCAGCGGCCGTCAGCGGGTTGTCACCGGTGACCATCACCGTGCGAATCCCCAGCTTGCGCAGCTCGGCGAAACGTTCGCGGATACCGGGCTTGACCACGTCCTTGAGGTGGATCGCACCGAGCAATTTGCCGTCGGCACACACCAGCAAGGGCGTGCCGCCGCTCTGGGCGATCTTGTCGATTTCCCGCGCCAATGCCGGTTGCAGGTCGCCGCGTGGCTGGCCGATAAACGCCAGCAACGAATCCACTGCGCCTTTGCGGAACACGCGGCCCTGGTAGTCGACACCGGACAAGCGGGTCTCGGCGCTGAACGGTACCGCGGTCAGTTCATCCAGGGATGGCTCGGCCTGCGGGTGCAGAGCCCGCAGGTATTCGACGATGGATTTGCCTTCTGCCGTGTCATCGGCCAAAGAAGCAAACAACGCACCTTCGGCCACTTCCTTGCCGCTGACGCCAGGCGCCGCAACCACCGCCGCACACCGACGGTTACCAAAAGTGATGGTGCCGGTCTTGTCCAGCAGCAACACATGCACGTCACCGGCCGCCTCCACGGCACGACCAGACTTCGCGATCACATTAAGGCGCACCAGACGGTCCATACCGGCAATACCGATGGCCGACAACAAGCCGCCGATGGTGGTAGGAATCAGCGTCACCAGCAGTGCGACCAAAAACACCAGCGGCAAGCTGCCGTTGGCGAAGTGGGCGAAGGGCTGCAAGGTCACGACCACCAGCAGGAAGATCAGGGTCAGGCCGATCAGCAGGATATCCAGCGCGACTTCGTTGGGAGTTTTCTGACGCTTGGCGCCTTCGACCAGGGCGATCATGCGGTCCAGGGTCGACTCGCCGGGGTTGGCGGTGATGCGGATCAGCAGCCAGTCCGACACCAGCCGCGTGTTGCCGGTGACGGCCGAGCGATCGCCGCCGGACTCGCGGATCACCGGCGCGGACTCACCGGTGATCGCCGCTTCGTTGACCGCTGCGATGCCTTCGACGACCTCGCCGTCGCCGGGAATCATTTCCCCGGCGGCCACACGCACCACATCACCTTTACGCAGACTGGTGGCCGGCACGACCTTGAAGCTGCCATCGGCTTCCTTACGCCGCGCGCTCAGGCCTTCGCTGCCGGCCTTGAGGCTGTCGGCACGGGCCTTGCCGCGTCCTTCGGCCAAGGCTTCGGCGAAGTTGGCGAACAGCACGGTGAACCACAGCCACACGGCGATTTGCACGGCCACATACGTCGGTACGGCGGTGTCGGGCACAAAGCACAGCACGGTGGTGAGGATGGCGGTCAGCTCGACCACCAGCATCACCGGCGAGCGTTGCAGCTGGCGCGGGTCCAGCTTGACGAACGCCTGGACCAGCGCCGGGCGCCACAGGGCAGAGACGGCGGTTTTGGCGGGTTCCTGGGTGTTGACCGGGGCCGCGTTTTTTGCAGGCATATTCATGTTCATATCCCCTTTTTAGAAGCCCATGCTCAAGTGTTCAGCGATGGGCCCCAGCGCCAGCGTCGGCAGGAAAGTCAGGCCGCCCACCAGCAAAATAGTCACGGTCAACAGGGTCACGAACAGCGGACCATGGGTCGGGAAGCTGTTCTGGCCAATCGGTGCGGTCTTCTTCATCGCCAGGCTGCCGGCCAGGGCCAGTACCGGGAGGATGTAGCCGAAGCGGCCGATCAACATGCCCAGGCCCAGCATCAGGTTGTGGAACGGCGTGTTGGCACTGAAACCGCCGAACGCCGAGCCGTTGTTGGCGCTGGCCGAGGTGTAGGCGTACAGCAACTGGCTGAAACCATGAGGGCCAGGGTTACTGATCGCGCCGGCTGGGCCGGGCAGGCTCGCGGCGATGGCACCCAGTACCAGCACGCCCACCGGCATCACCAACAGGGTCACGACCAGCAGCTGCACTTCCTTGGCCTGGAGTTTCTTGCCCAGGTATTCCGGGGTGCGCCCGATCATCAGGCCGGCCAGGAACACCGCGATCAACACGTTGAGCAACATGCCGTACATACCGGCGCCGACGCCGCCGAAGATCACTTCGCCGACCATCATGTTGACCAGCGCCACCATCCCACTGAGGGGGTTGAGGCTGTCTTGCATGCCGTTGACCGAACCGTTGGACGCCGCCGTGGTGGTCACCGACCACAACACCGTGCCGGTGGTGCCGAAGCGCGCTTCCTTGCCTTCCAGCGGTGCGGTCTGCTCGACGGCCGGGTTGTTCAAGGTCGGGTTGGGCTGGTATTCGGACCACAGGGAAGTGGCGCCGCCGATCAGGAACAGCGCCAGCATGCAGCCAAGGATCGCGCGGCTCTGGCGCAGGTCTTTCACGTAGTGGCCGAAGGTGAATACCAACGCCACCGGGATCAGGATGATCGAAGCCACTTCGAACAGGTTGGCCCAGGCGGTCGGGTCTTCAAACGGGTGCGCCGAGTTGACGCCGAAGAAGCCGCCGCCGTTGGTGCCCAGTTGCTTGATCGCAATCTGGCTGGCTGCCGGGCCCAAGGGGATCACTTGATCCACGCCTTGCAGGGTCACGGCATCCACATAGTGCGCGAAGGTTTGCGGTACGCCCTGCCACACCAGGAACAGCGCCAGCACCAGGCACAACGGCAGCAGGCCGTAGAGCGTGGCGCGGGTCATGTCGACCCAGAAGTTACCCAGGGTCCTGGCGGATTTGCGCCCGATCCCACGGCACAGCGCGACCAGGACGGCCAGGCCGGTGGCCGCACTGACGAAGTTCTGCACGGTCAGGCCAGCCATCTGGCTGAGGTAGCTCAGGGACGCCTCACCGCTGTAGGACTGCCAGTTGGTGTTGGTCATGAAACTGACCGCGGTATTGAAGGCCAGGGTCCATTCCTGGCCCGGCAATTTCTGCGGGTTCAGTGGGAGATAGTCCTGGAACAGCAGGATCGCGAACAACAGCAAAAAACCCGCGAGGTTGAACGCGAGCAAGGCCAGCATGTATTTCTGCCAGCTTTGTTCCTGATGTTCATCCACCCCCGACAGGCGATAACAGGCTTTTTCGACAGGCCCCAGCACCGGGCTGAGCCAGGTGCGCTGGCCTTCCATCACCTTGTAGTAGAACCGCCCCAGGAACGGCGCCGGCACCAGTACCACGGCAAAGAAGGCAATGATCAGCCAATAGTCATAACTGTGCATGGCCAGCTCCTAGTTCCGATCCGCGCGTAACAGCGCAACCAGCAGATAAATGAACAGCACCACGGCCAATAGCAGTGACACCCCGTCCAGAACGCTCATGGAAGTCTCTCCGTTTAGCGGCGAGTGCCGCGTGTGGGGCAATTGTCCGCAGGAGTGGCGTAAAGGAACGAGAGCGAGGGGGTGGACGGGGCGTAAAGATGGCGTAAAGAGTGGGTTTATGCGGGGTTTACACGGGGGTATTCGGCGTCTGGGCGGGCGCTATCGGGAGCAAGCCCCCTCCCACACTTGACCGCGTTGTCATGCCGAGCGCCAGTCAACCTGTGGGAGGGGGCTTGCTCCCGATAGCGCCGGCACCGTGACCGCCGCACCTATCTGGTGCGACACCGGCAAATTTCAAACGCCAAACCATCCCCCACACGACAGTTGCGCCGCTTTACGACAATGATTCTCAGGCTGGCATGGCCGCTGCAACACCTTGAATCATTCCAAACCGTTCAGGGAGCGCAGCACAATGAACACACAACTCAAACCCACCTTGGGCACCCTGCATTTATGGGGCATTGCCGTCGGGCTGGTGATTTCCGGGGAATACTTCGGCTGGAGCTACGGCTGGGGCGTGGCCGGGACCTTGGGCTTCCTGGTGACCTCGCTGATGGTCGCCGCGATGTACACCTGCTTTATCTTCAGTTTCACCGAGCTGACTACCGCCATTCCTCACGCAGGCGGGCCGTTTGCCTACAGTCGTCGCGCCTTTGGGGAGAAAGGCGGCTTGATCGCAGGCCTCGCCACCCTGATCGAATTTGTCTTCGCCCCGCCTGCCATCGCCCTGGCGATCGGCGCGTATCTGAATGTGCAGTTCCCGGCCCTGGACCCCAAGCATGCGGCCGTCGGTGCCTACATCGTATTCATGGGGCTGAATATTCTCGGCGTGAAACTGGCCGCGACCTTCGAGCTGGTGGTGTGCGTGCTCGCCGTCGCCGAGCTGCTGGTGTTCATGGGCGTGGTCGCGCCCGCGTTCAGCTTCAGCAACTTTGCCCTGAACGGTTGGGCCGGTTCCGATACCTTCGGCGCCCCGGCGGTTGCCGGGATGTTTGCGGCGATTCCGTTTGCCATCTGGTTTTTCCTGGCCATCGAAGGCGCAGCCATGGCGGCCGAGGAAGCAAAAGATCCGAAGCGCACCATTCCAAAGGCCTACATCAGCGGCATCCTGACCCTGGTGATCCTGGCCATGGGCGTGATGTTCTTCGCCGGCGGCGTGGGCGACTGGCGCACCCTGTCGAACATCAACGATCCACTGCCGCAGGCGATGAAAACCGTGGTGGGCGACAACTCCGGCTGGCTGCACATGCTGGTCTGGATCGGCCTGTTCGGCCTGGTGGCGAGCTTCCACGGCATTATCCTGGGCTACTCGCGCCAGTTCTTTGCCCTGGCCCGCGCCGGTTACCTGCCCTCCTTCCTCGCCAAATTATCGCGCTTTCAGACACCACACCGGGCAATCATCGCCGGTGGCGTGGTCGGCATCGCCGCCATCTACAGCGATGGCCTGATCAACCTGGGTGGCATGACATTGACCGCGGCGATGATCACCATGGCGGTGTTCGGTGCCATTGTGATGTACATCATGAGCATGCTCAGCCTGTTCAAACTGCGTAAGACCGAGCCGCTGCTGGAACGTACCTTCCGCGCGCCGGGTTATCCGATCGTGCCCGGCATTGCGCTGGCGCTGGCCGTGGTGTGCCTGGTGGCCATGGCGTGGTTCAACACGCTGATCGGGCTGATCTTCCTCGGCTTTATGGCCGTGGGTTTCATCTACTTCCAGATGACCGCACAGGACCGTGCCGATGCACCGGCAGATGCAATGTTGACCGGGCTCTAAGGTTTCGAGGCAGAACGGGCCTACACTGAACTACTCAGAAAGCCCGTCACTCAAAGTAGTTATTGCCGTGGGAAAATTCTCCGACGGTAATCTGCCTCAAGGAGAGCCTTATGCCGTGGTATGCGTGGTTGATTATGGTGGTTGCGATTGGGTCGATCGTCGGAGGGCTGATGATGCTGCGTGACAGCGCCAACAAGGTGGAACTCACCGACGAACAACGCAAGCGCGTGGCCGAGCGCAATGCCCAGGCGGACGCCAAGGACGCGCAGGACCGCTAGGACCGTTTACTCCCAATCCGCCTTGGCAATCTGCAACCCGTGCTGCCCTTTATAGGCAGCACGCTCCGGCTGGCTCCAGCCGTCCAGCAACTCGTCCTCCAGCCGATAGATCTCAACCCCCAACGGACGGCACACCGTCAGCGGATCCTGCGCATCCGGCCCCCACATCGGCAGCGACAAATCCCCGCCCGGGCACGTCGACAGCGCGCAGAGCAAATCAATCTCGGCAAAGAACTCCAGGTAATCGCCCTTCTGCGCCGGGCAGGCTTTCATGAAATACATGTCGTCGTGATTGAGGCCCGTGCACTGGAAAATATTCAGCACGTCATGCACGTCGAATTCCGTCAGACCGTGGGGTAATACCGCGCGGGTCAGGTTGGAGTGGCAATGGTGATGGAAGTCCTCGCCGGTGAGCATGCGGTTCACATAGGGATCGCACCGTGTCCCCAGCAAGTCATGCAGACGCCCGCCGTGCTCATCGATGCCGTAACTGGCCAGGCTGTCATCGGTGATGGTCACCAGTGGCCTTAGAAATGGCAGATTCGACCATAGCCGGTCATGAGTGCTCACATGCGCCCCCTGCAACTGACGGGTACGTGCTGCCCAAAGACGTTCGCGGGGGTCATTGGCGTTCCACACATTGAAGTCCCCCACCTGCGGGCCCACGGGCGTGGTAACACGAAACACATGCCCGGCGGGCACCTTCCACGCCCTGCCCGTGCGAATCGGTACCTCGAACTGCTCGATCAAGCTGCGCTGATCTTTTCGGTCACGAATGCGCTCGTAAAATGCCGCGTCGACCTGCAACGCCGAACCCTTGCTGACCTGATAAGCGGCCGGATAGTCTTTGTACATGATGCAGATCCTCGATCAGGGGTGGGTAAACAGGGCCAAGGACAGGCGTTCCGAATCATCCAGGTACAGGCTCATCGCCTCCCCTGCCGCCGGTTTGTCCTGCTCGACCAGCCATTGATAAATCTCACGGTCACGCTCCAGCCAGGGCGACTGGAAACGTTGCTCATCAGGCGCGGCGCAAAACACCAGGCGCAACTGGGCGATGACCTGGGCAAAAAACTCATCGAACAACGGGCTGCCCATCAACCCGACGATGTGCTGATGGAACAGCAAACTGTGGGTGGCCACCGCACGCCAATCCTCGCGCTCACGGGCCAGGGTGGTGGCGTCAATGGCGTTTTGCAGGCGTTCGGATTGCTCGTGCGTCAAGGCATCGCTTCCGGCGATGGCCTGCAACTCCAGGGTACGGCGGACGACAAACAGATCGCGGACTTCCTCCCGCTCCAACCGCCGCACCATGACGCCCTTGTTACGCACATAACGGGTCAACCCCTCCTGCCCCAGACGGTGCAAGGCTTCGCGAATCGTATTGCGCGACGCACTGTAGGCCTTGACCAGATCCACCTCGACCAATGCCATGCCTGGCAATAACCGCCCCGCAATGATGTCGGCACGCAGCTCCAGGGCAATCTGGTCGGCTAAAGACAAACTGAGCGTCATGACCACCTCACGATTGTTGAACAATCCTCCGTCTAGATGTAATCACATTTCATGCCAACGCCTTGCATGCCGACGAGTGTGTAAAAAAGGTCAAGTTGGTTAAAATGCCCGCCTGTAACCGAGGCATGCCCCATGCGTTATTCACAAAACCACAAAGCCCAGACCCACCAACGCATCATCACGGAAGCCTCTGCGCGCTTTCGCCGCGATGGCATCGACGCCACCGGCCTACAGCCACTGATGAAAGCGTTGAACCTGAACCATGGCGGCTTTTACGCGCATTTCAAATCCAAGGACGAACTGGTGGAGACAGCCCTGCAGGCGGCCGCCGCAGACCTGGACGCCCATTGCGACATGCTGTTCAGCCAGGAGCAGCCGCTGGGCGCGTTTATCGACAGTTACCTGTCGGAATGGCACCTGGCCTCCCCGGACCAAGGCTGCCCGCTGCCAACGATGTGTTCAGAACTGGGGCTCCGAGGCCAGCCCAGTGCGACTACAGACCAGGTACTCAACGCAAGGCTCAAGCAAATAGAAACGGCATTGGGAGATGAGCGTTGCGATGCAAAGAGCCTGGTGATGATGTCGACACTGGTGGGCGCATTGGTACTGGCCAGGAGTGTTGAAGCCCCTCAATTGGCAAGACAGATCATGGCCGTGGTGCGCGAACGCCTGAAAACGCAGAACCCGGAGGGCAAAAAGGCCGATCAATGACCGGCCTCCTGGATGAATCAGTTGATGGCCAGCCTATCGCGATTCTTCTCCAGCAGCGCCTTGCCAATCCCCTTCACTTCCAACAACTCATCCACCGCCGTGAACGGACCATTGCTTTCGCGATAGGCGATGATCGCCTGGGCTTTAGCGGCACCGATACCGAAGAGGTCACGACGCAGGGTTTCGGCGTCGGCGGTGTTCAGGTTGACCTTGGTGGACTGCTCGACCTTGGTCATCTGGGCGGTGATAGGGGTTGGAGCTTCGGGTTTGATGGACGGGGCTGCGGTGGTGGTGACTGAGAGGGTCGTGAGGAAGGCGAAGATTAGGGAGGTGAGGTAGGTGTTTTGCATTGGTGACGCTCCATGACAGTGTAAGAGAAAAGCAGCTTTTCCGAGGCTGCTTTTTCACGCTAGATGAAATTGGAACCACGTCAAAAAAAGCCACGTTACAAGGTATGAATTTCTCGAGCATTGCCGTCTCCGTGAGACCAGCGACTCGCCAAAATATGGCAGTATGTATCACATGGTGAAGTCACCTCAAAAACGTAAACAACTTACGAAATAAAGATCAATTAGCCAGAATAACGACGAGGCACGTTCCGGTAAGGGGCACAAACGCCTATATCCATAATGCTCGCGTCACAGGTAGAGACTCTTTACAGATGAAAAAAGTTTTACTCACCGGCGCTACGGGTTTTGTCGGTTCAGAACTCCTAGATCAGCTCGCCCAACGTGCAAATCATCGGATTGCCGTAGCGACTCGATCAGAAAATACGGCACTCGAAACCGCTTACCAAGTATTCAACCTTGGCGATTTCAACTCGCAAACAGTGTGGCATGAGGCGTTGCTTGATGTTGACTGCGTGGTTCACACGGCAGGCCGCGCCCACGTGTTAAAACAAGAGAGCAATGCACTTGAGCTATTCAGAGAGGCCAATACCCATGCGACACTGAACTTGGCTAGGCAGGCCGCAGCGCAGGGCGTAAAGCGCTTCGTCTTTATCAGCTCTATTGGGGTAAATGGCGCTTCTACTTCAACCTTCCCTTTTTCAGAATCGTCAGAGCCCGTCCCTCACGCGGATTACGCCACTTCAAAACTGGAGGCTGAGATCGGGCTCTTACAAATTGCCGAGCAATCTGAAATGAATGTTGTGATCATTAGACCTCCTTTGGTGTATGCCGCACATGCCCCCGGAAATTTCAGAAGGTTGCTCAAGCTCGTACAATCCGGTATTCCATTACCGTTCAAACGGATTAAAAATAGCAGAAGCATGGTCGCACTAGAAAACCTGGTTGATTTCATCTGTGTGTGCATAGACCACCCGGCGGCAGCTAATCAGATATTTCTCGTATCAGACGGTACGGATTTCTCTACAGGCCAATTGGTCAGTTACTTAGCCGAGGGCATGGGGCACAAAGCACTATTATTTCCCATACCTTCTATTTTTTTGAAAACCTTTGCACGCTTGATCGGCAAACAGAACACCTATACGCAACTATACGGTTCATTACAGATAGACTCATCGAAATCGAGGACACTGCTTGGGTGGGCTCCGCCGATTTCAGCTGACACCGCAATTATAAATTCTGGAAGAATATTCATGACTCTTCGTCAAACCGACAGCTGAATTAACCCCAACTATTAAAACAATTTTTAATTCAGCTCTTCACTAAAAAATTATGATCCATAACGAATGTAACTGTTCGCCATTTTTCGCCCCCTTAATACCCAACTCAGTCTTGATCACGATTAGTTGAGCATCTGCCCTTGGCTAACGAGACCGATGACCAGCTGGTAGCTATGCGAGCGTCGAACTCGACGGCCGGGCTTGATCCGAGAAATCGGCGGTGTGTTAGGGACGCATTTTCGCCGAGAGAAACACATGTCATCAGTTGGCTACGTACACTAGCTGCCAAGTCGTCGGGTAAGCGATTCGCAGTTTTGCAGGTAACCTCCGGACCGCCTGGCCTCCCTCCTTCGCTGTTCCAGACACTAGGCTGCTGACGACGCCTTTAAACACTTGATAGAGGGGGCACGATAAGATGCAGCTGTAGGCTGTGGCAGAAAAATCCCGTGAATATCAACGCTGTTTGGCGTATTCTAGGAGCTTTTCAGCTTAGCTAGAAAATAACCGAATAACCGTTAGATGCATCTTTAAGATTTTTTCAAAGAAATATGAGGTTGGAAAAAGATGAGCTTGATCAAGTGGATTGATTTTCCCGGCCTGGGTGACGAAAGGGGGGAATTGGTAGCTCTCGAAATCGGCATGGAAAAGGCAATCCCTTTTGACATCAAGCGCGTCTATTATATCTATAGAACTGCTGAAGGTGTCAGCCGAGGATTTCACGCGCATCGCAGCTTGAAGCAAGTTGCCATCTGCGTAAAGGGCCGATTGAGAATGACTCTCGACAATGGCTTGGTTCGCGAAGCATGCTGGATGGATAACGCTACAAAAGGGTTATTGATCGAAAGCATGGTATGGCGGGAAATGTCCGATTTCAGCGATGACTGCATACTGCTAGTGCTGGCTAGTGAGCATTACGATGAGTCGGACTACATCCGGGATTATAATGATTTCGCAGAGAGCATAAAATATGCCTGAAATTCATGCTTTGGCAGATGTTAAAAGCCTCAATATAGGAAGTGATACACGAATATGGCAGTACAGCGTTATTTTCGAAGGCGCGATTATAGGTAGCAACTGTAATATATGCGCACACACGCTGGTAGAAAATGACGTTATTATTGGGAATAATGTCACTGTAAAATCAGGTGTTTTCTTATGGGAGGGTACCCGGATAGAAGACAATGTATTCATTGGCCCCAATGCCACATTTACTAATGACCCTTTTCCTAGATCGAAGTCTTTTCCCCGTATTTTCACGGGGGTCACCATCAAAAAAGGCGCCAGCATTGGAGCTAATGCAACACTGCTTCCTGGTATTACAGTGGGGAGCCAAGCAATGGTCGGCGCGGGCGCTGTTGTAACAAAGGACGTCCCAGACAGGGCCGTTGTGATAGGTAACCCTGCTAAAATTGTCAGGCATATTGATATATGATTAGCTTTCTCGATTTAAAGAAAATAAACGCCACAATGCGCGATGAGTTAGTTGAGTCTTGCACTCGAGTGATAGATTCTGGCTGGTATATTGGCGGTAAGGAACTGTCTGACTTCGAAAATGCATTCTCGGCCTATACCGGTAGTCGCCACTGTATCGGCGTCGCAAATGGTCTGGATGCACTGAATCTTACACTTCGTGCTTGGAAGGAATTGGGCAAACTCAAAGATGGCGATGAAGTTATTGTCCCTGCTAATACCTACATTGCAAGCGTTCTTGCCATAACCGAAAACCGACTGATACCAATTTTGGTGGAGCCGGATGCAGCCACTTTTAATCTGAAGCCCGAGTATGCAGCGGCTGCTATCACAGCTAGAACCCGAGTCATCATGGCGGTCCACTTGTATGGACAGCTTTGTGATATGCCGGCGTTGATGGGGCTGGCACATCGAAATAACCTTCTTGTGCTGGAAGACTCCGCCCAAGCTCACGGTGCTAGCCATGATGGCCGACAGGCCGGGAGTTGGGGACATGCATCGGGATTCAGCTTTTATCCAGGAAAAAACCTTGGTGCCTTAGGCGACGCGGGGGCCATCACTACCGATGATGACGAACTGGCGGATACGCTCAGAGCGTTGCGTAATTATGGCTCCCATGAGAAATACAAAAATCTATACCAAGGGGTAAACAGCCGCTTAGACGAAATTCAAGCGGCCATGCTGAGTGTCAAAATCAAGTATCTGGACGAGCAAACACAACAGCGTAGAAATGTGGCGCAAACTTACATGGATGGAATAAAAAATCCAAACATAGTATTACCGCTGCCGCCAGGTACCCGCGTCCAATCGCTGAAAGATCACGTATGGCATGTCTTTGTCGTCCAGTGTGACCGCCGTGATGAACTACAACGTTATCTGGCGGAGAAAGGAATCCAGACCATAATCCACTATCCTGTACCTGCGCATCAACAGCACGCTTACAGGGATTGGAACAACAAGTGCTACCCCATTACTGAAGCGATACATGCGCGAGTATTGAGCTTGCCAATAAGCCCTGTCATGACTCTATCAGAGACTGAACTTGTCATTGCAGCGGTCAACAATTTTTTGTGTGAAGAGTGAGTTGATGACCGCATCATTAATCCGACTTTGGAAGTGCCTGACGTTCAAGAGAAAGGTGCAACTATGTATAATTCTTTCTCTTATGATAGTGGCATCATTTGCCGAAGTCCTGAGTATCGGAGCGATAGTTCCTTTTCTTGCAGTGTTGATCAATCCAGCAAAAATAATGGATCAGCCACTGGCAAATAGCATGTTTACCGCACTAGGGGTTACCTCAGCGGATGGACTGCTGCTCCCTCTCACTATCATTTTTGCACTGGCCGCAATTTTTTCAGGCGTGAGCCGTTTTATCCTTATGTGGGCGCAGAATAGATTTAGTTCCGCAGTGGGCAGCGACCTGTCGGACGGAATATACAAGGCCGTCATTTATCAGCCCTATAGCATGCACTTGGCGAGAAATAGCAGTGAAGTCATCACGGCCATCTTCAACAAAGTTGACATGGTTGTACGTGAATTTCTATTCCCGGTGTTGACGATCGCCAGCTCAATTTTCATGATGCTGGCGATACTCGTGATTGTATTAGCGATCCAACCGGTAGTGGCCTTTTTGGCATTTTCTAGCTTTGGTGGCGTTTATCTTTCTGTCATTTTTATTACAAAAAAACAGCTTGGAAAAGACAGCCTTGAAGTCAGCTTAAGCTCAGACAAACTGCTGAAATTATTGAGTGAAAGTCTTGAGGGCATTCGCGACGTAATCATTGATTCATCGCAACGCGGCTATCGTAAAGATTTCAATGCTGCCGATTACAAATTACGTCGAGCAAAAGCCAATATTCAAATCATCGCGAACGCTCCACGCTATACGATTGAATCCTTTGGCATGCTAATGGTTGCTGTATTTGCATATTGGCTCTCGCAACAGCCGGGTGGGCTGCTAGCATCCATTCCAATGCTGGGCGCTCTTGCACTTGCTGCACAGCGGTTACTTCCAGTCCTGCAACAATCCTACGCAGCTTGGGCATGCATCAAGGGAGCACATGATTCTTTGCAGGACGTACTGAATCTTCTCCCTGAAGTGGACAACCAAACAGATGTAGAGGTGCCGAGAACTCCGTTACCTTTCGAGCAGTCTATATCACTAGACGCGGTTTCATTTCGCTACGGCCCAGACGCCCCCTGGGTGTTGCAGAACGTAAGGCTGAACATCCTCAAAGGCAGCCGTATCGGCATCATGGGTGCAACGGGTAGTGGCAAAAGCACAATGCTCGATATTTTGATGGGGTTATTGACGCCGAATGAAGGCGCTTTTCTAGTCGATGGTGTGGAAGTGACGGCAGCCAATAGCCGCAACTGGCAGGCCAATATAGCCCATGTACCGCAGCTCATATTTCTATCAGACGCGTCCGTGGCTGAAAATATTGCATTCGGAGTACCTTATTCGGACATCGACTTCGATCGCGTGCGTCGAGCAGCGGAGAAAGCTCAAATGTCGAGTGTTATCGAGTCTTGGACAAATGGTTATAATACTCAGGTGGGAGAACGGGGCGTTTTTCTGTCCGGAGGACAACGTCAGCGTATTGCGATAGCTCGGGCATTTTACAAAGAAGCCAAGGTTATCATTCTAGATGAAGCCACCAGCGCTCTTGATGGAAAAACCGAGTTAGAGGTAATGAAAGCAGTCGAGGGGCTTGGAAAAGAAATAACGCTTATTGTAATTGCTCATCGACTGAACACGCTTAAAGGTTGCGATACCGTGATCGAAGTAGAAAACGGAGTGATCGCAAAATCCGGCTCTTACAATTCGATACGCAGTTCTACCCAATAGCATTACAAATAAATTGCGCATCTAACAGGATATAAGTTCATGATATATAGTGCTCAACCCATCAAAAAAACCGACTGCACTATTATTATAAACTCTTGCGACAACTATGAGGACGTCTGGCCGCCCTTTTTTTATGCATTCAAAGCGATGTGGCCCGATTGCGAATGTAAGATAATTTTAAACACTGAGCACAAGAGTTTCAGATTCGATGGATTACAGATAGTCACTCTGAATCTGAATGTCAAAGAAGGAAAAAAACCATGGGGATGGCGACTCCGCAAAGCATTATCCTTAGTAGATACAGAATTCGTAGTTACTTTATTTGACGATTTCATCCTTGAAGCTCCAGTCAGTAAAAAAAAGCTAGCTGAATGCATATTCGACATGAAAAAAAACCCTGACATTGCAGTATTTTATTTTAATACTATTCCAGGCCCGAATGAGTTCGATGGTCATCATGATGGCTTTGAATTGGTAGGCAAGAGAAATGACTATCGACTGAACTCGGCCCCCGCCATCTGGCGAACTAAACGCCTAATGGACTTTACAGGAGAGTTAGATTCACCCTGGGCTTGGGAGTTTTTTGGCAGCGCAAGGACCTTCAAGGATAGCTGTCGCTTTTACTGCGCTCAAGCGGGCAAGGAAGATACATTTATCTATAATTATACGTTAGGCGGGGCTATACGCAGAGGAAAGTGGGTTTTGAGTGTGATTGCTCCCATTATAGAAAAATACAAGCTTTCTATAGATCTTGATCAAAGAGGCATTGCCAGTGAGTCATTATCAGACGGCAAATACGGCCTCAAATGGAAAATAGATTTCTTTCTGCTCGGTTTCAAAATGATTGGGATGGATGCTTTTATTTTTATCTACAGAACTCTAAACAGAAAGTTTTTAAAAGGTATGTCACGTGATTAAGAGTAAATTTACTTTTGCCATCCTGACGTTCAATCATGAGGCCTACATTATTGAACACCTTGAAAGCATTAGATTTTTGATTGAAAATTTTGGTTCAGCGTATGAATTTAATTTAATTGTAGCTGACGATGGCTCACGGGATCAGACTGTTGCACTGGCCAGTCGTTGGCTTTCTATACACGACAAACTCTTCACAGATATCAAAATTTTGGCTGATGGCACGAACAAAGGCACTTGTCTGAACTACACTAGGATATGGCCACTGATTGAAGGCGAGCGATTTAAAATAACTGCCGGCGATGACGTTTATGCATGCACAAATATATTTGAAGAAGTCGAACAGTTGAAGCATCACGATTTTTTTTCTGGATTACCACTATTGCTGATCGACGGTAAAATCCTTGAATCAAAATCGACCATCTTTCATATTTTAGCAACAGAAGTAATTTACCAAGGAAAGAAGTTTTTCGAACGCCTGAAAGGTGTCAGCAGCATTAACACTCCAAGCTTATTTTACAATAAAAAATTCTTGAAAGATAAGGAGCTTTCCTCCTTTATAAACAGCCACAGTGTCACTGAAGACTTCCCAATGATGGTAAAAATTGCAAACTCTTATCAGGACATTAGCTTCACACAATCAAAAAAAGTATACATATACTATAGACGAACATCTGGCTCAACCTACCTCATTAGAGGCTCAGACTTTGACGTAGACAAACTAAAGGTTTTTAGCTATATGCTTTCTTGCGAAAAGACCTGGCTGGGTAAGTATTTGCTAAGAAACAGGATTTACTGTTACAAAATCGACAATAGTTCTCTTAAAAAATTGCTTAATATTAGCTATTACACCTACCTTTTCAAAATCGCTGCGAACCTGCTTCCTCTTCTTAAAACTTACTCAGCGTCAGTACCGGAGCCAGAACCACATCAGGAGCATTACAACCTGATAGTCAGGCGAGCAAAGATGTTTTATAAAGATTGTATATCTCATGACGGTCATATAGTGGACTCATGCTCACGCACCAAGAACAAATGAGGCTATACACGCCTACATCTTATGTCAACGCATCTTGCCAAGGATCTGGAAAGTGAACAAAATAAAAGTTTATGCGCCGCTTTTTTTAGTTGAAGTATATTTACTACTGGGATTATGGCTGCTTTTCTATGGCCCCATCATATGGCCACTGCAAAACACTAGCGAGTTTTTAGGATTTATTTTTCTATACCATATCTTTTTTATAGGGGGCTATATAGTACAGAGTTTTTATTTCGCCAAAAAAATAAAAGTTAACAAAACGCCCCTAAAAATCCAAACTAAAAAAAACAAATTCACACATTACTTCTGGTTAATATTGGTCTTGGCGCTTGCGGCAAATATAGTTCAGCATAGAAACCTTACCCTTTCGCACTCATATATACCGAACGATTTTTTTTCCAACTTACATAGAGGATTGGTTGCGCCCTGGCAAGCTCGTGCCTTCTATGCATCTGACGCAGCAATGGATGGTTTTATAAATAACCCGCTGATAACTGCCAGCTTATTTTTTACCAGCGCATTCAAGTACATCCTGCTACCGGGCCTAGTATTTTATTGGCACACCTTGAGTACATTCCGTAAAATTGCCGGCGTTTTAATAGCAACCATCCCACTTTTGTCCGGAATCATTGCCAGCCTAAGCGCTATAAATTTTTCCTATTTTTTTATAATATCCATCTGTCTCGGCATCTTAGTAGTCTCGAATAAATCTTCCGGTGTTTTTTCCACGATTAAGCAACGAAAGTTTTTTACAATTTCTCTGGTGGCTATATTTTTCTTTTCTTTCTGGCAATTTTATAGTGTCAAGTCCGGACATTCACCCTATCAGGTCGCATTTGAAAATAGCGTCCCCGAGCGATTTGAGTATCTAAAAGACAAAGGAATTAGATTTAAGAGTGATGAGACAAATACAGAGAGGACTCACGCGACGGATCTTTACGAAAAGCTGACCATTTACATGGTACAGGGTTATTACGGAATGTCGATTGCACTGGATGAGGATTTCACCACATCCTTCGGTATCGGCCACTCTGTTTTCCTACAAAAAGCGTTTGCCGAGTATCTAGGTTTTGACATAAGAGACAGAACATTTCAACATAAAATAAGCGAACAATGGGATGAATTTGTTTACTGGCATTCTTTTTATAGCTACATAGCCAACGACGTGGGTTTTTTTGGCGTTGCCATAATAATGTTAATTCTTGGCGCCTATTTCTCATGGATTTATTTGTCAGCTATCATGTACGAAGATTTTTTCGCCCGTATGCTACTGCCTTTATTTGGCATACTATTTCTCTATATACCAGCAAACAACCAAGTATTTGGTTTCCTAGAAACTATGACTTCTTTTTGGGTCTTAACAGTATTATTTATTTTCTCAAGGCCGCGAGTAAGCCTCTAAGTAACCGTACGGTCAAGTCATCTCCCCAACCCCGCAAAGCCAAGAAATGGTGTGCACTTAAATTTAAGTGGGCACCAGTTCCAGCCTTTTAAACGGGTATTTCATACAGCCAACACGCCGTTCCTATTCCGGTCGCGGTAGGAATGGCAGTCACCTGCCACCCCCCGCACAGATCCGTACGTGCGGAATTACCGCATACGGCTCCTGCCTTGGGTTTTGACGCCGAAGCGGGTTATGGGATGCGGATGCATTGGTAGCTCTCTTGGATAGGGTATGAATAGCCGGGCCAATGTAGCCATGCGCTCCCAGTTCAGACGGTGCCGCTGACTTCGCCGTTTAAGAGCATGCCTCCACGCACCGATCACTTCACGGCGAAAGGCATCCAGTCGCCGTGTGTTACCGGGTACGTGATAGTAGTTGCAGTAACCTTTAAACAGACGGCTCAACCATTGTCCGATTACCGGGACAGGCTCATGCCTGCGCTTGTGTAACTGCGCCCGTATCTCCCTGATTGTCGTTCTCATGCGCTTGGCGATGGTCACGCGTCTAACCACAAACATCCCGTTCTTGGTTTTGTCACAGATATGCGTGAACCCGAGAAAATCGAAAGTTTCCGGTTTTCCTTCCCTGCGCTTCTTGTGATCTTCGATCGCGAACCAGCCAAACCGTAGCAAACGTGTTTTCTCTGGATGCAGTGTCAGGTTGAACTGGGCTAGTCGAGCCTCCAACGCCTGGCGAAAACTCCATGCATCTTCATGCTTTTCAAATCCAAGCACACTGTCGTCTGCGTATCGCACAGCAATCATCTGACCTCGTGCAGTACGCTCGCGCCATTGCCTGATCCACAAGTCCATCACGTAGTGCAGGTAGATGTTGGCAAGCAACGGTGAAATGGGCGCGCCTTGCGGCGTACCCTGCTTCGCAGGAATGCGCTTTCCATTTTCGAGAACACCTGTGCGCAGCCATCGAACTATCAGCGCTAACATTCGCCTATCCGCAATTCGGTGTTGCAGAAAGCACATCATCCATTCGTGATCGATGGTGTCAAAGAACGCTCGAATATCCACGTCCAATATCCAACGAACACGCGAATTCTGTATTCCTACCGATAACGCATCCAATGGAACGCCTGCCAACGGCGACATCGGTTGAAGATTACGAAGCCTTGCTGCCGTGGAACTGCGAACCTCGACTTCACGGCTGAACGCTCTGCCCATCTTTAGCCAGGTGGGGTTTATGGAGCGCTTACGCCGGTTTTTACCCACATCCAGGACTGACTGGTCGGCTCTCGATCAGGCTCTTTCATCACCTGGACGCGCGTTTCGTCGCAGTGGATTACGCGCCTTTCCAGCAGCCAGTCACGCATCGAGTTGAGCAGCGGTTGCAGGTGTTCGCCGGACGTTTACGCCTCTAATTGGGTATTGGTAGGCTTGGAAATGAGGGCGGCGTTCCGACTGGCTCTCAATCCCTGGTAACCTAGGGCACGCCTCCCGATGAGCTGAAGCGATTTGCTTGCTGTTACTCAGTTTTTATCACAGCGTGCCGATATTTTTTTTGAGGATTGTCGCTGAACATACATCCAGTCAACAATTTCGTCCTCAGGGCTGTATCCACTTACGATAGACTTCAGAATTTGTCTGATCAGAACATAATCATGAGCTTCGACGGCAATCAGCAAAACTGACAATTTTTCCTTCAATGCGTCCCATGTCAGAAACTCCTCGCTGGCTCGCATGATCATTGGATGACTGGTAGCGGCGACGTTATCGCCAATCAATAACTCCTCATATAGCTTTTCACCTGGACGCAGTCCGCTGAAATTGATCTTGATATCCCCACGCGGGTTTTTATCCGAGCGAACACTCAACCCCGAGAGGTGAATCATCTTTTCAGCTAGCTCAATAATCTTCACTGGCTCCCCCATGTCGAGGACGAATACATCACCGCCCTGCCCTAAAGAACCCGCTTGGATAACCAACTGTGCGGCCTCAGGAATAGTCATGAAATAACGGGTGATTTTCGGATGTGTAACAGTCAATGGACCACCAGCCTGGATCTGTTTATGAAACAACGGAATAACAGATCCTGAAGAACCCAGCACATTACCAAAACGCACCATCGTGAAGCGAGTTTTGTTTACACTGGATACATTCGAAGCATCTCCAAATAAAACAGGTGCCAGTTCCTTGCTCAATGCCTGCAACACCAACTCAGCCAAGCGCTTGGTACTCCCCATTACGTTAGTCGGTCGTACCGCTTTGTCGGTTGAAATTAGCACAAAGTTCTCAACACCAGCCTGCAATGCCGCCTGGGCTGTGTTGAGGGTGCCCATCAAATTATTGAGGATACCTTCTGCGATATTGTGTTCCACCATGGGAACATGTTTGTAAGCCGCAGCGTGGTAGACAGTATCAACCGACCAGAACTTCATGACGTCTAATAACCTGTTCTGGTTACGCACAGAGCCGAGAATAAACATAAGCCTGACGTTCAACGCCTCCGACTGGACACGCTGTTCGAGCTCTGACTGGATAGAGTAGAGATTGTATTCACTATGATCAAACAGCAGCAGATCGGTAGGGCCCAGCGTCAATATTTGCCGGCAAAGCTCCGATCCAATCGATCCCCCTGCACCGGTAACCATTACTACACGGTTCTTTATACATCTTTCCAATAGATCCTCTTGCGCAGGCACTGAGTCTCGACCTAGTAGATCGGCAATATCGACTTCCTGAATATCATCTACTTTGACACGACCGCTGGCTAAATCCATGAATCCAGGCACACTGCGCACATGCAGCGGATAGCCTTCCAGGTAACCAAGTATTTCTCTGCGTCGTGCCCGCGTAGATGAGGGGATGGCCAAGAGCAGCTCTTCTGCTCCAGTCTCGTCAATCATCCGTTGAATATGTCTGGGCTTGTATACCTGCAGTCCAGAGATGACGCGATCAGCTATGCTACTGTCATCATCAATAAAAGCTACGGGCCGCATCAACTTGCCCATACGCAGTGCTGCTACCAGTTGATTACCAGCAGCACCAGCACCATAGATGACCACCTTTGGCAAACCATCATCGCGGTTTGTAAAAGGTACATGTTGGACGGTAGTAAACCAGTCGCCAAGAAAGTATTGGCGCATTCCCAGACGTAGGCCACCAATGATTACCATGCTCAACCACCAATAGTTGAATACGATCGACCGTGGAACCAATGTCTGATGATTGCTGTACAGGTAAACCACCAGAGACAGTAACAATGATGATAGGCTCACTGCTTTGATAATGGCGATTAACGCATCATTGCCAAAATACCGCATCACGGCACGGTACATGCCAAAGTGAATAAAAAGTGGAATTGCTATAACTGGTGCACTGAGAAAAAGCCACAAATGAACAACGAAAGGGTTATTGAGATCCTCAAAACCCAGGCGTACGACAAACGCCAGCCAGAGCGCAACCCAGACCAGCACAATATCGGTGGCGACTTGCAAAAAGCGTTTTTGCCTACGCGGCAAACCCAATAAACGGGTGCGTAAATTATCCATATACCCTTTTTATACCTCGATCCCTATGACTGCCAGAAAAAACGGTGACGTCTACGTCCCGCGAGCTCCTTGAGCAAAGCAAAAATTATCCAGTTTTTTCCAACTCACCAGCATGAAACTTAATAGCCAGCAATATCAACGGGGCGTAGGCCAACAGAAAGCCCCAAAAGCCATCGAACCCTAATCCGACGCAAACGCCTATCGGTAGCAGCCAGAGTAGGTTAATGGCGGTCACCGCCAAAGTTACTGGCAAATGGCGTCCAGCTAGACGTGATGCATACTGATAGGCATGACTGCGATGCGCTTCGTATATCTTGTCTCCGCGCCACAACCGTCGCCAGAGGGTAAAGGTGGCATCAACAATAAATACCCCCAACAAAATCAGCCACACCCACAAAAACTCACTATCTACCCGAGCGGCTTGCAATGAAAGAGCACCAATCACAATACCTAGAAAGCCACTTCCCGCATCACCCATGAAAATACGCGCGGGAGGGAAATTCCAATACAGGAAACCAAGTACGGACAATGCCAGTAAAATAGGCGGCATGATGAGGTCTTCATGCCCCGTCAACCAGTACACCAAACATGCCCCCAAGCAGACACAAACGGCCTCTGCGCTGGCGATACCATCGATCCCATCCATAAAATTATACAGATTAAGCATCCAAACCAGATATACAGCCGCAAGTAAATGACCAAGCCAGCCAAGATCTACAGTGATACTCATCAGGGTGACAGGAGGCAACCCCCCCATCCAGAAAAGTGACCAAGCTGCCGCAAAAAAATGAGCTAAAAGGCGCCAACGCGCAGCTATATGCCCGTGATCATCGAGAAATCCAACCAACGCAATCAACGCACCGCTACCGAGCAAAGTTACAGTTACAGTCCAATTGACTGACCCGACGAACGCCATCAACACCAATGCCGTCAAATAGGTCAGAACAATCGCGACCCCGCCACCACGCGGTGTCGGCACAGAGTGCGAACTACGCCCGTTAGGTATGTCCATAAGGCTACGCGACAAGGCATAGCGTCGTAGCCCCCCCGTAGATAGAAGAGACCCTATCAGTACCACCGCGAATACTAACCAGATAACCATGTAAAAATAAGTTCCTGAAGCAGAATACGGACAAGTAAGGTCAAGCCCTATGGCTGTGCCTATTCAAGTTTGTAAGGTTATTCGAAGATTGCCTGACTATTTCCACCACTTGTTATTTTTTGGGCATGCCAAGTGTGTATGTAGCAAACTCCAGCAAAACTGGTCATCTCTTCGAAACACCAAAATTCAGCTATACCCCCGTCAAAAAAAACATACATACTGCGGGGCAGCGCTTTTCCATCATTTATCATCTCGTCTTAAAGTGGCAGTTCTGAAAAGAGCCTCAAGACGCTCGAACAACATCGTCTTTGAAAAATGTTCAAGGTAGTAACGCCGACCGGACTGGCCCATCCCCTCAAGCTCTCGCACAGGCAAAGCGCTCATCTTCCGTACGATTTCAGCCAACCCTTGGGCATTTCCGGAGCTACAAGCCATTCCAGCTGCAGACTCGACGACAACTCTGGCAGCCTCACCATCGATCATTGCGATGATGGGCTTACCCGATGCAAGATAGGCCTGAACTTTGCCCGGAATCGTTTTTTCAAAAACCTCATTGGTCTTCAAAGACACCAGCAGCGCGTCTGCTGCGGCAAAAAGCGCGGGCATTTTCTCCAGTGGATGTCTTCCCAGCAGCAGAACATTATCCATCTTGTGTTCTGCTACCTGTTCGATCAGCCACTCGCTGGCGCGGCCGCTCCCCACAATCACCCAGCGCACAGGCAATTCCGCGCGGGTCGCTTTGACCGCTTCTAGAATGGTTGGAAAGTCCTGTGCCTCACCAAGATTGCCAGCGAACAGGATGGTGAAGACTGAGTCATCGCGGGGCAATAGATCAGAAGTGGCTTGAAGATCACCTGAAAAATCATCCTCGGCCCAACTAGGGAAGTACACAAGCCGGTCGATTGAAATTGAACGAGTGCAATAACTTCTGACATTGTCGTCAAATGAGCGCGACTGCAGCAATAGATAATCGGCACGATTATAGATCCAAGACACCATCTTGCCCACCAAACGGAGCAACGTAGGGTTCTTGGTAAACCCCACAGCACTTAAGGACTCAGGCCACAAATCAAGAATCCATACAAACACCGGTGCCTTCTTCAGTCGTCCAAGTAGCAAAGCTGGAATAGTGACCATGATAGGAGAGACCGCAAACACAAAAATTGAGTCGAATGACTGCCCTCTTAGCTTATAGCTTCCGATAGTCGAGGCACTTATAAAAAACGAGAGATAGTTTAGGGCCAGCGTAACACTTCGCTTTCCCCTGGATATTATCGGCACCCGAATAATTCGTGCACCGTTATACGTGGAGAACTGCGCAGGCTCACTCAGAAAATCCGCATAAATTTTTCCTTCCGGATAGTTAGGTAAGCCCGTGAGCACCGTAACCTCATGCCCCTTGGATACAAAACCTTGGACCATATTATTGATGCGCATGTTTTCAGGCCAAAAATACTGGGTAACCACCAATATTTTTAGCGGCTTTTCCTGCCCGAGCCTTTCCAATCAATATTGCTTCCATACAGTACGCATTACATAGTCACGATAGCTATGGATGATCCTAACCACCTTCTCGGCAACATTTGGCATGCTATAGTCCGCCACAAGTCGCAGCGTTCGTTGCTGCCTCGTTGCCTGGCTTTCCAATAACTGCAGACCTTGCATGACACGCTCAACTTCCAGACCAACCATCATGACGGCAGCCTCCTCCATTCCCTCAGGACGCTCATGTGCCTCACGGATATTAAGCGCCGGAAAATCAAGAATAGATGACTCTTCATTAATCGTGCCGCTATCCGACAAAACCGACTTGGAAGTCAGCTGCAACTTGTTGTAATCCTTGAAACCTAATGGTTTGAGAAGCTGTACATTCTTGTGAAATTTTACCCCCATGACATCTACGCGTTTTTGCGTGCGAGGGTGAGTACTCACAATAACCGGAAAGTCATAATGTGCGGCGACGGTATTGAGTACGTCGACCAACTTCAGAAAGTTTTTGTCTGAGTCAATATTCTCTTCGCGATGAGCGCTCACGACAAAAAACTTTCCAGCCTCCAATCCGAGCCTCTTCAGCACATCAGACGCTTCGATACCGTCCCGATAATAATTGAGCACTTCAAACATTGGACTACCGGTCTTGATAACCATGTCTGGCGGCAGGCCTTCACGCAGCAAGTAATCGCGTGCGATGCTGCTGTAGGTAAGATTTATGTCTGCAGTATGATCGACAATGCGACGATTGATCTCTTCCGGAACGCGCATATCGAAACAGCGATTACCAGCCTCCATGTGAAAAGTCGGAATTCTTCGACGTTTTGCCGGAATGACTGCCATACAACTATTGGTATCACCGAGCACTAACAATGCTTCTGGCTTAACGTCCTCCAGCACTCGATCTACTGCAATGATAACGTTACCTATGGTTTGGGCGCCACTGACGCCTGCTGCGTTTAAAAAGTAGTCGGGTGTACGAATACCAAGATCTCGGAAAAAAATCTCGTTCAATTCGTAATCATAATTCTGTCCGGTGTGCACCAGAATGTGATCACAATGCTTGTCCAACTCGGCCATCACGCGCGATAAACGGATGATTTCCGGACGGGTGCCTACAACTGTGACTACTTTCAGTTTTTTCATCTCAACACTCTTTCCAGAATCATTAACATCGGGTTTGTGCCTCTTGGACGCTCAGGCATGAGTTCCTACGGGCCTTGCAAAAGTATCCGGCCGCTCCCGGTCGAAAATCTCATTCGCCCACAACATTACGATCATTTCTTCCTCACCAACATTGGTAATATCGTGAGTCCAACCTGGTACCGTTTCCACGACCTGCGGGCGATCACCATGGGTAACCAATTCGTAAAACTCACCAGAAACTATATGACGAAAGCGGAAGCAGGCATTCCCTTTGATTACCAGAAACTTTTCTGTCTTGCTGTGATGATAATGCCCGCCGCGCGTGATACCAGGATGAGCGGTGAAATAAGAAAATTGACCACTGTCTTTGGTCTTGAGCATTTCTACAAAAACACCACGTGGGTCGCCATGCTTATGCAACTCATAAGTAAACTGCTCAACGGGCAGGTAACTGACATAAGTCGAATAAAGTGCACGTGTTAGTCCCGCACCAACAGCTTCACTGATCAGTGAGTCACGACTTTCGCGAAAGGCGAGCAATTGGTCAGCCAAATCACCCACAGTGATGCTATATATGGGATGTACTTGGGCAACATACTCGACAGATGATCCTGCGTTCATAGCTCTAATGAAGCAATCGACAACATCGTCAATATAAACCAAGTTGACCAGTGCATTCCTGTCATTGACCTGGATTGGCAAGCCTCGAGTGATGTTGTGACAGAACGTTGCGACAGCCGAGTTATAATTCGGGCGTGCCCACTTACCAAATACATTAGGCAAGCGCAAGATCTCAACCTTAGAACCAAGGCTCGCCTGCAACTCTAGCAATGCCTGCTCGGCGGCCAACTTGCTTGCGCCGTAGGGGTTAGCCTGGTCGGCTTGGGTAGACGAGGCATAGAGTACTGGGATGGACCTGCCGCTCGACTTAATTGCTTCGCAAAGCGAAACAGTCAAGTCGGTATTGCCCACCTTAAACTCGTCAGATGACTGCGGTCGATTGACCCCAGCCAAATGGAAAATAAAATCACAATCAGCCACCAAAGCGGGCAACTCAGTGATACTGTTTTCGCGAGAGAAGGAGAGAACTTGAACATCCTTGCGCTCCTCCAAGTGCGAGATAAGGTTCTTACCGACAAAACCGTTGGCGCCAGTGATAAGGACCTTCATCGCTCACTCCTCCGGCGTGGCTTGCTCGCCACGCTGGATTGCCTGCATGAACTCAAGCTTAAGCAAAAGACGCTGCATACCAGCCACATCCAGTCTTTCTGTATTGTGAGAGTTGTAATCTTCTGTACGGGAGATTTTCTCTTCACCAAGCTCCACGAACTTGGAGTAGTTCAGATCCCGCAAGTCTGGCGGCACGCGATAATAGTTACCCTTATCTTCGGCACACGCCATCTCTTCCCGACTCAGCAAAGCCTCAAAAAGCTTCTCGCCATGACGAGTACCAATTATCTGAATAGGGTGCTCAGGTTTACCCATCATTGAGGTCAAAGCCCGAGCCAAGGTTTCAACCGTTGCTGCAGGCGCTTTCTGTACGAAAAGATCACCATTACGACCATGCTCGAAAGCGTACAACACCAGGTCGACGGCATCTGCGAGCGTCATCATAAACCGACTCATATTCGGATCCGTCAACGTCAAGGATTGCCCTGCACGAATTTGTTCGATGAACAGCGGGATCACTGAGCCGCGGGATGCCATGACATTACCGTAGCGGGTGCCGCAGATAACGGTTTTTTCGTCGTCTACATTGCGAGACTTGGCCACCATCACTTTTTCCATCATCGCCTTGGAAATACCCATGGCGTTGATAGGATAGACAGCTTTGTCAGTACTCAAGCAGACCAAGCGCTTGACTGCATTTTGGATTGCGGCCTCAAGCACGTTCTCGGTGCCGATGACGTTTGTCTTGACGGCTTCCATCGGATGAAATTCACAGGAGGGAACCTGCTTCAGCGCTGCGGCGTGAAATATATAGTCGACGCCACGGGTAGCGTTAAGCACGCTCTGATAATCGCGGACGTCGCCGATGTAGAATTTCAGCTTGGCGTTCGTGTAGCGCTTGCGCATATCATCCTGCTTCTTCTCATCACGACTGAAGATGCGAATTTCAGCGATATCAGTATGGAGGAAGCGTTTAAGCACTGCATTCCCGAATGAACCGGTACCACCAGTGATAAGAAGCGTTTTTCCGCTGAACATAATGTGTCCTATGCAACGCGCACCACACGACAAGCTTCTAGCAACCTCAATACGTGCAGTCCATAAGCTTACAAGCCCATAGAAAATGCCTAACGGTGAAAGGCTCAAGGAACACGTCGAAGTTTGCTAGCCTACAGCCTGAAAAATCAGCTATGTGCAGTGCAGTGCAGTTGAAGATGAGGTTATTGAAATTGGGGGCTATTCTAAGCGCTGCACTCCCAAAGTCAAAAGCGAACGCAAATATGAGGGCAAACAGCATGGATCAACTGTTAAAACGGAGCAAACGCCGTCGATTACATAGACTGTAAATCTCCCCCCTACTACGTGAAAGCCAGATTAGGCTTTTCGGCCAAGGCGTCTTGAGCCTATTAACAACCCTAGCGCAGGCCCAACCATCATCCCCACGATTAATGACAGGGTCACAAAAACTGAAATCGGAAGCTCGACTGTAGACCAACCAAAAAACAACAGCGACGCAGCTTGCTGATTTTCCAGCACAAAGGCCAACACAAAAAATACGAAAAATAAGACAACCACAGCCAAAATAATTCGCTTGAATCTGTGCATACTCCGCCCCTCCAAGCTAAATCAATTTAAACCCCTTCTTCCTCATCCTCATTCACCCGATCCCGCAATTCCTTCCCCGGCTTGAAATGAGGCACAAATTTCCCATCCAGGCTCACCGACTGCCCAGTCTTAGGATTCCGCCCTACCCTTGGCGCGCGGTAGTGCAGCGAAAAACTGCCAAACCCACGGATCTCAATTCGATCCCCGGTCGCGAGGCACTGGGACATTTGCTCAAGCATGGTCTTGATAGCCAGCTCCACATCCTTGGATGAAAGCAGCCCTTGATGGGTGACAATTCGTTCGATCAACTCCGACTTCGTCATATTTTTCCCTTCTTTTTCAAGCAGCTAGGAAAAGCGCTTCGAAGGTTTTAGCATGACTTGATGAATTTGAACAGCCCATCTACCAACTTATCTGCCGTTTGAATAACGCCGCCATGAGCGACCCACACTCTCAATTGCAGATCACGAGCATGGTACGAGTGACCGCTCCTGCAGGGTTCCAACCGAACAAGTAATCACCCTCTTCGTCCTTGGCGTCGCTGGACCTGGTGATGACCTTATAGCCCTGCATCCTGCATTCGCGGGCGGCGCGTTTTTCGCACTTATCCCAGTTGTTGCCCAACCCCGAGCAATCGACCTCAATGCCGCTGACACCGCGCCTCGCGTGAGTTTTGGCGCTGGTAACGGAACAGCCTGCAAGCATTACTACTGCGAACACCACGATAAGCCTGTTCATCGAAATTCTTAAAAACACGGGAGCGCCTTTATCAATACTCTATTCAGCTCTGACACCAAGGCGTCTGCCTTGGTTCTTGCGTGTTGATTCAGCGAATTTCAGGCACAAAAAAGGGCGACCGAAGTCGCCCTTTTTTACAGCCTTACAGAACTTAGTTCTGTTTAGCCATTGCTTCGCGCAGCAGGGAGGCCATGGTGGTCTCGCCTGTTGCAGCTTCCGGAGCCGATTTCAGGCTCTGGATGGCTTCTTTCTCTTCCACTTCGTCTTTCGACTTGATGGACAGCTGGATCACGCGGCTCTTGCGATCGACGCTGATGATCTTGGCTTCTACTTCCTGGCCTTCTTTCAGAACGTTGCGCGCGTCTTCAACGCGGTCACGGCTGATTTCGGAGGCTTTCAGAGTCGCTTCGATATCGTCGGCCAGAACGATGATGGCGCCTTTGGCGTCAACTTCTTTCACAGTGCCTTTAACGATTGCGCCTTTGTCGTTCTCTTGAACGTACTCGGAGAACGGATCGCTTTCCAGTTGCTTGATACCCAGGGAGATGCGCTCGCGCTCTGGGTCAACCGACAGGATAACGGTGTCCAGCTCGTCGCCCTTCTTGAAACGACGAACAGCTTCTTCGCCAACTTCGTTCCAGGAGATGTCGGACAGGTGAACCAGGCCGTCGATGCCGCCGTCCAGACCAATGAAGATACCGAAATCGGTGATCGACTTGATGGTGCCGGAGATTTTATCGCCCTTGTTGAACTGGCCAGAGAAATCTTCCCATGGGTTAGATTTGCACTGCTTGATGCCCAGGGAGATACGACGACGCTCTTCGTCGATGTCCAGAACCATGACTTCCACTTCGTCGCCGACTTGTACGACTTTCGAAGGGTGGATGTTCTTGTTGGTCCAGTCCATTTCGGAAACGTGTACCAGGCCTTCAACGCCTTCTTCCAGCTCAGCGAAGCAGCCGTAGTCGGTCAGGTTGGTAACACGCGCGGTGACGCGAGTGCTTTCTGGGTAACGGGCTTTGATAGCAACCCATGGATCTTCACCCAGTTGCTTCAGGCCCAGGGAAACACGGTTGCGCTCGCGATCGTATTTCAGAACCTTGACATCGATCTCGTCGCCAACATTGACGATTTCGGAAGGATGCTTGATACGCTTCCAAGCCATGTCGGTAATGTGCAGCAGGCCATCGACGCCACCCAGATCGACGAATGCGCCGTAATCGGTGAGGTTCTTGACGATACCTTTGACTTGTTGGCCTTCCTGCAGGGATTCCAGCAGAGCTTCACGCTCGGCGGAGTTCTCTGCTTCCAGGACGCTGCGACGGGAAACGACAACGTTGTTGCGCTTCTGGTCGAGCTTGATGACCTTGAATTCGAGTTCCTTGCCTTCCAGGTGCGTGGTGTCGCGCACAGGACGAACGTCGACCAAAGAACCTGGCAGGAACGCACGGATGCCGTTAACGTCGACAGTGAAGCCGCCTTTAACCTTACCGTTGATAACGCCCTTGACCACTTCTTCAGCTGCGAAGGCTGCTTCGAGAACAATCCAGCATTCAGCGCGCTTGGCTTTTTCACGGGACAGCTTGGTTTCACCGAAACCGTCTTCAACCGAGTCCAGAGCAACGTGAACTTCGTCACCGACATTGATTGTCAGATCACCAGCATCGTTGTAGAACTGTTCCAGCGGGATCAGAGCTTCAGACTTCAGACCAGCGTGAACGGTTACCCAGCGAGCTTGGTAATCGATATCAACGATAACACCGGTGATGATGGAGCCTGCCTGAAGGTTCAGGGTTTTTAGGCTTTCTTCAAAGAGTTCCGCAAAGCTTTCGCTCATTTTAATTCCTGTTGATAAGGGCGAAGAATACGCCCATCTCCACACCCCAGACGGTGTGGGTCAGTTTCAGTTAAAAGAAGCCACCGCAGGACTATGACTGGTCCCCTGCGGCCTTCTTGATCACCCGGCGATATCGCGAATGGCGATTTCACTCAAGATGCGTTCCAGCACCTGCTCGATGGACAACTCCGTGGAATCCAGCTGTATGGCATCAGCCGCCGGCTTGAGCGGGGCTACTGCGCGCTGGGTATCACGCTCATCGCGTGCACGGATCTCATCTAGCAGACTCGACAGACTAACACCATCGACTTTGCCCTTCAACTGCAAGTAGCGGCGGCGAGCCCGCTCCTCGGCGCTGGCGGTCAGGAAAATCTTCAGCGGCGCCTCGGGAAACACCACCGTGCCCATGTCGCGGCCATCGGCCACCAGCCCCGGCGGCTCCTGGAAAGCCCGCTGACGCTGCAACAGCGCATCACGCACCGCAGGCAGCGCGGCAACCTGGGAGGCCCAGGAGCCGACCTGCTCGTTACGCAGGTCATCGGTCACATCGTCCCCTTCCAGGATGATGCGCTGGGGATGACCTTCCGTCGCGCCGACGAACTGCACATCGAGGTGCGCGGCCAGCAGCTTCAGGGATTCTTCGTTGGTCAGGTCGACGCCATGGTTGCGTGCGGCAAACGCCAGCAGGCGGTACAACGCGCCGGAATCCAGCAGGCACCAGCCCAGGCGCTTGGCCAGGATGCCGGCGATCGTGCCTTTGCCCGAGCCGCTTGGCCCGTCGATGGTAATCACCGGTGCTTTGATATTCACAATTGAGCCTCTTGGGCAACACGGATGCCGACTTGGGCACACAGTGTAAGAAAGTTCGGAAAAGACGTAGCAACATTGGCGCAGTCATGGATACGAATCGGCGCAGCCGCCCGCAGGGAAGCCACGCTGAAGGCCATGGCAATCCGGTGATCGCCATGGGCATGGACTTCACCACCGCCCATCAGGCCACCGTCAATGATAATCCCATCGGCGGTCGGTTCACACTTCACTCCCAACACCTGCAGACCGTCGGCCATGACCTGGATACGGTCGGACTCCTTAACACGCAACTCTTCGGCGCCCCGCAAAATGGTCCGGCCTTCAGCGCAGGCGGCCGCGACGAACAACACCGGGAATTCATCAATAGCCAGGGGCACCAGCGCTTCTGGAATCTCGATACCCTTCAATACAGCTGCCCGCACCCGCAGGTCAGCGACAGGCTCGCCACCCACTTCGCGCGGGTTTTCCAAGGTGATATCGGCCCCCATCAACCGCAGGATATCGATCACCCCGGTGCGGGTCGGGTTGATGCCGACATGCTCCAGCAACAACTCGGAGCCCGCGGCAATCGAAGCCGCCACCAGGAAGAATGCCGAAGAGGAGATGTCCCCCGGCACTTCAATATGGGCAGCCGTCAGTACATGACCCGATTCCACCGATGCGGTAGCGCCTTCCACCGCAACCGGGTAACCAAAACCGCGCAACATACGCTCGGTATGGTCACGGGTCGGCGCAGGCTCGGTCACTGCGGTTTGACCTTCGGCATACAGCCCCGCCAGCAACAGACAGGATTTGACCTGGGCACTGGCCATCGGCATTGCATAGCTCATGCCTTTGAGCGCCTGGCCGCCACGAATGGTCAGCGGCGGACGCCCTTCCGGCCCGGTCTCGATCACCGCACCCATGTCCCGCAATGGCTTGGCCACGCGGTTCATCGGGCGCTTGGACAGGGAAGCATCGCCGGTCAACACGCTGTCAAAGCGTTGTGCCGCCAACAAACCGGACAGCAGGCGCATGGACGTACCGGAATTACCCAGGTAGATCGGCCCAGGCGCCGGCTTCAAGCCGTGCAAGCCCACACCATGAATGGTCACGCGCCCATGGTGCGGCCCCTCAATCACCACGCCCATGTCGCGAAACGCCTGCAGGGTCGCCAGGGCGTCTTCACCCTCAAGGAACCCTTCCACCTCCGTCACGCCCTCGGCCAACGAGCCGAGCATGATCGAGCGATGGGAGATCGACTTGTCACCCGGCACCCGGAGACGCCCGCTCAAGCGGCCGCCCGGGTTGGCGAGGAAGGTCAGGTCATCGGCGTTCACAGCGGTTTCCATATAGGCCCGGCGAGCCAGGATCTTGCTGAAATGCTCACGCGCCACACGCGCACGGGTGAACACGCCCAATAATTGATGGCCATCCCCGGCATCGACCGCGTCGCGCAAGGCGTCGAGGTCACTGCGGAAGGTGTCCAGGGTGCGCAACACCGCTTCGCGATTGGCGAGAAAGATGTCGTGCCACATCACCGGATCGCTGCCGGCAATCCGCGTGAAATCGCGGAAGCCACCGGCGGCGTAACGGAAAATCTCGAGGTTTTCGTTGCGCTTGGCCAGGGAGTCCACCAGGCCGAATGCCAACAGATGGGGCAAATGGCTGGTCGCCGCCAGCACTTCGTCGTGGCGCTCGACCTGCATATGTTCCACATCCGCCCCCAGCTCACGCCAGAGACGATCCACCACGGCCAGCGCGGCCGGATCGGTTTGCTCCAGCGGCGTCAGGATCACTTTATGGCGGCGGAACAGCTGCGCATTGGACGCTTCCACCCCGCTCTGCTCGGAACCGGCAATCGGATGGCCCGGCACAAAACGCGACGGCATGCCGCCAAAAGCCTGTTGCGCGGCCCGCACCACATTGCCCTTGGCACTGCCGACGTCGGTCAGGATCGCCTGGCCCAGGTCCATGCC
The DNA here is from genome assembly GCF_005233485.1 of Pseudomonas sp. CFBP13509. Classification (NCBI taxonomy): domain Bacteria; kingdom Pseudomonadati; phylum Pseudomonadota; class Gammaproteobacteria; order Pseudomonadales; family Pseudomonadaceae; genus Pseudomonas; species Pseudomonas sp. CFBP13509. The sequence continues at coordinate 42,974 of NZ_QGAA01000029.1, forward strand.
GGCCAATACCGCCAGCAGTTTCTCCATGGCCAGGATCGGCACAGCGAGCTGGATGACGTCAGCCCCCTGGCACGCCAGCGCCAAGTCCGCCTCGCAGCGATCCACCACACCCAACTCCACCGCCAGCTTGCGCGATTGCGGGTCCAGGTCCACACCGACTACTTCGCCGCACAGCCCGCTTTCGCGCAGGCCTTTGGCGAAGGAGCCACCGATCAAGCCCAGGCCGACCACCACCAGGCGACCGATCATAGGCACGGCAGGTTGCAATGCAGTGACATCAACCACGAGCCAGGACCTTGGCCAGCGCCTCCAGGAAGCGGCTGTTTTCAGCCGGCAAGCCGATGGTGATCCGCAGGTGGTTCGGCATGCCGTAGTTGGCCACCGGCCGCACGATCACACCTTCGCGCAGCAGCCCCTGGAATACCGGGGCGGCCACTTGACCAAGGTCGACACAGATGAAGTTGCCCTTGGAGGGAATCCAGCCCAGGCCCAACGCACGGAAGCCATCCTGCAACTGCAGCATGCCGCTTGCGTTGATGCGGCGACCTTCTTCCAGGTACTCGGCATCCTTCACCGCCGCACAGGCTGCCGCCAGGGCGAGGCTGTTGACGTTGAACGGTTGGCGCACGCGGTTCAGCACATCGGCCACCACCGCTGTCGACAAGCCATAGCCAACCCGCAGCGAGGCCAGGCCATAGGCCTTGGAGAAGGTGCGCGACACCAGCAGGTTCGGGTAGGCCGCCAGGAAATCCAGGCCGTTCGGCAGGTCGCTGCCTTCGGCGTACTCGATGTAGGCCTCGTCCAACACCACCAGTACATGCTCAGGCACGTCCTGCAGGAAGTCGTTCAGCGCCTGCGCATCGAACCAGGTGCCGGTCGGGTTGTTCGGGTTGGCGATAAACACGACGCGGGTCTGGGCGTCGATGGCGGCCAGCATGGCCGGCAGGTCATGGCCCCAGTCCTTGGCAGGAATCACACGGGCGTCGGCACCGACCGCCTGGGTGACGATCGGGTAGACCGCAAACGCGTGCTCGCTGAACACGGCGTTCAGGCCCGGCGCCAGGTAGGCACGCCCGACTAGCTCGAGTATGTCATTGGAACCGTTGCCCAGGGTGACCTGGTTCAGCTCGACCCGGCATGTTTCTGCCAACAGGGACTTGAGGGCGAAGCCATTGCCGTCCGGATAACGGGTCAGCTCGGCCAACTCTTCGCGAATCGCCGCCAATACCCTGGGGCTTGGGCCCAGTGGATTCTCGTTACTCGCCAGCTTGACGATCTTGGAGGGGTCCAGGTTCAACTCACGCGCCAGCTCGTCCACAGGCTTGCCCGGAACGTAAGGCGACAGTTGTTGCACGCCCGGCTGGGCCAGGGCGAGGAAGTTGCCACTCATGTTAAAGCCTCACAAAACTGCTTTCGGGTAAGAGCCCAGCACCTTGAGTGCCACGGCTTCCTGACTGATCTTCTCCAGCACGCCCTTGACCAGCGGATCGCGGTGGTGGCCGATAAAGTCGATAAAGAACACGTAAGTCCATTTACCGCTGCGCGAAGGACGCGTCTCGATGCGCGTCAGGTCAATCCCGTTGTCGTGGAACGGCACCAGCAGCTCATGCAGCGCGCCGGGCTTGTTGCTCATGGAGACGATGATCGAAGTCTTGTCGTCGCCGGTCGGCGGCACTTCCTGGCTGCCGATCATCAGGAAGCGCGTGGAATTGTCCGGGCGATCCTCGATTTTCTCGGCCAGGCGCGTCAGGCCATACAGGCCTGCCGCCATATCACCGGCGATCGCCGCCGAATTCCATTCACCCTTGACCCGCTTGGCCGCTTCGGCGTTGCTGGACACCGCCACGCGCTCGACATTCGGGTAATGCGCATCCAGCCACTTGCGGCACTGGGCAAGGGACTGCGCGTGGGAATAGATGCGGCTGATGCTGTCGGTCTTGGTGTTTTCACCCACCAACAGGTGATGGTGGATGCGCAGCTCGACTTCGCCGCAGATCACCATGTCGTGCTCAAGGAAGCTGTCCAGCGTGTGGTTGACCGCGCCTTCGGTGGAGTTTTCCACCGGTACCACGCCAAAGTTCACCGCGCCGGCCGCCACTTCACGGAACACCTCGTCGATGGCCGCCATCGGTTTGCTGATCACCGCATGGCCGAAGTGCTTCATGGCCGCCGCCTGGGTGAAGGTGCCTTCCGGGCCGAGGTAGGCCACTTTCAGCGGCTGCTCGAGCGCCAGGCACGACGACATGATTTCACGGAACAACCGCGCCATCTCTTCGTTGCCCAGCGGGCCCTTGTTACGCTCCATGACGCGCTTGAGCACCTGGGCTTCACGCTCCGGCCGGTAGAACACCGGCACTTCGCCCTCCGCCAGGGACGCCATCTTCACCCGTGCCACTTCCTGGGCGCAGCGCGCACGCTCACTGATCAGCTCCAGGACTTTCTCGTCCAGGCTGTCAATGCGTACACGCAGGGCCTTGAGTTCTTGTTCAGACATTAGCCGTGTTCCTTTTCGAACTCTGCCATGTAGGCAACCAGCGCATTGATCGCGTGAATGTCCACAGCGTTATAGATGGAGGCGCGCATGCCACCTACCGAACGGTGACCCTTGAGGTTCAGCAGGCCACGGGCGTCGGCACCGGCCAGGAATGGCTTGTCCAGGCGGTCATCGGCCAGGCGGAACGGCACGTTCATCCACGAGCGGTCGGTGAGGTTGATCGGGTTGCTGTACAGGCCGCTGGCGTCGATGAAGTCGTACAGGGTGCGCTTCTTCTCTTCGTTGAGCTTGCCCATGGCCGCCACGCCGCCCTGCTCCTTCAGCCACTCGAACACCAGGCCCGACAGGTACCAGGCGAAGGCCGGCGGGGTGTTGTACATCGAGCCGTTGTCGGCCGCGACCTTGTAGTTGAGCATGGTCGGGCACAGTGAACGGGCGCGACCCAGCAGGTCCTCACGCACGATATTGACCAGGATGCCGCTCGGGCCGATGTTCTTCTGCGCACCGGCGTAGATCATGCCGTAGCGCGACACATCGATAGGCCGCGAGAGGATGTCCGAAGACATGTCGCACACCAGCGGAACGTCGCCGACTTCCGGCACCCAGTCGAACTCCAGGCCGCCAATGGTTTCGTTCGCGACGTAGTGCACGTAGGCCGCGTCCTTGGACAGCTTCCATTCGTTCTGACCGGGAATGGCGAAGTAGTCGTAGGGCTTGGCGGTGCCGGCCACATTGACATGACCGTAGCGCGAAGCCTCTTCAATAGCCTTCTGCCCCCAGATACCGGTGTCGATGTAGTCGGCAGTGCCGTCTTCCGGCAGCAGGTTCAGCGGGATCTGGGCGAACTGCTGGCTCGCACCGCCTTGCAGGAACAGCACTTTGTAGTTGGATGGGATGTCGAGCAAGTCGCGCAGATCCTGCTCGGCCTTGGTGGCAATGGACACGAACTCATCGCTGCGATGGCTCATTTCCATCACGGAGAGGCCTTTTCCATGCCAGTCGAGGAGTTCACCCTGCGCACGCTGCAGGACTGCTTCAGGAAGCGCCGCGGGACCGGCACAGAAGTTATAGGCTCTCTTGCTCACATCCAATCTCTCTGATCTGGTGGGACTGAAATCAAACACGGTAGGAGCGAGCTTGCTCGCGAAAAACCCGAGAGCGCAAGGGCGCATCAGGCAGCTCGCGTTATCGTTGACGATTTTCGCGAGCAAGCTCGCTCCTACAGGGGGCGGCGTTGTTCTTTCAAAGGGGACAAACAACAAGGGGGCGAATCTTCATCCGCCCCCTGTGTGTCCGCTTATTCCTGCGGTTCTTCTTCGTCTGCGGCAGCATCGAGGGTTGGCTCGTCGACGTTGTCATCGCCGGTTGCGATCACCTCGCCTTCGAACGCCTCACCTTCCAGCTCTTCGCCTTCGACTTCCGATGGTTCCTGGACACGCTCCAGGCCGACCAGTTTTTCGTCCTTGGCCAGCTTGATCAAGGTCACACCCTGGGTGTTACGGCCCAGGCTCGACACTTCGGCCACACGGGTACGCACCAGGGTGCCCTGGTCGGAAATCAGCATGATTTCCTCGCCATCGAGCACCTGGACCGCGCCGACCAGACGGCCGTTGCGGTCGTTGCTGACCATGGCGATAACGCCCTGGCCGCCACGCTTGTACTCCGGGAACTCGCTGATGGCGGTGCGCTTGCCATAACCACGCTCGGAAGCGGTGAGGATCTGGCTGCCTTCTTCCGGGATCAGCATCGAAATCAGCTTCTGCCCTTCCGGCAGGCGCATGCCGCGCACACCGCGGGCGGTACGGCCCATGGCGCGAACGTCGGATTCCTTGAAGCGAGTGACCTTGCCGCCGTCGGAGAACAGCATGACTTCACGCTCGCCATCGGTAATGGCCGCGCTGATCAGCACGTCGCCTTCGTCCAGCTCCAGGGCGATCAGGCCCACGCTGCGCTGGCGGCTGAAGGATTCCAGCGGGGTCTTCTTCACGGTGCCTTTGGCGGTGGCCATGAAGATGAAGTGACCTTCGGTGTATTCCTCGACCGGCAGCATGGTGGTGATGTATTCATCACTGTCCAGCGGCAGCAGGTTGACCAACGGACGACCACGGGCAGCGCGGGAGGCTTCCGGGATTTCGTAGGTCTTGAGCCAGTACACCTTGCCCTTGCTGGAGAACAGCAGCAGCGTGGTGTGGCTGTTGGCGACCAGCAGGTGGGCGATGTAGTCCTCATCCTTCACGCCGGTAGCCGATTTACCTTTACCGCCACGACGCTGGGCCTGGTACGCAGCCAATGGCTGGGTCTTGGCATAGCCACCATGGGAAATGGTCACCACGCGCTCTTCTTCCGGGATCATGTCACCCAGGGTCAGGTCGAGGCGCGCATCGAGGATTTCGGTGCGGCGCACGTCGCCGTATTCGGCGCGGATCACTTCCAGTTCTTCGCGGATCACTTCCATCAGGCGCACGGCGCTGTTGAGGATGCGGATCAGCTCGCCGATCTGGTTGAGGATCTCCTGGTACTCGGCCAGCAGCTTCTCGTGCTCCAGGCCGGTCAGGCGGTGCAGGCGCAGTTCCAGGATGGCCTGAGCCTGTTCCGGCGACAGGAAGTACTTGCCGTCACGCAGGCCGTATTGCGGGTCCAGGGTCTCCGGGCGGCACGAGTCGGCACCGGCACGTTCAACCATCGCCACCACGGCGCTGGATTCCCATGGCATCTTGATCAGGGCTTCCTTGGCTTCCGACGGCGTCGGCGAGGCCTTGATCAGGGCGATGACCGGGTCGATGTTCGACAGCGCTACAGCCTGGCCTTCCAGGATGTGACCGCGTTCACGAGCCTTGCGCAATTCGAACACGGTACGGCGGGTCACCACTTCGCGACGGTGACGTACGAAGGCTTCCAGCAGGTCCTTGAGGTTCAGGATGCGTGGGCGGCCGTCGATCAGTGCGACCACGTTGATACCAAACACGCTTTGCAGCTGGGTCTGGGCGTAGAGGTTGTTGAGGATCACCTCAGGCACTTCGCCACGACGCAGCTCGATCACCACGCGCATACCGTCTTTGTCGGATTCGTCGCGCAGTTCGGTGATGCCTTCGAGTTTCTTCTCTTTAACCAGCTCGGCGATCTTCTCGATCAGACGCGCCTTGTTCAACTGGTACGGGAGTTCGGTGATGACGATCTGCTGGCGGCCACCGACCTTGTCGATGTCCTCGATGATCGAGCGGGCGCGCATGTAAATACGGCCGCGACCGGTGCGGTAGGCTTCGATGATGCCGGCGCGACCGTTGATGATCGCAGCGGTCGGGAAGTCCGGGCCCGGGATGTATTGCATCAGCTCATCGACGGTCAGCTCAGGGTTGTCGATAAGGGCCAGGCAACCGTCGATGACTTCACCGAGGTTGTGCGGCGGGATGTTGGTGGCCATGCCCACGGCGATACCGCTGGAACCGTTGACCAGCAGGTTGGGGATCCGGGTCGGCATGACCGCCGGGATCATTTCGGTACCGTCGTAGTTCGGCACCCAGTCCACGGTTTCTTTATGCAGGTCGGCCAGCAGCTCGTGCGCCAGCTTGGTCATGCGCACTTCGGTGTATCGCATGGCCGCGGCGTTGTCGCCGTCGACCGAACCGAAGTTGCCCTGGCCGTCTACCAGCAGGTAGCGCAGGGAAAACGGCTGGGCCATCCGAACGATGGTGTCGTACACCGCAGTGTCGCCGTGAGGGTGATACTTACCGATCACGTCACCGACAACACGGGCAGATTTCTTGTACGGCTTGTTCCAGTCGTTACCCAGCTCGCTCATTGCGAACAGCACACGCCGGTGCACGGGCTTCAAGCCATCGCGCGCATCAGGCAGTGCCCGACCGACAATTACGCTCATCGCGTAGTCGAGGTAGGACTGTTTCAGCTCGTCTTCGATATTGACCGGGAGGATTTCTTTGGCCAGTTCGCCCATGAGAAGCCTGATTCCTTTTTCGGGTGAAACCTCGTCGCATCCATATGGGACGAACGAAGCTCGCCGTCGCCGGCACACTGCCTGACAACGACTTACGACAAATCAACGAGTTATGACACGGATCTGCACGTTATGGACAACCCCTGGGGGCGGCCCTGGAAACCGCCGGATGTTATCACAATCGCCGCCACGCACCTATCCCCCTGATGCGCATGGAGACTAGTAATTTGACGGATGACAGGCTTGAAGGGGACGAGAGGGGCTCAGAGATGGGGTGGTGCTTTTTTTTGAGGGCGGATCCGAGGGTTTTATTGACTTTCCGGGCCAATCGGGGGCAAGCCCCCTCCCACACTTTAATTGTGAACAGTCAAAATGTGGGAGGGGGCTTGCCCACGATAGCCATTTCACAGACACCACAGCCCTCAATGCAGCCGCTTACGGCACATCAGCTTGGCCAATTTCGCCGTATCCGGCCGCTCAACCACGCCCTTCTCAGTCACGATCACATCGATCAGGTCGGCCGGGGTCACATCAAATACCGGATTAAACGCATTGACCTCCAAGCGCTGCCCCATGACCTCCAGCAGTTCACCGGGATCGCGCTCCTCCAAGGCCACATCGTCACCCGTGGCCATCATCAGGTCCAGGCTCGAACTCGGCGCCACCACCATGAAACGCACGCCGTGGTGCATGGCGCACACCGCCAATTGATAGGTGCCGATCTTGCTGATCACATCGCCATTGGCGGCAATGCAATCGGCGCCGACGATCACCCAGGTGATGCCCTTGGTCTTGAGGAGATGCGCGCCGGCGGAGTCGGCATTCACGGTGACCGGGATCCCCTCGCCCGCCAGTTCCCAGGCGGTCAGCCGCGAGCCTTGCAGCCATGGGCGGGTTTCATTGGCGTAGACGTGCTCGACCAAGCCTTCCAGGAACGCCGCGCGAATCACCCCGAGGGCCGTGCCGACACCGCCGGTTGCCAAGGCGCCGGAGTTGCCATGGGTCAAGATCGCCTGGGCATTGCCCTGATGCTTGCGAATCCGCTCAACGCCCAACTGGGCCATGACGAGGTTGGCTTCCCGGTCGCTTTCATGGATAGCGATCGCTTCGGCCTCCAGCACCGCCAGCGGATCGGCGTGCTTCTTGACGCGATCCAGGCGATCGCGCATGCGCTTGAGCGCCCAGAACAGGTTCGAGGCGGTCGGACGGGTATCGGCCAGTAGTGCGTAGTCCTCTTCCCAGGCGGCCTGCCAGTCACCGCCCTCGGCGATGCGCTCGCGAGCGGCGAGCACCAGGCCATAGGCCGCGCTGATGCCGATCGCCGATGCGCCACGCACCACCATGGCGCGAATGGCCGCAGCCACTGCATCGACCGTGGAGCAGGCCACCCAGTGTTCCTGGGACGGCAGGGCGCGTTGATCGAGCAGGTGCAGCGTGCCATCACGCCAATCGATGGCCTTCACTTTCTCCGCTGCCAACAGTCGATCGCGCATCCGTCACCCCGTACTCATCAACAAAAGCCGCCGATTATAGCGATCCGCCAGCCAGGACGCTCGGGTATACTTCGCGCTTCTTTTATAGCTGCCCGGGAAGAAGCCTGCGATGACCTCCACTGCCGCCCCGCTCGACTTATTGCTACTGCCAACCTGGCTGGTACCTGTCGAACCCGCCGGCGTGGTGCTCAAGGACCATGGCGTGGGCATCCGCAATGGGCGTATCGCCTTTATCGGTCCACGGGCTGCGGCGTTGAAGCTGTCGGCCGCTGAAGTGCGCGAACTGCCGGGCATGCTGCTCAGTCCCGGCCTGATCAACGCCCACGGGCATGCGGCGATGAGCCTCTTTCGCGGCCTGGCCGATGACCTGCCCTTGATGACCTGGCTGGAAAAACACATCTGGCCCGCCGAAGCCAAGTGGGTCGACGAGGCCTTCGTGCGTGACGGCACCGACCTGGCCATTGCCGAACAGCTCAAGGGCGGCATCACCTGCTTCTCGGACATGTACTTCTACCCCAAGGTCGCCAGCGATTGCGTGCACAACAGCGGCATGCGTGCACAGATCGCGATTCCGATCCTCGACTTCCCGATTCCCGGCGCCAGCACCGCCGATGAGGCGATCCGACAGGGCATCGAGCTGTTCGGCGACCTCAAGCACCATCCGCGCATCAAGATCACCTTCGGCCCCCACGCGCCCTACACGGTGTGCGATGCCAACCTGGAAAAGATCCGGGTCATCGCCGAAGAGCTGGACGCCGCGATCCATATGCATGTGCATGAAACCGCTTTCGAGGTACAACAGGCCGTCGAACAGACCGGCGAGCGGCCGTTGGCGCGCCTGGGACGCCTCGGCTTGCTGGGCCCGCGCTTCCAGGCCGTTCATATGACCCAAATCAGCGAGGACGACCTGGCTTTGCTGGTAGAAAGCAACACCAGCGTGATCCATTGCCCGGAATCGAACCTGAAACTGGCCAGTGGCTTCTGCCCGGTGGAGCGTCTATGGCAGGCGGGCGTCAATGTGGCCATCGGCACCGATGGCGCCGCCAGTAACAACGACCTGGACCTGCTGGGTGAAACCCGTACCGCCGCGATGCTGGCCAAGGCCGTCGCGGGTTCGGCCACCGCCCTGGACGCCCACCGTGCGCTGCGCATGGCTACGCTCAACGGTGCGCGTGCCATGGGCCTGGAAAGTGAAATCGGCTCCCTGGAAGTGGGCAAGGCGGCGGATATGGTCGCCTTCGATCTGACCGGGCTGGCGCAACAACCGATCTACGATCCGGTCTCACAGCTTATATATGCCACCGGACGCGATTGCGTGAAACACCTTTGGGTCGCCGGCAAGCAGTTGCTCGACGACCGGCAACTCACCCGCATGGATGAACAACAGTTGACCGCCACGGCCATTGCCTGGGGAAAACGCATCGGCGGGCACACCGAATAACGCTGGCTCTGAACCTGCGTGTTCAGGACCGACAAACCGATTTATCAGATTTAGAGGATTCACCATGAGCAACGTCGACCACGCCGAAATCGCCAAGTTTGAAGCCCTGGCCCACCGCTGGTGGGACCGCGAAAGCGAGTTCAAACCCCTGCACGACATCAACCCGCTGCGGGTCAACTGGATTGACGAACGCGTCAACCTGGCCGGCAAGAAGGTGCTGGACGTCGGTTGCGGCGGCGGCATCCTCAGCGAAGCCATGGCCCAGCGCGGCGCCACCGTGATGGGGATCGACATGGGCGAAGCGCCGCTGGCCGTGGCCCAGTTGCACCAGCTGGAATCCGGCGTGAGCGTGGAATATCGCCAGATCACCGCCGAAGCCCTGGCCGAGGAAATGCCTGAGCAGTTCGACGTGGTCACCTGCCTGGAAATGCTGGAGCACGTGCCAGACCCATCGTCGGTGATCCGCGCCTGCTTCCGCATGGTCAAGCCGGGCGGCCAGGTGTTCTTCTCCACCATCAACCGCAACCCCAAGGCCTACCTGTTCGCGATCATCGGCGCCGAATACATCATGAAGCTGCTGCCGCGCGGCACCCACGATTTCAAGAAATTCATCCGCCCGTCCGAACTGGGTGCGTGGAGCCGCCAGGCCGGGCTGACCGTCAAGGACATCATCGGCCTGACCTACAACCCGCTGACCAAGCACTACAAACTGGCCAGCGACGTTGACGTCAACTACATGATCCAGACCCTGCGCGAGGAGTAAGCCTGTGAAGTTGCGAGCGGTTCTCTTCGACATGGACGGTACCCTGCTGGACACTGCGCCGGACTTTATCGCCATCTGCCAGGCGATGCGCGCCGACCGCGACCTGCCACCGATCAACCCACAGCATATCCGCGATGAAATCTCCGGCGGTGCGCGGGCGATGGTGGCCGTGACCTTCTCGATGGACCCGGAATCCCCCGGCTTTGAAGAGTTGCGCCTGGAATTCCTCGAGCGTTACCTGAAGGGTTGTGCGGTCCACAGCACACTGTTCGACGGCATGGCCGAGCTTCTGGAGGACATCGAGAAATCCAAGCTGATCTGGGGCGTGGTCACCAACAAGCCACTGCGCTTTGCCGAGCCGATCATGCAGCAACTGGGCCTGGCCGAGCGTTCGGCGCTGCTGATCTGCCCGGACCACGTGAAAAACAGCAAGCCGGACCCGGAGCCGATGATCCTGGCGTGCAAGATGCTCGGCCTGGACCCGGCCAGCGTGCTGTTCGTGGGCGATGACCTGCGCGACATCGAGTCCGGCCGCGACGCCGGCACCCGCACGGCGGCGGTCACCTATGGCTATATCCACCCGGATGACAACCCACGCCACTGGGGCGCGGATGTGGTGGTGGATCATCCACTGGAACTGCGCAAGGTGCTGGATAACGCGCTGTGCAGTTGCTGATGGCTCACCAACCCATCTGACCTATGAAGATCCCCCTCCCACAGGGGATCTCCACCGGTCTCAAGTTTTGTGCTGAAACATGTTGAATTCTGTCGAGGCTTTTTATGTTTGATTACTCTGCACGTCCAGAACTGCTCAAAGGCCGGGTGATCCTGGTGACCGGCGCCGGTCGCGGCATTGGCGCGGCGGCGGCGAAAACCTACGCCGCCCATGGCGCGACCGTGCTGTTGCTGGGCAAGACCGAAGCCAACCTGGCCCAGGTGTATGACGAGATCGAAGCGGCCGGCCACCCGCAGCCGGTGGTGATCCCCTTCAACCTGGAGACCGCCCTGCCCCATCAATACGATGAGCTGGCAGCGATGATCGAAAAAGAATTCGGCCACCTCGATGGCCTGCTGCACAACGCCTCGATCATCGGCCCACGTACGCCGATCGAGCAGTTGTCCGGCGAGAACTTCATGCGGGTGATGCACATCAACGTCAATGCGATGTTCATGCTCACCAGCACGTTGTTGCCACTGCTCAAGCTGTCCCAGGATGCGTCGGTGGTGTTCACCTCCAGCAGCGTCGGGCGCAAGGGCCGGGCATATTGGGGCGCTTATGGGGTGTCGAAATTCGCCACTGAAGGCTTGATGCAGACCCTGGCGGATGAGCTCGAAGACGTGGCTGCAGTAAGAGCCAACAGCATCAACCCGGGCGGCACGCGCACCAGCATGCGGGCCCAGGCATATCCAGGGGAGAACCCGATGGAAAGGCCGGCACCGGAAGAGATCATGCCGGTGTACCTGTACCTGATGGGCCCGGACAGTACCGGCATCAATGGGCAGGCGTTTGACGCGCAGTAATCCCTGACACCCTACCCGCTGTGGGAGTTGGCTTTTGTGGTGAGCGGGCTTGCCCCGCGCCGGGCTGCGAAGCGGCCCCAAAACCTGCCAACGTAATCTCTCTGTCAGATCGCGCTGGCTGAACTGTGGGGCTGCTTCGCAGCCCAGCGCGGGGCAAGCCCGCTCACCACAGGTCTCTTCCCACATTGGGTTTACTTATTTAGTTCTTCACCACTTCCTCAAGGGTGAAGCGCCCCAACGGATTTTGCAGGAAGTTGCTCACATTCTTGCGTGAGATGTTGATGTACGGGCTGTAGTACAGGTCGATCCAGTTCACATCCTGTTTCGCCAGTTTCTGCAACTCGACATACATCTGCTCACGCTTGACCGGGTCGGCTTCGATGCGCGCCGCCGCGACCAAGTCCTTGACCTTGTCGTTCTTGTAGCGGGTCATGTAGTTCTGGTTGGTGTCGTGGCCGAGCACGAAGGTGGTCTTCTGGTCCGGGTCGAGGATGTCGTTGGTCCAGTACATCACCGAAATATCGTACTCACCGTCCACCAGCATCTGCCAGCTTTGGGTCGGGTCGACCTTCTGCAGGTTGGCGGTCACGCCGACCTTGGCCAACTGGTCCTTGATGATCACCGCGATCTGCTCGTCGGCTTCGTTGCCGGCGTTGACCACATAGTTGAGCTTCAAGTCCTTCGCGCCAGCCTTTTCCAACAGTTTCTTGGCGGCGGTCGGGTCATACGGGCGTTGCAGGTTGTTGGCGTAATGGAACAACGAGCCTTTCGGGATATAGGAATAGGCCACCGTGCCCTGACCGTAGGTCGCGGTTTTCACCAGCGACTGTTTGTCGATGGCCATGTCCAGCGCCTCGCGTACTTCCTGCTTGGCCAGCAGACCGTGGGCGTGGTTGATCAGCAGGTGATCTTCACGGGTGGACGGGTCGGAGTGGATCACCACGTTCTTGTCTTTCTTCAGCTCTTCAACCCGGGAAAACGGTACGAAGATCGCCGTGTCCAGCTCGTTGTTCTGCACCATGCGCATCCGCGTATTGTCGTCGGTCACGGAGACCCACTCCACGCCATCCAGGCTGACCTTCTTGGCCTGCCAGAAGTTCGGGTTCTTCTTCAGGATGACCCGGTCGCCCTTGCGCCATTCGTCCACGGTAAACGCGCCGGAGGTCACCGGATTTTCCGAGTAGGCGTCTTCACCCATTTTGGTCATGGCTTTTTCCGACAGGATCGACACCGTCGGCGAAGCCAGTTGCGACAGGAAGGCGACCGCCGGAGTCTTCAGTGTGACAACCAGGGTTTTCGAGTCCGTCGCCTTGGCGGTGTCGATCAGGTTGAAGGGATCAGCCCACAACGAAGCCTTGTTATCGCGGATGCGCAACAGGCTGAACGCTGCATCCTCGGCGGTGATCGCCGAGCCATCGGAGAACTTCGCATCGCGCAGCTTGAAGGTGTAGGTCAGGCCGTCCTTGGAAATATCCCAGCTTTCAGCCAGGCCCGGCTCCATCTTGGTCCCCAGGTTGTCCACGCGTACCAGGGTGTCGTAGACGTTGGCAAATACCCAGGTATCGCGGTTTTGCGCGCTTTTGATCGGGTCGAACGTGGTGCTGTCTTCACGGCAGCCGATGGTCAGGACGCCGGCGGCTTGCGCCAATCCGGCAGTGAGGGACCACGCGGTCAACGTAGCAGCGGCGAGCAACTTCAAGTGGCGCGATTGCATGTCATAACTCCTTGTTCATGATGGGCAGGTAGGGTCAACGGTTCTTCAAGCACGCAACTGTATCGATGCTCGTGCAGGGAATGGGTAGGCGGCAATACCACGGAACACATCGTCCGGGCGTACCGGCAACGCGGGTGGAAGGCACAGCCCGTAGGCAAATTCAGCGGGCTCGGCGGCTCGCCAGGCAACGGCTGCGTCGGCAAGGGCCGGTGCGGATCGATCTCCGGAATCGCCTCGATCAACGCCGCCGTATACGGATGGCGCGGCGAGGTGAAGACCGCTTCCACCGGCCCTTCCTCGACGATCTTGCCCAGGTACATCACCGCCACGCGGTCGCACAGGCGCCGCACGATGGCCAAATCGTGGGCGATAAACAGGATCGCCAGGTTCATGCGCTGTTGCAGTTCCAACAGCAGGTTGATGATCTGGCCCTGGATCGATACATCCAGGGCCGCCACGCATTCATCGGCGATGATCAAGCGCGGCTCCACCGCCAGCGCCCGGGCAATACCGACACGCTGGCATTGGCCACCACTGAGGGCGCCGGGTTTGCGACTGGCCAGTTCGGGGCGCAGGCCGACCAGGTCAAGCAGTTCGTTGACGCGAGCCGGGATACGCTCTGCCGGGACTTTGCGCTGCACCCGCAACACCTCGGCGATGGTTTCGCCGATGGTGTGGCGCGGGTTCAACGCGGCGTAGGGATCCTGGAAGATCATCGCCGTTTCCTGGCGCAGGCGCGCGATGTCGATCGCGCTGCCATGGGCCATGTCGATGCCATCGAACAGCACCTGCCCGGCACTGATCGGGTTGAGGTGCAGGATCGCGCGGCCCAGGGTGCTTTTGCCGCTGCCGGACTCCCCCACCAACCCCAGGGTTTCACCGGCTGCAAGGTTCAGCGACACACCGTTCACCGCCTTCACCCACTGCTTGTTCAGGCCGAACACCCCCGTGCCGGACGCGGCGAACCGCACCTCGAGGTTCTTGATCTGCAACAGGCTCATGGGCGTGCTCCCAACGGGTAGTGACAGGCCACGCGCGCGCCTTCGGGCAACCGTTCGGTGCACAACGCGCCGACCTGCGGGCAACGCGGGTTGAAGCGGCAGCCGTCGGGTAACGCATCGAGCAAGGGCGGCTGGCCGGGGATGGTACGCAGCAACCCAGGACCACTGCCGTGGGTCGGTTGGCAATCAATCAGGCCGGCTGTGTAGGGGTGTTGCGGATGGGCGAGCACGTCGTACTTGCTGCCGTGCTCGCACAGGCGCCCGGCGTACATCACGGCGATGGAATCACAGGTTTGCGCAACCACGCCGAGGTCGTGGGTGATCATGATGAGCGACAGGCCGCGCTGGTCACGCAGGTCCAGCAGCAGGCGCAGGATCTGCGCCTGCACGGTCACGTCCAACGCCGTGGTCGGCTCGTCGGCAATCAATACGTTCGGGTTGCAGCCCAGGGCCACGGCGATCATCGCGCGCTGGCGCATGCCACCGGAAAATTCATGGGGATAGTTGTCGACCCGTGCCTGGGGATCGGGAATGCCCACCTGGCGCAACACTTCGATGGCTTGTCGGCGCGCGTCTTTTTTCGACGCGCCCTGATGCAGGCGGATGCCTTCGGCGATCTGATCGCCGATGCGCATCAAGGGGTCGAGGTGGCTGCTGGGGTTCTGGAAGATCATGCCCAACTGCCCGCCACGCACCGCCCGCATGCCGGCGTCATCCAGTTGCAGCAGGTCCTGGCCCGCCAGGCGTACCGCACCGCCCTGCACGCGCAGGTTGGGCGACGGCAACAGGCGCATCAAGCCACGGCAGGCCATGGTCTTGCCCGAGCCGCTTTCACCCACCAGGCCGAGGATCTCGCCTTCGGCCAGGTCAAAGGACACGCGGTCGACCAAGGTCACATCGCGCCCGGCGTTGTTGGCGATCACGCTGAGATCTTGCACCTGCAGCAGGCTCATGAGCGATCCCCCAGCACTTGCGCCACACCATCGGCCAGCAGGCTGAAGCCCATGGCCAGGGTCACGATGGCCAGCCCCGGAAAGGTGCAGATCCACCAGGCCGTGGTGATAAACGCCTGCCCTTCGGCAATCATCGTCCCCCACTCCGCCGTCGGCGGTTGCACGCCCAGGCCCAGGTAGCTCACGGCGGCACCGTTGAGCAGTACCAGCACCGCGTCAGACATGGAAAACACAATCGAGCCAAACATCGCATTCGGCAGCAAATGTCGGAACAGAATGCGCCCATGGCCAAAGCCCAGGCTCTTGGCCGCCAGGGCGAAGTCGCTTTCCTTGAGCACCAGGATCTGTGAGCGGATCAGCCGCGCATACGACACCCAGCCCACCAGCGCCATGGCGATATAAAAACTCTTCAGGCCCGGACCGAGGATAGCCATGATCGCCAGCATCAACACCAGGAACGGGAACGCCAGGATCACATCGATCACGCGCATGCAGAAACTGTCGAAGCGCCCGCCGATATAGCCGGAAACCGCGCCGACAAACGTGCCGATCATGAACGGGAAAATCACCCCGATAATGGCCAGTTGCAGATCGACGCGCGCGCCCCAGATCACCCTCGAAAGGATGTCTCGACCGTAGTTATCCGTGCCGAATGGATGGGCCAGGCTCGGCCCCAGCAAGCTGATGTCGGTGTTCTGCGCGATCGGGTCATAGGGCGCGATCCACGGCGCACATAGCGCCAGGACCAACCATACCAGCAGGATCAACAGCCCCCACGCGGCCGTCAGGCGGCCATTGCGAAAGCCAAACCGCAGACGCAGGCGCCATGGGGCAATCAGTGGACGGCTGCTCATTGCATTTTCACCCGAGGGTCGAGGGCCACCGTGACCACGTCGGCGATAAAGTTGACCACCACCGTCGCGCACGCCAGCACCATCGCCACGCCCTGCACCACCATGTAGTCGCGGGTAAAAATGCCGCGCACCAGCAACTGGCCGATGCCGGGAATGGCGAACAGGCTTTCGATCACGACGGTGCCGCTGATCAGCCAACCAATATTCACCGCCAGCAGGTTGACCGCCGGCACCAGGGAATTGGGCAACACATGGCGACGGAACACCGCAGCTTCCGACAGCCCACGGGCCCGCGCGGCAGTGACGTGGTCGGCCTGCAGCTCCATCAACATGCTCGCCCGCAGGTTGCGGACCAGCACCGCCGACAGCGCCAGGGCGATGGTCAGGCACGGCAAGACCATATGGTGCGCCTTGTCCAGCCAGGTACGGCCGTAGCCGGACACCGGGAACAGGCCCCATTGCACACTGAGCAGCAGGATCAGCATCAGGCCCAGCCAGAACGCCGGCATGCCCAGGCCCACGGTGGTGAACACGCGGATCAGGTTGTCCGCCCACCCGCCTTTATTGCGCGCCGCCCACGTCGCCAGCGGCACCGCAATCAGCAGTGCCAGCACCACACTGCCAAGCACCAGCACCAGGGTGGGTTCGATGCGGGTGACGATCAATTTCAAGGCGTCGACTTTGTACAGCAGTGATTGGCCGAGATCGCCCTTGAGCAGGTTCTTCAGGAAATAGAAATACTGCTGCCACAAAGGCTGGTCGAGGCCGTACTGGGCGCGGATTTTCAGCAAGGCATCCGGTGTGCTGCGCGAGCCCAGCAGGGCCCGCGCCGGGTCGCCAGGAATCGAGCGCACCAGCACAAACGTGATCAGGCTGATGCCAAACAGTACCGGCAGCAATTGCAGTGGCCGGGACAGTACAAAACGGTAGCGCGCCAGGTTCATCGGTCAGCCTCGGTGGCGAGCGAGAAAGTCCAACAGTACCGGAAAATAAGCCTGTGGCTCTTCATAGAACGGCATATGGCTACTGTTGGGAAATACATGCAGTTCGGCGTGTCTGGCCGCCATCTTCATGCGCATGGCGCAGGCTGGGGTGAGTTCGTCGTGCTGGCCGGTGGTGATCAGGATCGGCATGTTGAAAGCGGCCATCTCGGGGATGCGGTTCCAGTCCTTGAGGTTGCCGACGTAGAGGAATTCGTTGGGACCCTGCATGGTTTCGTAGGGGCCCATGTTCCAGTCGCCGAGGGAGCGCTTGACCGGTTCGGGCCATTCGTCCAGGCGGCAGACGTGGCGATAGTTGAGCAAGGTGATCGCGGCCTGGTACTGCGGGTGATCCAGGGTACCCATGGCTTCGTGGCGTTGCATCATCGCCACGGTCTCACTGCCCAGCGCGCCGCGCAGGCGTTCGAGTTCTTGAGAAAGATGCGGAATGTCGCCGACGGTGTTCTCGAGGATCAGGCTTTTCAGCCTGTCGGGGTAATGGATGGCGTATTCGATGCCCAGCCAGCCGCCCCAGGAATGCCCGAGCAGGTGCACGCGGCCGAGGCCAAGGGCTTGGCGTACGGTTTCGACTTCTTCGACATAACGGCGGATTTCCCACAGGGAAACATCGGTCGGTCTGGCTGATGCGCCTGTGCCAAGCTGGTCGAATGCAACCACTCGCAGGTCATGGTCCTTGAGCCAGCCATGGGCGTCGCGCAAGTAGTCACACGGCAGGCCCGGCCCGCCGTTGAGACACAAGAGCACCTCATCGCCTTCGCCGAAGCTGTAGACCACGAGGTTGTGGCCATCGACTTGCACGTTGTACTGCTGGTCGGGGGCAATTTCACGCCACATGCATACATTCCTTGTGTTGTATCGGCCTGGCGGGCAGCGGCCGTTTATCAGGCCAACACTACCGAGGATGCCGCGCGTCCATAACCTGGTATTTCTTATAGGTTTGGCCTGGCAGTCCTTCGCCGGGGCGTGGCATTCTACTTGCAGGAAGTGGAGATTCAAATGAATTCGGGAGCAGAACGGATGCTGGCCAAGCTAACTGCCTTCAATCAACGTCTGATGCCGGGCAGGAGCCTGGATGAGCAGATGGACAACACTTTTATCCTCGCCCAGCAATTGGGCTTCGATGCACTGGTATACGACTACACCCCGGTGCCGATCGACCAGGATGGTGCATTGATCACCCCCTCGGTGCTGGAGCTGCGCAACACGCCGACCGATTGGCATGCGCTGTGGTGCAGCAAGGGTTTCTACCAGATCGACCCGGTGCAACACCTGGCTCTGCGCACGGTATCGCCGTTCGTGTGGTCCTACGAAGCCCAGGCTGACACGGCCCTGCAAACCATCATCGACCCCTGCCACGCCCCCGTTTCGTCCTACCTGCACGACCAGCAACTGACCTGCGGCGTCAGCGTGCCGATGCATCTGCCCCGTGGCGGCTTCGCGTCACTGACCGGCTTGCGCACTGGCAAAACGCCTGCCGTGCTGCAGGACGCGCAGCAGACCTTGTCGGACTTCAGCCTGATTTCCCACGCGTTGCAGGAAGCGGCCTACCCGCTGTTCGGCAAGGAGCTGCGCACCTACCCGCACATTCACCTGACCAAACGTGAACGCGAATGCCTCAAATGGGCCGCCGACGGCCTGACCGCCGCCGAAATCGCCACGCAACTGAGCCGCTCACTGGCCGTCGTCACCCTGCACCTGGCCTCGGCGATGCACAAACTGGGCGCCAAGAACCGTGTGCAGGCGGTGGTCCGCGCCACCCATTACCGCCTGCTGGAAGACTGATCCCCCGGCAAAACCTAGCTGTTTTGCTAGTTACCTAAATCTCGCCCGCAGACTATCGTGTCCCTGATCATTTTTTCAGGGCAGGGCAGGAAATGGACTTCATCGAAAAAATCCGCGAAGGGTATGCCGCGTTTGGCGACTACCAGACCTGGTACCGCGTCACTGGCGACCTGGCCAGCGGCCGCACGCCGCTGGTGGTCATCCACGGCGGCCCGGGCTGCACCCATGATTATGTCGACGCGTTCAAGGACGTCGCGGCCAGCGGTCATGCGGTCATCCACTACGACCAACTGGGCAACGGCCGCTCCACGCACTTGCCTGAGAAAGACCCGTCCTTCTGGACCGTCGATCTGTTCCTTAAAGAATTGGACAACCTGCTGGAGCACCTGCAGATCAGCGATAACTACGCGATCCTTGGTCAGTCCTGGGGCGGCATGCTCGGCAGCGAGCACGCAATCCTGCAACCCAAGGGCCTGCGTGCGTTTATCCCGGCCAATTCACCGACCTGCATGCGCACCTGGGTCAGCGAAGCCAACCGCCTGCGCAAGCTGCTGCCCCAAGGCGTGCATGAAACCCTGCTCAAGCATGAAGCCGCCGGCACCTACCTCGACCCGGAATACCTCGCCGCCTCGCGGGTGTTCTATGACCAGCATGTGTGCCGGGTGAACCCATGGCCGGAAGAAGTGGCGCGCACCTTCGCCCAGGTCGACTCGGACCCCACGGTGTATCACGCCATGAGCGGCCCGACCGAGTTCCACGTGATCGGCAGCCTGAAGGACTGGAAATCCATTGGCCGCCTGTCGGCGATCAAGGTGCCGACCCTGGTGATTTCCGGCCGGCATGACGAGGCCACGCCACTGGTGGTCAAGCCATTCCTGGATGAGATCGCGGATGTGCGCTGGGCGCTGTTCGAAGACTCCAGCCACATGCCCCACGTGGAAGAACGCCAGGCGTGCATGGGCACCGTGGTGAAGTTTCTGGATGAGGCGTGCTCTGTTCCGCACACAGTCCGCAAGGCTGGTTGAGTTCCAAATGTGGGAGGGGCGGTGCGACGATTCGACTTGCTCCCGATAGCGGTGGGTCAGTCACAAATACAGTGGCTGACACTCTGCTATCGGGAGCAAGTCGAAT
>NZ_QGAA01000030.1:0-59164 GCF_005233485.1 Pseudomonas sp. CFBP13509
AGCCATGTTCCTTGCCGGCTTTTTCGGCAAAGGCCCATTCGGTCTGGAACCACGGCTCCTCGGCCTGCTTGACCAGGAAGCCGATTTTCACTTCTTCAGCGGCCAGCAACAGCCCGCTCAAGCTCATGGCCGAGACCGCCACAGCGGCGCAGCACAGGGAACGGATACCACGACGACGATGATTCATACGGGTGACTCCTTGTTGTTGTTTTTTGTTTGCTGTTTTTTGTAGGAGCGAGGGGGACGCCTAGTTCTTGCTCGCGAAAAACGTTAACGATGACGCGTACATCCTGAATGCACGCGGCGCGCTCAGGCTTTTCGCGAGCAAGCTCGCTCCTACAGTGAAGCGGTGCAGCTAACCGGCAAAGCGATGGCAAGGCATGCCGGGTACATCGACTTCGATGGCCAGCACCGCACCGTCCAGAGGGTGATCCAATGGGCTGGCGGCGCTGGTGATATACAAAGTGGTGAGGTTGGGGCCACCGAATACGCAACTGGTGGGGCGACTCACGGGCAACTCGATAATGCGGTCCACCTCCCCCTCGGGCGTCAGGCGCAGCAGGCAACTGCCGTCCCAACGGGCGTTCCAGATGTAGCCTTGACTGTCCATGGCCGAGCCGTCCGGCCCGCCACGCTCATGGGGGCCGAACCACACCTGTGCCGGCTCGAGTTGGCCGTCGGCCTGGATCGAGTACTGGTAGAGCGTGGCGTCCAGGCTGTCGCCGAAATGCACCTGGCGGCCGTCCTCGCTCCACAGTAAGGTGTTGGGAATGCCCAGGCCGTGAAGCAACGGCGTGACCTGCGCATCCGCATCGATGCGAAACAGGCCGCCGGAGCGCCGCGTGATCGGCAAGTCTTCGCCGTGTTCGCCGATGTTGTTCTGCATCGTGCCCAGCCACAGGCGGCCCAGGGCATCGCAGCGCGCTTCATTGCCACGGTTGCCCGGTTGCGGGTCGGCCACGCACAACAGGGTCAGGGCTTCGGTGGCCAGGTCCAGACGGTAGACACCGCTGCTCAGGGTCACCAGCGCATCACCGCGTTCGCACGGGATAAACGCCGAAACGTGCTCGGGCAACTGCCAGATCTGCAACTGCCCGTCCATCAGGCGCAGGGCCTGTTTGCCGGCGATATTGACCCAGTACAGCGCCTGGGTCGGCACGTCCCAGAACGGGCCTTCCCCCAGTTGCGCACGGTGCTCAGTGACAGCGGTACACGACATGACGCCTCCTGATAAGTGTTTACAGCGAGTCGCGGGATGGCGTGCCATCCACCAGGCGCTGGATGCGCAACGGGTTGGCGTTTTTCAACGCGTCAGGCAGCAGGCTATCCGGGTAGTTCTGGAAGCACACCGGACGCAGGAAACGGTCGATGGCCAAGGTGCCGACCGAGGTGCCACGGGCATCCGACGTCGCCGGGTACGGGCCGCCGTGCACCATCGAATCGCAGACTTCGACGCCGGTCGGGTAGCCGTTGAGCAGGATGCGCCCGACTTTCTGTTCCAGCAGCGGCGTGAGTTCGGCGAACTGTTGAAAGTCTGCCGGTTCGCCAATGATCGTCGCCGTGAGCTGGCCGTGCAGGCCGTGCAAGGCAGCGCTGAGTTGGGCTTGATCAGCAACTTCGACAAACACCGTGGTAGGGCCGAAGACTTCTTCCTGCAGCACTTCATCGCCATCGATCAGCAAGCGCACATCGGCCTTGAACAGCTGCGGTTGCGCCTGATTGCCCGCCTGGGTGCTACCGGCCAAATGCTGAATGCCAGGGTGCGCCAGGAGTTTTTCCAGGCCTTTGCCGTAGCTGCTCAGGGTGCCGGCATTGAGCATGGTTTGCGCCGGTTGCTCACCGATCAGTTGGGCGACCTGTTGGGTAAACGCGGTGAACTGCGGCGAAGCGATACCGATCACCAGGCCAGGGTTGGTGCAGAACTGGCCGCAGCCTTGCACCACCGACGCGGTCAGATCCCGAGCGACAGCATCCGCCCGCGCTTGCAGGGCCTGGGGTAGGACGATCACCGGGTTGATGCTCGACATCTCGGCAAACACCGGGATCGGCTGCGGGCGTGCCGCGGCCATATCGCACAAGGCGCGACCGCCCTTGAGCGAGCCGGTAAAGCCCACTGCCTGGATCGCCGGGTGCTTGACCAGCGCCTCACCGACGCCGCCGCCGAAGATCATATTGAACACACCGGCGGGCATCTCGGTGGCTTCAGCCGCACGGATGATGGCATTGGCCACCTGTTCAGCCGTGGCCATATGCCCGCTGTGGGCCTTGAACACCACCGGGCAGCCCGCCGCCAGCGCCGCAGCGGTATCACCACCGGCCGTGGAAAACGCCAGGGGGAAGTTGCTCGCGCCAAACACGGCCACCGGGCCCAGGCCAATGCGGTATTGGCGCAGGTCCGGGCGTGGCAGCGGCTGGCGATCGGGTAACGCCTTGTCGATGCGTGCGCCGTAGAAATCACCGCGACGCAGCACCGTGGCGAACAGGCGCATCTGGCCACTGGTACGCCCACGCTCGCCTTTGATACGGGCGGCAGGCAGCGCGGTTTCGCGGCAGACCAGCTCGATGAAGTTATCGCTCAGGCCATCCAGCTCGTCGGCGATCGCGTCCAGGAACTGCGCACGGCGCGCGGCACTCAACGCACGGTACGCCGGATACGCAGCGGCGGCGGCCTTGGCGGCGGCGTCGACTTCTTCCGGCGTGGCCTGATAGAAATCCTGCGGCAAGGTTTCGCCCGTGCTGGCATCGACGCTGTGCAGCTTGACGCTGCCGTTGGCGCTGCGCTGGCCGCCGATGTAGTTGTGGCCGAGGAACTGGGTCATGTTGATCTCCTTAAAGGGGGGTGACTTGGCCGGGTTCAAAGGCCGCATCGCTGCTGCCGACGCCATTGACCAACGGCGCGCCGAACTCGGCCTGGCTGATCTCGAACACATCGCCCGGTTGGGTACGTATACCATCGGCGAATGACAGCGTGGCGGTACCGAAGAAGTGAATATGCACATCGCCCGGCTTGAGGAACTGGCGGTATTTGAAGTGGTGGTACTCAAGATTTTCCAGGCTGTGGCACATATTGGCCTCGCCACTGAGGAATTCGTTCCGCCAGATTTCCTCGCCGTTACGCAGGATGCGGCTGGTGCCGGCCAGGTGCTGGGGCAACTCGCCCACGCGCAGTTCGGGGCCGTAGCTGCAGCTGCGCAGTTTGGAATGGGCCAGGTACAGGTAGTTTTTGCGCTCCATGATGTGGTCGGAGAACTCGTTGCCCACTGCAAACCCCAGGCGATAGGGCTTGCTGTCCGGGCCGATCACATACAGGCCGCCGATTTCCGGTTCTTCACCGGCGTCTTCGGCAAACGGTGGCACCGGGAAGGCTTCGCCTGGGCGCACGACGATGCTGCCGTCGCCCTTGTAGAACCATTCCGGTTGCACACCGGCCTGGCCGGCAGCGGGCTTGCCGCCCTCCACGCCCCATTTGAAGATGCGCATGGTGTCGGTCAAGGCGCTCTCATCGCCGGCCTGCTGGTGCATTTTGTCCCGCGCCGAGGCGCTGCCCAGGTGGGTCAGGCCGGTGCCGCTGATGAGCATATGGGCCGGGTCCGGGTGGTCCAGCGGTGGCAAAATCTTCAGGTCGGCCAGCAGTGCGGCGTAGTCATGGCTGTCGCCCAGGCCCAGGCTCTCGACCTGCTGCTGCAACTTGACGCCCGCCTCGATGGCGGCCAGCGCCAGTTCGCGCACGCTGCGCGCGGTACGCACTTCGCGCACTGTGGCGCCTTCTACAACGCCGACCCGGCGTTCACCGTTGCTTGACTCGAACTGAACTAAACGCATGAAACTTCTCCCAGATTAAGTACGTGTGGCGCCACGGGCGCTGGCGGCGAATTGATCGGCGGGCAGTACGTGCTTGCGCTCCAGCAGGCGGTAGACCACGCCGGTCAAGACCAGCCCGAACACCATGACCCCGGACAGGAAGTACAAGCCCGAGGCGAGGTTGCCGGTGTATTCCTTGAGCGCACCGATCACGAACGGACCGATATAGCCGCCGAGGTTGCCCACCGAGTTGATCAAGGCAATGCCCGCCGCCGCACTGGCGCCGGCAAAGAAGCGCCCCGGCAAGGTCCAGAACACGGCGGTGCAGGAAAACATCGCAAACGCCGCCAGGCACAGCGCGGCCATTTGCAGCACCGGCACACTCAGCCAGGCGCTGAAAAACAGGCCGATGGCGCCCAGCACATACAGCACGGCCAGGTGGCCGTAGCGATCATTCAGGCGGTCGGAACTGCGCGGGATGATCAGCAGGCCGATGATGCCGAAGATGTACGGTACGGCGGAGATAAAGCCGGTGACCAGGTCGGTGCCGCCAAACTGTTTGATCAGGGTCGGCAACCACAGGCCCAGGCCGTAAATGCTCAGGGTCACCGGCAGGTAGAACAGCGCCAGCAGCAACACGCGTTTGTCCTTGAGGGCATGCAGCGGGTTGCCGTGGCGGGTCTGGCCGTAGGCTTGCAGGTCCTTGGCCAATTCATCGGTGAGCCAGGTTTTTTCCGCGTCGCTCATCCATTTGACCTGCTTGGGGCCATCCGGCAGGTAGCGCAGCACTGGCCAGGTGAGCAGGATCGCCGGGGTGCCGATCACGATGAACAGCCACTGCCAGCCATGCAGGCCGAGGATGCCGTCCATGCCCAGCAGGCCGCCGGACACCGGGCCGGTGATCATCATCGCAATCGGTTGAGAGAGGATGAACAGCCCGAGGATCTTGCCGCGATGGCGCACCGGGAACCATTGGGTGATGTAGTACAGGACGCCGGGAAAGAACCCGGCTTCGGCAGCGCCGAGCAGGAAGCGCATCACATAAAAGCTGTGCGGCCCTTGCACGAAGGCCATGCCGATGGTGATCGCGCCCCAGGTGATCATGATCCGCGCGAACCAACGCCGTGCGCCGAAGCGGTCGAGCATCAGGTTGCTGGGGATCTCGAAGAGGAAGTAGCCAATAAAGAACAACCCCGCGCCCAGGCCATAGGCCGCATCGCCGATACCGACGTCGGCGCCCATGTGCAGCTTGGCAAACCCCACGGCGGAACGGTCCACGTAGGCGATCAGGTACAGCAGGATCAGGAAGGGAATCAGTTTCAGCGTGATGCGCCGAATAAGCCGCAGCTCCTGGCTCATGGGGTCGATCTCCGATTGTTGTTTTTATAGAAGCTCGGGGGACGCCTCTCGCGGAAATCCGCCAGGGTCATACCTCAGTTAAGCCAGACTATATAGTAGGACTATTTGCAAAACAACTCTTCCAAAGCATCGATTTTGCGCTTATGTTTAAGCACGCATAGAACATATAGTCATACAATAAGAGAATCGATCATGTCTGATAAAAAGCCCGGCCTACGCTCCGCCCAGTGGTTTGGTACCGCCGACAAAAACGGCTTCATGTACCGTAGCTGGATGAAGAACCAGGGCATTGCCGACCATCAGTTCCATGGCAAGCCGATCATCGGCATCTGCAATACCTGGTCGGAGCTGACCCCGTGCAATGCGCATTTCCGCCAGATCGCCGAGCACGTCAAACGTGGCGTGATCGAGGCCGGTGGCTTCCCGGTGGAATTCCCGGTGTTCTCCAACGGCGAATCCAACCTGCGCCCCACCGCCATGCTCACTCGCAACCTGGCGAGCATGGACGTGGAGGAAGCCATCCGCGGCAACCCGATTGACGGTGTGGTGTTGCTGACCGGCTGCGACAAGACCACCCCGGCCCTGCTGATGGGCGCCGCCAGTTGCGACGTACCGGCCATCGTGGTCACCGGTGGGCCGATGCTCAACGGCAAGCACAAGGGCCAGGACATCGGCTCGGGCACCGTGGTGTGGCAGCTCAGTGAACAGGTCAAGGCCGGCACCATTACCCTGGATGATTTCCTCGCGGCCGAAGGCGGCATGTCGCGCTCGGCGGGCACCTGTAACACCATGGGCACTGCGTCGACCATGGCCTGCATGGCCGAGGCACTGGGCACGTCCCTGCCCCACAACGCGGCGATCCCGGCGGTGGATGCGCGGCGTTATGTGCTGGCCCATATGTCCGGCATGCGTGCGGTAGAGATGGTGCGCGAAGACTTGAAGCTGTCGAAGATCCTCACCAAGGAGGCGTTTGAAAACGCCATCCGCGTGAACGCCGCCATCGGTGGTTCGACCAACGCCGTGATCCACTTGAAAGCCATCGCCGGGCGCATCGGTGTCGACCTCGACCTGGACGACTGGACCCGCATCGGTCGCGGCATGCCGACCATCGTCGACCTGCAACCGTCCGGGCGCTTCCTGATGGAAGAGTTCTACTATGCCGGCGGCCTGCCCGCCGTGCTGCGTCGCCTTGGTGAAGCCAACCTGATCCCGCACCCGAACGCCTTGACCGTCAACGGCAAGACCCTCGGCGAGAACACCAAGGATTCGCCGATCTACGGCCAGGACGAAGTGATCCGCACCCTCGACAACCCGATCCGCGCCGACGGCGGCATTTGCGTGTTGCGCGGCAACCTGGCGCCACTCGGCGCGGTGCTCAAGCCGTCGGCAGCCAGCGCCGAGCTGATGCAGCATCGCGGCCGTGCGGTGGTGTTCGAGAACTTCGACATGTACAAGGCGCGCATCAACGACCCTGAACTGGACGTGGACGCCAACTCGATCCTGGTCATGAAAAACTGCGGGCCCAAGGGTTACCCAGGCATGGCCGAAGTCGGCAACATGGGTTTGCCGGCGAAACTGCTGGCCCAAGGCGTGACCGATATGGTGCGGATCTCCGACGCGCGCATGAGTGGCACCGCCTACGGCACCGTGGTCTTGCATGTGGCGCCGGAAGCCGCTGCCGGTGGACCGTTGGCCACCGTGAAGGAAGGTGACTGGATCGAACTCGACTGCGCCAATGGCCGCCTGCACCTGGACATCCCCGACGCAGAGCTGGCGGCGCGCATGGCCGACCTGAAACCGCCGCAGAACCTGATCGTCGGCGGCTACCGCCAGTTGTACATCGATCATGTGCTGCAGGCCGACCAGGGTTGCGACTTTGACTTCCTGGTGGGTTGCCGTGGGGCTGAAGTCCCCCGGCATTCCCACTAATTGGGATGCTATGATGCCGCGAATTTAAGTCAGAGCATCCCTGTCGTTATGGATCACCAGCCGCCCAAGCCGCGCAAGAGCATGCATGCCCAGATCGTTCAGGACTTGGGCATGCACATCGTTTCAGGTCGCTTCAAGCCCGAAGAACGGCTGCCCATGGAGGCCACGCTCTGCGAGGAGTACAAGGTCAGCCGTTCGGTGTTGCGCGAGGCGACCCGGGTGCTCAGCGCCAAGGGCCTGGTGTATTCCAAGCCGCGGGTGGGCGCGGTGGTGCGGCCGCGCTTGAAATGGCACCTCCTCGACCCGGACGTGTTGTCCTGGCTGATGCAGTCCACGCCCCACAGTGAATTCTTCAATACCCTGGCCGGTGTGCGGCGCATCCTCGAGCCGGAGATCGCCGCCATGGCCGCGACCACCGCCACCGATGAAGACATCGCCACCATCGAAAAAGCCTACCAGGGCATGGAAACCGCGCAGACCCACGAACAGCTGCTGCAGGCCGACCTGGACTTCCACCGCGCCATTGCCGATGCCACCCGCAACGACCTGCTCGCCTATATGTGCAACATGCTGTCGTTGCCGCTGCGCGAGTCGATCAACATCACCAACCGCCGCCCGGACATCCAGGGCCTGAGCCTGCCCCGGCATAAGGCGATCCTCACCGCGATCCAGAACCGCGACGCCCTCGGCGCGCGGCATGCGTCGCTGGTGCAGCTGGATGACACGCGGGTGGCGTTGGATACGGTGATGAATGTGCTGACGCCGCTATAACCCGATAGAGCCTCCACGCTCAACTCGGCGCAAGGGTCAACGCGTCGACATCACGGCCGACTTGACCGGTAGCTCGGAATATTGCGGGTGCTGCTTGACGAAGGTGCGAACGGACTGCTCCTGTCGATCCACCACACAGATGCCAATGCTGGGGTAATCAACGGTGCAGGTCCCCAACGCAAGGAGTCCGCAGTTTTTCACGCCATAGATCGCGGCCGGGCGAGCCGCGAGCGGGCAACCATAGGTCATTTCGCCCACGTAATTGATTTGTCCATTGGTGACGGTAAAGCGCAGCGGCTTCGAGTAGGGTCCCATCACGCCACGACGCGAGCCAAGGTCACTGACTTCATAGGTGCCTCCAGGCAACCATGCCGAGTAGTAGTCCTTGGGGCCCCAGCCATAGTCTTTGCCGGTGTCCACATTGTGAAAGCTCATCCAGGTTCCGTAGGGCCCACCCTCGATCAGTGCGCCCAGGACAAGACCTGCGTTTTCGGCGGAATAGACTTTTGAATCCAGTGCCATTTCAGGTGGCAATGCCGAGCAGGCACTCATCAAGGCCACGGTTCCGATCACAAACAACTGACTTATTTTGCGCATTCAATCCTCGGTCCATCGAAAAAAGTTCAACTTTGCCAGTATCATGCGGCACTTCTCAACATCGGCGTTAAGGATGACCCCCCTTCCATGAGTAATTTATTTGCAGGCCGTGCGCTCGGCGCAACATTTTTCGCGTTGATATTGAGCGGCTGCAGCGTGTCGGGTACGTACCCCGATGCCACCGGACCGGATGCTGCCAAGCTACGATTTGTCAGCGACATGAGCAGCGCCACGCTGAGTGTAATAGATGCGCAACATTGCGATGGACAGACCACCGGCATCCTTAACAATCTGTTCCTGGCCAACACCCGCAGGCGGGCGGACATGTCGATGCCGCCGGTCTCCGAAAAAACGCCCTACCTGGAAATCCGCTTGCCCGCCAACAAAGAACTGTTCCTGCACTTGAATACCCAAGGCACAGGTTCGGTGTGCGGCATGGCTTTCACCCTCACTCCGCAAAACGGCGCGGAATACGAGGTGACGTTCACTGGCGCAGGCCGCCAGTGTGTGACGACACTCAAACGTCTGCATTCAGTAAAAGGCCAGGTGGTGCGCTCACCGGTCCCGGTGATCAATAAAGGGCTGCCCAGCTGCGTAGGTGCCAATGCGCTGTTCCCCGCGCCGCCGAAAGGCCTCCCCGCCACCCCGGAGCGTGATGCCTTGGCCGAGCAGATTATCGCCCCGAGCATCATTGCGGAAATGAAACCCCAGGCCAGCCCGCTGGACGACAGCGCGCGCGATCACGCAACTGATCTGGTGGTCAACAAGCGCAAGGCCCAGATGAACCTTGATCTGCCGGATGCCTATTGGGCGCAGTATCGTCAGAACGTCGTGAACTACCTGGTCCAGGCTCAGGGCGTAAAGGCCAAAGCACTTGAGCAGTACAAGGTTGAGTACCGTGCGCGCCTCTCACGGCTGGACACGCCCACGTTAAGAACCCTGGTGCCCGATACCCCGGCCACCGACATCACTCAGGCATTGGCTGTCAACGGTGCGATGCTGCAGTACTACCGGCAGTTGAATGGATTGCTGGAGAAAGAAGCAATGGCCGACAACTGGGCACACATGGCCGAATTGGATAAGCGTTATGGCGTGTGTGAGCGGTATGCGCAGTGCTGGCAGAATTGAAGGACCTGACGACGCCTTGTGAAACTTAACGCCAAGGGCTTGGTGTATGCCAAGCCCGGATGGGCGCGGTGGATCAGTCACAGCGTCATCGGCCGATCTACCGTCATCGGGGCATAGGTATCTACACATTTTGAGCAAGCTTGCGCATAGATACCGTCTTATCAAATACCGCGCAATATCACGTCGAGAATGTGTAGATACCCATGGTCATCGGGGGCAAGCCCCCTCCCACATTGAAACCGTGCAGGCCGTTAGAGGGTGTAGGCGATGCCGACCTGCACCGTGCGCGGTTCGCCGGGGTAGGCGTATACGTTGCCGAACGCACCTTCTTCATAGTCGCGATTGAACAGGTTCTTCACGTCCAGGTTCAGCCGCACCTTGTCGTTGACCTTGTAGTAGCTGAGCAGGTCGACCACGGTGTAGGCATCCATCGAGAAGGCGTTGTTGGAGGTCTGCCCGGCCCGTTCATCCACATACTTGCCACCCGCGCCGAGGCCCAGGCCCTTGAGGGCGCCGTCCTGGAACTCGTAGACGTTGAGCAGGCTGAAGCTGTTACGCGGGATGTTCAGCAAGCGCGTGCCGCTGCGCAGGGTGTTGTCCTTGGTCACTTCGGCATCCACGTAGGCGTAGCCACCGATCACACGCCACTCGGGGGTGATATTGCCCGCCACGTTCAGGTCGAAACCACGGCTGCGCACCTGGCCGGCGGCGACGCTGAAGGTGGAGTCGAGAGGGTCGGTGGTGAGCACGTTTTTCTTCTCGATCTGGTAGATCGCGGCGTCGACACTCAGTTGACGGTCCAGGGCTTCCCACTTGATGCCCATCTCGTAGGATTTGCCTTTCTCCGGTTCAAAACCACCGCCCTGGCGACTGGCGCCGGTGTTGGGCTTGAACGAACGCGCGGCGTCGGCGTAGACCGCAACGGTGTCGGTGAGGTCGTAGATCACGCCCACGCGTGGGGTGACGGCGTTGTCGCTGGCTTCCCAGCTTTTACCGCCCGGCACGTAGGTGTGGTAGTCGTGTTCAAAGCGCTCGAAGCGTGCGCCGGCGAGCACTTTAAGGCGCTCGGTCAGGGCCACCTGATCCTGCACGAAGGCCGCGTAGGTCTTGAGGTTTTCCTTGTCGTGGGTCGGCGTGCGCGTGAGGTTCGGGCGCGCCTGGCCGTAGACCGGGTTGAAGATGTCGATTGAATAAGCACCCACTGCGCCGCTGGAGCGCTGGATGATCGACTTGTAGTCGTAGTCTTCGAATTCGACGCCGGTGAGCAAGGTGTGGTCGAAACCACCGGTGGAGAAATGCCCGGTGAGGTTGAGCTGGGTGTCCTTGTCGGTCCACTCCAGTTTGCGATAGTTGAAGTTGCGGCCCAGGGTGCGACCGTCGGCGGCCAGGCCGTTGGCTTCAATGGCATTGCCTTGCAAGGTGCCGTCCAGCCATTGGAAACCACCGCCCAGGGTCCAGCTGTCATTGAGCAGGTGCTCGAAACGCAGCTGGGCCATGCTGTTGTCGTTGTGCAGTTTGCCGACGTCTTTTTCACCCCAGAAGGTGTCGCGCGAGGCAGTGCCTTTTTGATTGGGGTAGCGCGTCAGGCCACGGTCCAGCGGGTGGTTGTTGCGCATGAAGTCGCCTTCGAAGATCACCTTGGTGTCATCGCTGGCCTGCCAGGTGATCACCGGGGTCACGCCGTAGCGTTCGGTCTCGACGTGATCACGGAACGTGTCACCGCCCTCGCCCACCACGTTCAGGCGATAGGCCAGGCGACCTTGTTCGTCCAGCGGGCCGGAAGCGTCGAGGGTGGCGCGCTGCATGCCCTGGTCATCCAGTTGGCTGCCGAGGGTCACGGTCGGCTCGGCCAGCGGTTGCTTGGACACCACGTTGAAGGTGCCGCCGGGATCGCCACGGCCATACAGCATGGTCGCCGGGCCGCGCAGCACTTCGAGGCGTTCGATGGTGTTGGCGTCCGGCATGTTCGGGTAACCGCGGTTGATCGGGAAACCGTTGCGGTAGAACTCGCCGGTGGTAAAGCCACGTACGGTGAAGGTGGTGAGCCCCTGGCCGCCGAAGTTATTGGCGCGGCCGACGCCACCGGCGTAGTCCAGGGCGTCCTGCAAACGGGTGGCGCCGATGTCTTCGACCACATCCTTGGACACGACGCTGATGGACTGCGGGGTTTCATGAATCGAGGTGTCAGTGCGCGTCGCACTCGCCGAACGTGTGGCGTGGTAGCCCTTGACCGGCCCTTGAGCCGTCTCGTAGTCCGCCTCGCCGGTGACATTGGTGGCTTGCAGCTCAAGACTGGCCTTGTCGGCAGGGACAACCTCGGCCCAGGTAAACGGGGAAAACGCCTGAAGCACGCAGAGGGAAATCAGGGTACGACGCATGGATGTTGAACCTAGTGAATGAGCCAGATGGGGCGGCAAACCTGCCAAAAATTCGCGCGAATGGTATACCAATCCATTCGCGTTTGACATCTGTTCTCATTCGCTATTTTTCAGGTAACCCCTTGGTATCGACATGCAGGAAGTTTGATGCGAACCCAATGTGGGAGGGGGCTTGCTCCCGATAGCGGTGGATCAGCTGAAAATAAGCTGGCTGTTCCACCGCTATCGGGAGCAAGCCCCCTCCCACATTTGGATTTCTATACGTCGTCAGGATCCGATCAGCGATACCGCTCCAACCAATGGGCGTAAGGCGCCGGCAAGGTCCAGGACGACTTCTCAACCCCCAGTTCCTTGGCCGCAAAGTACGCCCAATGCGGGTCAGCCAGGTGCGCACGACCGACCGAGACCAGGTCCAGGTGCCCAGCCTGCAACGCACCTTCCGCCAGTTGCGGCGTGCCAAAGCCCCAGGCCGAGGTCACCGGGATGCCCGCTTCGCGGCGCACGCGCTCGGCGATCGGGCCCATAAAGGCCGGGCCCCACGGGATATTCGTGTCGGGGATGGTGAAACCGACGCTGACGCTCAGCAGGTCCAGGCCGCCGGCCTTGAAGTTACGGGCCAGTTCGATGGATTCGGTCAGGGTCTGTTCGTCCCGGCCGTCGTATTCGATCACGCCAAAACGCGCGGTCAGCGGCAGGTTTTCCGGCCAGACCTCGCGCACGGCAGCCAGGGTTTCCAGGAGGAAACGGCTGCGGTTGTCGAAGCTGCCACCGTAGGCGTCGGTGCGCTGGTTGGAATGCTCGGAGAAGAAGCTCTGGCCCAGGTAGCCATGGGCGAAGTGCAGTTCGATCCACTCGAAACCGGCGTCACGGGCACGGCGGGCGGCGTCGACGAAGTCCTGCTTGACCCGAGCGATGTCGTCCAGGGTCATGGCGCGTGGCACTTGCGGCAGGTTGGCACCAAAGGCAATGGCCGACGGCGCGATGGTTTCCCAGCTGCGCGCATCGGAGGCAGGTATGTGGTCGTCCCCTTCCCACGGGCGGTTGGCGCTGGCTTTGCGACCGGCGTGGCCGATCTGGATGCCGGGCACCGAACCGGCGGCCTTGATGGCCTTGACCATGGGCACGAACGCTTCGGCGTGGGCGTCGCTCCAGAGACCGGCGCAGCCTGGGGTGATACGCCCCTCGGGCGCTACAGCGGTGGCCTCGACCACCAGCAAACCGGCGCCGCCCCGAGCCATACTGGCCAGGTGTACGAGGTGCCAGTCGTTGACGATGCCGTCATCGGCCATGTATTGGCACATTGGCGGGATGGCGATGCGATTGCGCAGGGTGACGTCTTTGAGTGTGAACGGTTCGAACAAAGCGGACATTGAGAACTCCGGGAGCGAGTGGATGATTCGATAGTTCGATGGTAATCGAACTATGGTATTCGATGATAGCCCCCTGTTATGATTCGTTTCATGCGAGCCTTTAAACACCCCACCCCGGAAGACCTGACCCTCGAGCGCCTGCTATACGCGCTGAGTGATCCGGTGCGCCTGGAGATTGTCCGCTGCCTGGCCGGCGTGCCCGAGGCCAGTTGCGGCGAACTGGACGGCGGGCGCCCCAAGTCCAGCATGTCCCACCACTTCCGGGTCCTGCGCGATGCCGGCCTGGTACACACCCGCAGCGTGGGCACTACCCACATGAATTCATTGCGCGGCGAGGTGCTTGAGGAACGGTTTCCGGGATTGTTGCAGAGCATCCTGACGCAACGATAAAAGCCGGATCAGTCCAGCAGCGCGATCAGCTGCGACTCGATCGTCATTTCCCGCACGTCCAGCACCGCCAACGTCACCGGCAACTTGAAGCGCCGCCGCCCTGCACTGCCGGGGTTTACGTACAGTGTTGCGCCCCGCCATTCGATCAGGGGCTTGTGCGAATGGCCGGTGATCACCAGCCGAGTAGACGTGTCGAGTAAGGCGGGTACGTCGGCGATATCATGCACCACCAACGTCCGCCATCCGTCCACCTCCAGCATCAGATGATCGGGCACCTGCTCCGCCCACGCCGCGTCGTGGTCATTGTTGCCACGCACCACGTGCAGGGGCGCGATCTGTGCCAATTGCTGAAGAATCTCAGGGCTGCCGATATCACCGGCATGGATGATCTGCTCGCATCCCTGCAAGGCCACCACCGCTTCAGGCCGCAGCAGGCCATGGGTATCGGAAATCACGCCAACTCTGGGCATCGTGGTCCTATTTTTTGGATGAAGGCGCAGCGAGCGATTGCGCTCTGTAGGTTGTGTAAATCTTTTGAACCTCAGGATTATCAAGGCTTTCGTAGGTAATCCTTTCCTTATCAAGCCCATCCAAACCTTTTAGACCACCTATCATTCCTGGCCATTCGTCACGATGTGCAATATCGACCACGAAGGGTTGCAGGTAATCATTCAGATGCCCTTTAAACGGCTCTTTGATTTCCGCACTGAGTGCCCGGAGGTAATCATCCTTGTTGGTTTTTGACCATTCAATGGCGAACTTGGCTCGATAACAAAGTTCCATGAAAACCAGCAGAATCGTGCGCCCATTGCCATCGAGAAAAGGATGCGCGAATGCCAACTGGCCCATGACGTCACCAGGGCGATCCCTGAAGCGCTTCTTGTTCGACGCCAGCTCAAATGCATAGTCGACGGAGAGTCTGATCGATGCCGGATGCTCAAACGGGGTATGGTGTGGATCGTCTTGAGAACCTTTGAAAACGGCAAGATGTGGAACAAGCTCAGTTCGATCCTTACCCGCCCAGTGATAAAAATCAGAGAACAGGAGCTCGTGTACTTTGAGTACGGACGAGTAATCGATACTTTTTTTTTGGGCCAAGTATCGAAGCGCGTCTTCCATGCTCAGTTCGAACGATAGATGCTCTGACTCTTTTACTTCGATGGGATCTTTAAGCTGTAGAGCATTTTGAAGGTACCCAGCGGTCTCAAAATCGCCGAAGGCGATCAAAATTCATGCGCTTAGCTTCTTCTTGGAGCGTCGCTTCTCTTGGAGGTAACTGCCCTGAAGCGCCATGGTTTCCGATTTACTCAGAACGCCCTTCCTCTTGAGATTGACCAACAACTGCTCCACACCATCCAACTCGACCACATCGCCAGCCAGGCTAGTAATCGCAGCAGCCATCCGGCTTATGCCATCACGCTCAGCGGTAACATGATGAGCCCTGGCCAGGCGACGCACGTGGCTGGCAATACTGATATCCGCTGTTTTAGTCATTTGAAATCCCCCAATTAGCCTCCAGAGCATAGCATGGTGCCCTCCTTCCAACTCAACCGAAGCGCACGTAACTTAAACGTTTCTGGTTCAGGGCGAACCTTCCCCGCAAGCCGGCGTTCGAGCTAAGTCGCTCCGTGGCAGACTAGCGCGCCATCCAGATACACGCGGTCCTTGCCATTGCCCTTGGAGGCGTAGAGATTGCGGTCGGCACGCTTGAGGACCGCCGACATATCGGCCCCGGCCGTAAAGCGTGTCATGCCCGCACTGCAGGTGTAGTGATGGGGCGGCGCGACACTGCACCGAATCCCCTGCAGCAGGCGCAGCGCGTAGTCGGTGGCGACATCAGGGTCATCGCCCACCAGCAGCACGCCGAATTCTTCACCGCCAATCCTGCCGAAACTGTGGCTGCCGGGGGTGGCTTTCAGGCACGCGGCCATCGCACAGAGAATCCTGTCGCCGACGTCATGGCCGAACTGGTCATTCTTCAATTTGAAACTGTCGATATCCAACATCATGAAGTAGCCCGTATCACCGGCCGCAATCAGTTTGGCGAAGCTCTCCATAAAGGCGCGCCGGTTCAGGATGGAGGTCAAGTAATCCGTCTCGGCCAATTCCCGAAACTCACTCTCGACCAGTAACACGGAGCGCAGGTTTTTCAGGTAGTAGACATTCAAGACAGAACCGATCGCCACCGACGCGGCGCAAAAGATAAACACGTAGGTGTCGACGCCTGCGTAAAGGCTCAACTGAATGTGGGGCCACGTCAGTAACCAGACCAACGCGGCGCAGAACAGAAAATCCTGAACCACGATAAACAGGATTGCGCTGCTCATTACCAGGGTCACGGCCAGCGGCAAGGCAAACACCTGCAACGCAGGCCGGGTGTGAACCACATAGGCAAAACCTGCGGACAGCAGCGCCATGTAGGCCACGCCCAGCGCCCGCCACAGCACATACTGAGTCACCACCCGGTGGACCCCATACACCGCGCACAGACCCATCGTGACCAGCACGACCGGCCAGCCGAACATCCTCCCGCGATCAACCAGCAACACCGCCAGCCAGGCGAAAATCCCGATCAGTTCGGCCTGGGCAATGGCGGGCGACAGCAGCCTTTGCATCCGTGGCCTGAGCTTTACATTAGCCGGCATCCCGTCACTCCCTGTGCATGAGTGGCCGCTTTATTATCGACATGACTCAGTTGAAGACTGTGCAGGCAGGTCGCAAACGAATACGCCATGAACCGCCTTACCAACACGATAAAAGGTGGCAGGACTTCAAGCAGTGTCTTGGAATGAATCTTGAAATAGCCCCGGTCGGCCCCCTCTTGCACCAGACGAATAACGTGGGTCTTGGACACCGAGAGTTGCTCAGCGATGGAAAGGTAGGACGAAGACCTGAAACTTGCCCCTTGATTATCCAGCGCACACGCATCGTTATAGATCGCCAGCATCAACATATGTCCGGCATCGCGTTTTACCAGCCAATAACAATCAGGCATCAACAGGTCAATCGTCACGTTCTGGCGCAGAAGCACCGAAAAACCTTTGAAATAACGGGCCAGATAGGCGCGATCATCCAACCCGGCCATTGACCCGCACACCTCGGTTTCCGGGCACATCACGCCCAGCGGCTCGACCACGGACGTAAGCATCAGCCTGATCTCCTCGCAGGCTTGGGATGACGGACTGAATACCCGCAAACGACTGTCATCCGCATGCCTCGACACCGTCATGAACCCCAGGACCCTGAACAGCAGGAAGATCGACTCCAGGCTGTTTCTCGAACAGAACCCGCGCGCCACACAAAACTCTTTCACCTCGGACAGTAAGGGAACTGGCTTGGAGAAATACGTGCTCAATAACGTAAAGGACACCATCAAGCGACTGAACTTCAGTGCGGTCTTGTAGAAAAACGGTCTTTTTGAATAGGACTCCAGCAAAATCGAATAATGGGTACGAATACTCGCTTCAAACTCCACATGGCGCTCAAACGCCCGCGCCGACTGTTCCATCGCCAACTTCAACGAACCACTGCACATGAGAAAGAGCCCTGATCAAACAACTTGGATCCACTGATCTCAATTGCAGCACCGATAATGGCGTTTTGCCTTGGGCGCAATCTAGCGTGATTAGCTCTGAGGACACCGTCGCTACCAAAATTGTTCCAGAAAACTCAGGCGGCTTAACCGTTTCAGGCGCCGCAGCGAACCTTCCCCGCCAGCCGGCGTCCGAGCTAAGGCACTGTTGCCTACTGCTCGCCGCGAGGTTGTCGTTTGAAAGCCGCCATCATCAAAAAGTACCGCCTGATCATCAAGACCATGGGCTATGTGGGCTGGTCGCTGTTCTGGCTGTTGCTGTGGGACGTCGCCGTCACCGTGGACTTCATGCTGTTCCTCACCGCCAAGATCAACTTGCCGCTGATGCCCCTCACCCTGCTGGGCTCGGCTCTGATCGTGCTCATCAGCTTTCGCAACAGCAGCGCCTATAACCGCTGGTGGGAAGCGCGCACGCTGTGGGGTGCGATGGTCAACAATTCGCGCAGTTTTGCCCGTCAGGTTTTGACCTTGCTGGACGATCCTGACGGCGAAGTGAACCCGATCAAGTCCACCCTGCTGCGCCGCCACGTGGCCTACGTAAATTGCCTGGCCGCGCACCTCAGGGGCGAACCGTGCCCTGATGAAGTACGCGCCTTTATCCCCACCGAGGAATTCGCCCGCAACGGCGCCACCAACAACTTTGCCAATGACATCCTCACCGGCTCGGCGGCGTTGCTGGCCCGCGAATACAAGGCCGGGCACCTGGACAGCATTCGCCTGGCGCGGCTGGAGTCGACCCTGGTGGATCTGTCCAATGCCCAGGGCGGCATGGAACGGATCGCCAACACACCACTGCCCTACCCTTACGTGTATTTCCCACGCCTGTTTATCTCGCTGTTCTGCCTGATCGTGCCCGTGGGCCTGGTGGAATCCCTGGGCTGGTTCACCCCGCTGGCGTCCACCGTGGTGGGTTTTATGCTGCTGGCCATCGAACGCATCGGCACCGACCTGCAAAGCCCGTTCCGCTCCAGCGAACACCAGATCCAGATGGAAGCCATCTGCGAAACCATCGAGAAGAACCTGCAATCGATGCGCCGCGACGCCCTGGCCGACCACTCAATCGGCTGATCACGCCCCGCGCCCTAAAGTGCGTGCCCCTTCGGTCGATAAACCGGAGGTACGCATGGGCCTTACCCCCCTTCATAACAACACATGCGGCATTCAGCACTAGCGTTTCCCCTTGCCAAAACTATAAATACCCGCAGGTGAAGTCATGAATATCAAGCAGAAGCTGACCTGGGCGTTCGCGGCTATCGCGTGCCTCCCGGTCATCCTGGTGGCCGTGTTGGTAGTGCTGAATCTGCGCGAGGGGGCCCTGGCCAATTTCCTCGACAGCAGCGGTCGCGAGATCCGTCAGATCGACAACGGCATGAAGCAGTTCTTCGATGGCATCAGCCAGAACGTCGACTTCGTGGCCAAGGACCCGCGCGTTGTCGCGGCCAAGGATCTCAAGAGCTACGCCGGCGCCGACGCCGCGCAAATCCCCCTGACCCAGACCAACAAAGACCTGCTGGCGATTTTCGACCAGTTCGCCAAGAGCCACCCGAGCACCGCCTACTTGTCTTTGGGCCTCGCCGACGGCGGTTATGCCAGCTGGCCTGATGACACCAAACTGAACAACTACGACCCACGCGTACGCCCCTGGTACAAAGCCGCCATCGCCGCGCCAGGCGCCACCGTGCGCACCGGCGCCTATTACTGGGCACCGGACGACGTGGTCCTGATCGGCACCGTGCACACCGTCGCCGACGCCACCGGCAACATACTCGGCGTGGTCGGCCTGGACGTGTCGCTCAAGCAGCTCACCGAGCTGGTGCGCAACATCAAGCTGGGCGACAGCGGCTACCTGATGCTGGTGGAAGCCAACGGCAACGTGCTGGTGGACCCCAGCGACGCCAAGCACAACTTCAAGCCGATGGCCGACCTGGGCCCCAACTACGCCGAACTGGCCAAGCGCGGCGACGGCGTGACCCAGATCGACATCGACGGCGTGGCCTACATGGCCAACGTGGTCAGTTCCAAGGATCTGGGCTGGCGCTTTATCGGCCTGATCAAACGCGATGAAGTCATGGCCGGCGCCACCAGCCTCACGTGGTTGATCGCCGCGATTGCCGCCGCCCTGGCCGTGGTGTTCGCGATTGTCGGCGCCAGTTTTGCGAGCATGATCGTGCGCCCGATTCGCGGGGTGGCCGACGGCCTGCAGGAGATTGCCGAAGGCGAAGGCGACCTGACGCGCCAACTCAAGGTGCAAGGCAAAGACGAAACCGCCAGCCTGGCGGGCTGGTTCAACCAGTTCCTGAGCATGATCGCGCAACTGGTGCAGCGCATCGGCAACGCCTCTTCCGACCTGCAAACCGCCGCCGCCGACACCAGCGAAGTCGCCAACAACATGAACCAGGCCGCCGGGCGCCAACGTGAAGCCGTGGAGCTGGTAAGCACCGCGTTCAACGAAATGGTAGCCACCGCCAACGAAGTCGCGCGCTCCTGCAGCGCCGCCGCCGCGAGTGCCGACGAGGGTTACCGCGACGTGCACAATGGCCAGCAGCACATCGGCGAAGCCACCGGCAGCGTGCTCAAGCTCAGCGAAGACCTGCAAAAGTCGACCCAGACCATGCAGTTGCTGGAGCAGGACAGCCAGAACATCAACACCATCCTCGACACCATCCGCTCGATCGCCGAACAGACCAACCTGCTGGCACTCAACGCCGCGATTGAAGCCGCGCGCGCCGGTGACCAGGGCCGCGGTTTTGCCGTGGTCGCCGACGAAGTCCGCGCCCTGGCGCGCCGCACTGCCGACTCCACCGGTGAAATCGACAGCCTGCTGGGCAACCTCGCCCGCCGCACCCAGGAAGTCACCCAACAGATGCAGGGCAGCCTGCTGGTGTCCCACACCAGCGTGGAACGCATCCAGCAGGCCCGCGACAGCTTCGATAAGATCCAAGGCTCGGTGGACTCGATCCGCGACCAGAACACCCAGATCGCCACCGCGGCCGAAGAACAGCACCAGGTGGCCGAAGAGATCAACCGGCACATCGCGCAGATCCATGCCGATGCGCAACTGGTCGAAGGCTTTGCCCACTCGGCGCAGACCGGATCAGGGCGGTTGACGGATATTTCCGGTCAGCTCAAGGGGTTGGTGGGGCGGTTCAAGTTCTGACCGCTGTCACACCGGGGTCGCCGGCGGGGGCGTGTATTGGCTACTATAGCCACGCACTCCCCACCTCTTACCCAACCACTGCGGAGCCTTAATGCCCAACCCGAAGGACACGGCCACCGACAGCAGCACCCCGATGATTCCCGAGCAGCGTCGCGAACAGATCCTGCGGCAGTTGCGCAAGCATCAGGTGATGAGCGTGCACCAGTTGATGGAGATGTTCGACTGCTCGCACATGACCGTGCGCCGCGATATCGCCCTGCTGGAGCAGGAAGGCCGGGCGTACTCCGTCACCGGTGGGGTCCGGATCGCCAGCCAGTTGCACAGCGAACCCAGCCATCAATCCAAAGCCGTGGTGGAGTTGCCGCAAAAGCAGGCCATGGCACGACTGGCCGCACGGTTGCTGCACGCCGACATGACGGTGTACCTGGATGCCGGCACCAGCACCCTGGAGATCGTCCCGTATATCAAGGCGCTGTCGGGGATGACCGTGGTCACCAATGACTTCGGGATCGTGCAGGCCCTGATGGATGCGACGCAGGTCACGGTGATCCACACCGGCGGCCAACTGGACCATGACAACCATTCTTCCGTCGGCGGGCTGGCCGTGGCAACCCTGCGCCAGGTGGTGACGGACATCGCCTTTGTGTCCACCAGCTCCTGGGATTTGCACCGAGGTATCACCACCCCCTCGGCGCTGAAAGTCGAGGTCAAGCAAGTGGCGATGCAATCGGCGTCCCAGGTGGTGCTGGTGGCGAGCAGTTCCAAATACGGCACCTTCAGCATGTACCGCATCGCCGGGCTGGAACCGTTCGACGTGATCATCAGCGACGACGCCCTGGCCCCGGCAGCGGCAGATGGCATCCGCAAGCGCGGGATTGAATTGATGCTGCCGGGTGATCCGTTGCCGGCGTGATGCCCTCCCTTTGTAGGAGAGGTCGAGCTTTAGCTAGGCTTCGATGGCGGTGGCAGGGTTGGCAGGTGTGTTGGTTGACACACCGCTATCGGGGGCAAGTCGAATCGTCGCACCGCCCTCCCACATTTGAACCGAACCGACACAGAGGCTCGTCGACTACCGAGCCGCTTTCCAGTCCCGCAACCATTGCAGGCCCGCCGAGGTGTCGCCCTTTGGCCGGTATTCGCAGCCGACCCAGCCGTCGTAGCCCAACTGGTCCATCAGTTCGAACAGGAACCCATAGTTCAGCTCGCCCAGGTCAGGCTCGTGACGGTCCGGTACCCCGGCAATCTGGATATGGCCAATGCCGTCGAAATCGCGACGCAGCTTGGTGGCCAAGTCGCCTTCGACGATCTGGCAGTGGTAGCAGTCGAACTGCACCTTGAGGTTGCGCGCGCCGACCTCCCGGCAGATGGCGTGGGCCTGGTCCTGGCGATTGAGGAAAAACCCCGGCATGTCGCGGGTGTTGATCGGTTCCAGCAACACGGTGACGCCAACCTCAGCCGCAGCGGCGCTGGCGTAGGCGAGGTTTTCCAGGTACACGGCCTGATGGCGCTGGCGCAGGCTTTCCGAGGGCAGCAAGCCGGCCATGACGTGCACGCGGTCGTTGCCGAGCACGGCGGCGTATTCCAGGGCCCGGTCGAAGCCACTGCGAAACTCGGCCTCACGCCCCGGCAGCGAGGCGATACCGCGCTCCCCCGCCGCCCAATCGCCCGGTGGTGCATTGAACAGGGCCTGGACCAGGCCGTTGTCACTCAGGCGTTGCTTGAGTGCCT
Organism: Pseudomonas sp. CFBP13509; assembly: GCF_005233485.1. Classification (NCBI taxonomy): domain Bacteria; kingdom Pseudomonadati; phylum Pseudomonadota; class Gammaproteobacteria; order Pseudomonadales; family Pseudomonadaceae; genus Pseudomonas; species Pseudomonas sp. CFBP13509. The sequence goes on from NZ_QGAA01000030.1 coordinate 22,201, forward strand.
CGGCGCTGTAGTCATAGGGGAACAGGTATTCCACCGCGTCAAAACCATCGGCCTTCGCGGCACTAAAGCGCTCGAGAAAGTCATGTTGCGGGTAAAGCATGCTCAGGTTGGCGGCAAAACGAGGCATAGAAACTCCTGGAAATCAGACAAAAGGCCAGATCAACAATGTAATCACGAAACCCAAGGTACCGAGCAAGGTGGTGATCACCGTCCACGTGCGCAGACCGTCGGCCACGTTGAGCCCGGCGAGCTTGGTGAAGATCCAGTAGCCGGCGTCGTTGATATGCGACATCGCCAGCCCGCCACCGCCCATGGCCAGGCACAGCAGCGCCAGGTGGTTGGGCGTGAGGTTGAGGGTCACGATCAGCGGGCTGATGATCCCTGCCGTGGTCACCAGGGCCACGGTGGTCGACCCCTGCACCGCGCGCAGCAACATGGTCAGTAAAAAGCCCAGGGCCAGCACCGGCAGGCCGGTGGTGCGCAGCATGTCGGAGACTACCGCGCCGATGCCGGTGTCCACCAGCACCTTGCCGAACACGCCACCGGCGCCGGCGATCAGGATCACCATGGCCACGCCCGGCAACGCCGAGCCGATCACATCCGACACCTGGCTGCGGCTCCAGCCACGGCGCGAACCCAGCAACCAGGCGCACAGCAAGGTGTCGATCAGCAGCGCCACCAACGGCGCGCCCAGCACGGTCATCACCCCACGCAACGCCGATTCGATCGGCAGCAGCGACGTGGCCAGGGTGCCCAGCAAAATCAGCACAATCGGCAGCAGGATCAGGCTCACAATCAGGCCAAAACCGGGTGCAGGCGCCGCCGGCAGCTTGGCGGCGATGGCGCTGGTGGACTCTTCCAGGCCCATAGGGGACTCGGCCACAGCGCTCTGTTGCACCGCCTGGTGATTGCCGTTGGCCCAGGCCCGCAGGTCTTCATTGGTCACGTGAGGGCCATAGACTTCTGCACGGATATCGTCAGTCATCGGATAGAAGCGTCGGGTCATGCGCCCCGCCACGCGGTAGCCGATGTAGCACAGCAACGCGGTGATCGGCAGGCCGAACATCAGTACCCGGCCCAAGTCGGCGCCCAGTTGGCTGGCGGCGGCCACGGCGCCCGGATGGGGCGGCAGGAACGCATGCACGGTGAGCAGCGCCGCACACATCGGCAAGGCGAACACCAGCAGCGGCTTGCGCGCCCGGCGTGCCACGCCATAGGCCAACGGCATCAGGATGATCACCCCGACTTCAAAGAACACCGGCACGCCGATGATGAACCCGGCGATGGTCAGCGCCAGCGGCGTACGGCTGTTGCCGAAGCGCTCGATCAACGACTTGGCCAGGGCCTCGGCACCGCCGGACAGCTCGATGATCCGCCCGATCATCGCGCCCAGGGCAATGATGATCGCGATATGGCCAAGGGTCTTGCCCATGCCGCCCTCGATCGTCGCCACCAGGTCAGCCGGTTTCACCCCGGCCACCAGCGCCACCACGATACTCACCAGCATCAACGCGACAAACGGCTGGAATTTATACCTGAGGACCAGAAACAGCAGCAGCGCGATACCCGCGCCAGCGGTCAACATCAAAATCAGTGGGCTCATTCAAGAATGTCCTGTTGTTATTGTTTTTTTAGGCAAGCCGGGTCCGTCGAGCGTCAAACCAGGCGCTCGGGCAGCACTTGCCGTGTCGTCTTGCGGGTTACCAGTGCGCGCCGAAGGTCTCGCGCAATTCATCCAGTGCAGCCTGATCCAACGGCGCCGGCCGGGGGTTGCTCATCAACCACAACCGTGCGGTTTCTTCCAACTCTTCCAGGGCGTAGCTGGCCTTGGCCACCGAACTCTCCCAGACCACCGGCCCCAGGCGTTCGAGCATCACCCCCCGCACGCTGTTGGCCAGCTGCGCGACCTGCTCGGCGACCTTGGGCGAACCCGGACGCTGATAGCCGATCAAGGGAATATGACCGACCTTCATCACCTGGTAAGGCGTGAGCGGCGGCAAGATATCCTCCGCGCTCCACACGCCTGCCAGGGTCAGCGCAACCAGGTGGGTGGAGTGGGTGTGCACCACACCGCCCACCGAGGGGTTGCGGTCATACACCTGGCGATGCAGGGCCAGGGTCTTGGACGGTTTGTCCCCGGACACCCACTCGCCCTTCAGGTTGACCTTGGCAATAGCGCCTGGCACGAGGCGCCCGAGGCAGACATCGGTGGGGGTGATCAGCCAGCCATCGTCGAGGCGCGCACTGATATTGCCGGCGCTGCCGACGGTGTAGCCACGCTGGTACAGGCTGTGGCCGACATCGCAGATTTCTTCGCGCAGGGCCTGTTCGTCGATGCCAGTCACTGGGCACCTCCGGCCAGGTGCGCGAGGGCTTTGGCGAAGAACTCACGGCCACCGAAGTTGCCGGATTTGAGCGCCAGCGCCAGCGGCTCGGCGGAACTGCTGACGGTGGCCGGCACGCCAGGGTCGATCTGCGCACCAATCTGCAATAGGTTGACGCCGAGGGCCTTGACCACCGAGCCGGAGGTTTCCCCGCCGGCGATCACGAAACGCCGCACGCCTTGCTCGCGCAAGCCCGCGGCGATCTCGCCCAAGGCGTTCTCCACCAGGGCCCCGGCGCGTTCGACGCCGAGCCGCTCTTGCACGGCCTTGACCTCGGCGGGGGTGCTGGTGGCGTAGATCAATACGGTGTGTGCGCTGTCGCGGGCAAACGCCAGCGCCTGCGCCACCACCGGTTCACCGGCAGCCAGGGCGATGGGATCAATGCGCAATGCCGGGCGGCCCGCCTCGCACCAGGCCGCGACCTGGCCGAGGGTCGCTACCGAGGCACTGCCGGCGAGCACCACCTCGCCACCGCTGATAGTCGGCAGCGTCGCCGCATCGAAGTCGCGCAGCTTACCGGCACGGCGGAAATTGCCTGGCAAACCCAAGGCCAGGCCCGAGCCACCCGTGAGCAAAGGCAAGTCGGCGCAGGCGCTGCCGAGGGTGTAGAGGTCTTGATCGGACAGCGCATCGGCGATGGCAATGCCCACGCCTTGCTCGCGCAGTTCGGCGATTTTTTTACGGGTCGCCTCGACGCCCGCGGCGATGCTGTCGTACCGCAGCAGCCCGACCGGCAGTTGCGTCTGGCTCTGCAGCACGCGCACCAGATTCGCGTCGCCCATGGGCGTCAGCGGGTGATGTTGCATGCCCGACTCATTGAGCAACTGGTCCTGCACAAACAGGTGGCCACGGAAAATCGTCCGGCCGTTTTCCGGGAACGCCGGGCAGGCCAGGGTGAAATCACTGCCCAGCGCCTTGAGCAAGGCCTCGCTGACCTGGCCGATATTGCCGGCGGCAGTGGAGTCAAAGGTCGAGCAATACTTGAAGAAAATCTGTTCGCAGCCCTGCTCGCGCAGCCAGTCCAGCGCGGCCAGGGATTCCTCCACAGCCTCTGCGACCGGCGTGGTACGCGACTTGAGGGCGATGACGATGGCGTCCGCATCCAGCCCGTCCGCGACTTCGCGGCTGGGGATGCCAATGCTCTGCACCGTGCGCATACCGCCGCGCACCAGCATGTTGGCCAGGTCGGTGGCGCCGGTGAAATCGTCGGCGATGCAGCCCAGCAACGGGCGCGTGGTGTGGTTAGTCATAAAGCGTTCCTTACACCGGCTCGGGCTTGGCAGTCGGCAGGTCGATGCCGGGGAAAATCTTGATCACCGCCGAGTCGTCCTCGCGGCCAAAACCGGCGCTGGAAGCCTGCATGAACATCTGGTGCGCAGTGGCCGACAACGGCAGCGGGAATTTGCTCGCACGCGCGGTATCCAGCACCAGGCCGAGGTCCTTGACGAAAATATCCACCGCCGACAGTGGCGTGTAGTCGGCCTTGAGAATGTGCGGCACGCGGTTTTCGAACATCCAGGAATTGCCGGCGCTGTGGGTGATCACCTCGTACAAGGCATCGGCGTCCACGCCTTCGCGCAGGCCCAGGGCCATGGCTTCGGCGGAGGCGGCGATGTGCACGCCGGCGAGCAACTGGTTGATGATCTTGACCTTGGAGCCCAAACCATGGACGTCGCCCAGGCGATACACCTTGCCGGCCATGCCCGCCAGCACTGCATCGGCCTTGGCATAAGCGGCCTGCGGGCCGGAGGTCATCATGGTCATCTCACCGGCGGCGGCCTTGGCCGCACCGCCGGAAATCGGCGCATCCAGGTACAGCAGGCCGTGTTCGCCCAAGCGCTGGCCGAGGTCCACGGCGTAGGTCGGGGCCACGGTGGCACAGCCGATCACCAGGCTGGCGGGACGCAGCGCCGCCACGGCACCGCCCTCACCAAACAGCACGGTCTCGGTCTGCTCGGCGTTGACCACCACGGTGATGAGCACATCACAGGCCTCGGCCATCTGCGCCGGCGACGCGCACGCCACCCCGCCTTCGCCGGCGAACTGCCGGGTAACCGCCTCGCGTACATCACAGGCATGCACATTGAAACCTGCGCGCAACAGCGAGCGGGCAATGCCCAGCCCCATCGCGCCCAGACCGATCACACCGACATTCTTATTATTCATGGGGTACTCCAGGGGAAAACGGCGGCTGACACCACACCGGCGAGCCGCGTTGGAATTGGGATCGATCATCCACCAATGAACGGATTATGTGAAGTATTTTTTCGATCTAACATTTTTTAACATCGCCCCAAGAAGAATTTCACACCCCCTTTATCGCCTTACCCACGCAAACTCATTTGCGACGCTTGTGCTTTGCGTATTATGGTATACCATCATACGCAATCCACTCCCCCACACCTGATGGAGCCGCTCATGAGTTTCGAAATTCGCAAGATCGTCAGCTACGTTGAAGAAACCTTTATCGAAGGCGGCAAGGCCTCGGATACCCCGGTGAAGATGGTCGGCCTCGCCGTGGTGCTGAAGAATCCATGGCTGGGTCGTGGCTTCGTCGAAGACCTCAAGCCGGAGATCCGGGCCAATTGCTCCGACCTCGGCGCGCTGATGGTCGAGCGCCTGGTGGGCATCATTGGCGGCGCCGAAAACATCGAGGCGTATGGCAAGGCTGCTGTGGTCGGGGCCGATGGCGAGATCGAACACGCCAGCGCGATCATCCATACCCTGCGCTTCGGCAATCACTACCGTGAAGCGGTCAAGGCCAAGAGCTACCTGAGCTTCACCAACAAGCGCGGCGGCCCGGGCACCTCGATCCAGATCCCGATGATGCACAAGGACGACGAAGGCCTGCGTTCGCACTACATCACCCTGGAAATGCACATCGAGGATTCGCCGCGTGCCGATGAAATCGTCGTGGTATTGGGCTGCGCCGATGGCGGCCGCCTGCACCCTCGTATCGGCAACCGCTATATCGACCTGGAAGAGCTGGCCGCTGAAAAAGCCCAGTAAGCAAGACCGGCCAAAACAAAAAGCATGCAGGAGCGCTCCATGATTCGGCTCACCGCTGAACGCACCCCGGCTGGCACCAGTTATCTGGCGACCGGCCAAGGCCAGCCTGTGGTTTTGATCCACGGCGTGGGCCTGAATAAAGAAATGTGGGGCGGGCAAGTCGTTGGCCTGGCCACGAATTACCGCGTGATCACCTATGACATGCTCGGCCATGGCGCCAGCCCGCGCCCGGCCGCCGGCACGCCGCTGCTGGGGTATGCCGATCAGTTGCTGGAGCTGCTCGACCACCTGCAATTGCCCCAGGCCACGGTGATCGGTTTTTCCATGGGCGGCCTGGTCGCCCGGGCGTTTGCCCTGCACTACCCCGAGCGCCTCACATCCCTGGTAGTGCTCAACAGTGTGTTCAACCGCAGCCCCGAACAGCGTGCCGGCGTGATCGCACGCACCGCCCAGGCCGCCGAACACGGCCCGGATGCGAATGCCGAAGCTGCGCTGTCGCGCTGGTTCAGCCGTGAATACCAGGCGGCCAACCCGGCGCAGATCGCCGCCCTGCGTGAAACCCTGGCGGGCAACGACCCCCAGGGCTACCTGACTACCTACGAACTGTTTGCGACCCAGGACATGTACCGCGCCGACGACCTCAAGGGCTTGCGCGTACCGACCCTGGTCGCCACCGGCGAACTCGACCCCGGTTCAACCCCGGAAATGGCCCGGCAACTGGCCGATCGTATTCCCGGCGCCACCGTTGCGGTGCTGGCCGAGCAACGGCATATGATGCCGGTAGAATCGCCACGCCTGGTCAACCAGCTGCTGCTGGGCTTCCTCGACACGGTGTACGCCCAAAACAATCCAATCAAGGGGATCGTTGCATGACACTCGCACGCTTCCAGATGTGCATCGGCGGTGAATGGGTCGATGCCCTGTCCGGCAAGACTTTCGACAGCCTCAACCCGGCCCTGGCCGAACCCTGGGCGCAACTGCCCGACGCCGATGAGGCCGATGTGGAGCGCGCCGTGCAGGCCGCCCAAAGCGCCTTCGACAGCCCGGCCTGGCGTGGCCTCACCGCCACCGCACGGGGCAAATTGCTGCGCCGCCTGGGTGACCTGATCGCCGACAACAAGGAGCAACTGGCCCAGCTCGAAAGCCGCGATAACGGCAAGTTGATCCGCGAAACCCGTGGCCAGGTCAGCTACCTGCCGGAGTTTTTCCACTACACCGCCGGCCTGGCCGACAAGCTCGAAGGCGGCACCCTGCCGCTGGACAAGCCGGACCTGTTCGCCTACACCGTGCACGAAGCCATGGGCGTGGTCGCCGCGATCATTCCGTGGAACAGCCCGCTGTACCTGACCGCGATCAAACTCGCGCCGGCCCTGGCGGCGGGCAATACCATCGTGATCAAACCGTCGGAACACGCCTCGGCGACCATCCTCGAACTCGCGCGCCTGGCCCTCGAAGCCGGGATCCCAGCGGGCGTGGTCAACGTGGTCACCGGCTACGGCCCCAGCACCGGCGCCGCCCTCACCCGCCACCCACTGGTACGCAAGATCGCCTTCACCGGCGGCGCGGCCACGGCCCGCCACGTGGTGCGCAGCAGCGCGGAGAACTTCGCCAGGCTGTCCCTGGAACTGGGCGGCAAATCGCCGAATATCATCTTTGCCGACGCCGACCTCGACAGCGCCATCAACGGTGCGATTGCCGGTATCTACGCGGCGTCCGGGCAGAGCTGCGTGTCCGGTTCGCGCCTGCTGGTGCAGGATGAGATCTACGACGAATTCGTCGAGCGCCTGGTGGCACGTGCCGAGCGCATCCGCATCGGCAACCCCCAGGACGACGCCAGCGAAATGGGGCCCATGGCCACCGCGCAGCAACTGGCCGTGGTCGAGGGCTTGGTCGCCGATGCCATCGCTGAAGGCGCGCGCCTGCGCACCGGTGGCAAACGCCCGCAGAACCTCGGTGAAGGCTGGTTCTATGAGCCAACCTTGTTCGAGTGCGACAGCAACTCGATGAAGATCATGCAGGAAGAAGTGTTCGGCCCGGTGGCCTCGGTCATCCGTTTCAAGGACGAAGCCGAAGCGCTGGCCATCGCCAACGACTCGCAATTCGGCCTCGCCGCCGGCATCTGGACCCGCGACCTCGGCCGCGCCCACCGCCTGGCGCGGGACGTGCGCTCGGGGATCATCTGGGTCAACACCTACCGTGCCGTGTCGGCAATGGCGCCTATCGGCGGCTTCAAGAACAGCGGCTACGGCCGTGAAAGCGGCATTGATTCGGTGCTCGCCTACACCGAGCTGAAGACGGTGTGGATCAACCTCTCCCAGGCGCCCATGCCTGATCCTTTCGTGATGCGCTAAGAGACCCCGACCATGATCGAACCCGGCATTTACAAAGACGTCATGAGCTCATTCCCCTCCGGGGTCACGGTGGTCACCACCCTCGACCCGGACGGCGGTATCGTCGGCATTACCGCCAGTGCGTTCAGCGCGCTGTCGATCGACCCGGCGCTGGTGCTGTTCTGCCCTAACTATGGGTCGGACACCTACCCGATCCTGCGCGACAGCAAGCGCTTCGCGATCCACTTGCTGTCCGCCGACCAGACCGCCGAGGCCTATGCTTTCGCCAGCAAAGGCAAGGAAAAGGCCAAGGGCATCGAGTGGCACCTGAGCGAGTTGGGCAACCCGCTGCTGGCCAAGGCCACGGCGATCATTGAGTGCGAACTGTGGCGCGAATACGACGGCGGCGATCACGCGATCATCGTCGGCGCGGTAAAGAACCTGATCCTGCCCAAGGAGCCGGTCACGCCGATGATCTACCACAAGGGCAAGCTGGGCCCGCTGCCGGCCCTGGCCTGAGGCGCGCGGGGGCCGTGAGGGTTTGTCGCTTAAGGAACGCAGCATGATAAACTTGGGCACGATTTTCGGCCCTCAATCGGCCCCGGCCGGCCGAGGCCTCCAGTTAACCGCTAAATTCAGAGCAGACCCCATGAAACGCGCGCCCCTCGACGACAGCTTCAAGGTCAATCACAACCCGGTCACCCTGCGCGAAATCGTGCTGGAAAAACTGCGCAGCGCCATCATGAACTTCCAACTGCTGCCCGGTGACCGCCTGGTGGAGCGCGACCTGTGCGACCGCCTCGGCGTCAGCCGCACCTCGGTACGCGAAGCCTTGCGTCACCTGGAGTCCGAAGGCCTGGTGGAATTCGCCGATGCCAAGGGCCCGCAGGTGGCGATCATCACCCTGGCCGACGCCGTCGACATCTATGAACTGCGCTGCGTGCTCGAAGGCTTGATCGTGCAGCTGTTTACCCTGCGCGCCAAGGCCAAGGACATCAAAGCCCTGGAAAAAGCCCTGGAAGAAAACCGCAAGGCCCTCAAGGACGGTGAGCTGCAACAGGTCATCGACTCGGTCCAGGGCTTCTACGACGTGCTGCTTGAAGGTTCGGGCAACCATGTGGCGGCCACCCAGTTGCGCCAGTTGCAAGCGCGCATCAGCTACCTGCGCGCCACCTCGGTGTCCCAGGAAAACCGTCGCGGCACCAGTAACCAGGAAATGGAACGCATGGTCCAGGCGATCAAGAGCGGCGACCCGCTGGCGGCCCACCAGGCCTGCGTCGATCACGTGCGCGCCGCCGCCGCTGTGGCCCTGGACTACCTCAAGCGCAAACAGGAAGAAACCGGCAAGATTCCGGAAATCACCCTGCCCATCGCGCTGAAAGAACCGCGCATAGGTCACTGACCTTGGCCAGCCCCAGTTTTTGCCCGACATGCGGCGGCAGTGACCTCGGTCACCAGCTGCCACCGGGCGATACCCATGAGCGCCTGATGTGCCGGGGCTGCGGCTATATCCACTACATCAACCCCAAGATCATCGCCGGCTGCATCATCGAGCAGGACGGCAAATACCTGCTGTGCCAACGGGCGATCCCGCCCCGCCCGGGCACCTGGACCTTGCCTGCCGGCTTTATGGAAGGTGGCGAAACCACTGAGCAGGCGGCGTTGCGTGAAGTCTGGGAAGAAAGCGGCGTACGCGCCGAGATCCTCTCGCCCTACTCGATCTTCAGCGTGCCCAGGATCAGCGAGGTGTACATCATCTTCCGCGCCATCGCGCTGGAGATCACCGGCCAGTTCGGCCCGGAAACCCTCGACTACAAGTTCTTCGCGCCCGAGGAGATTCCCTGGGAGAGCATCTACTACCCGGCGATCCGGCAGATTCTCGAACGGTATATCGAGGAACGCCAGGCTGGGGTGTATGGCATCTATATCGGTAATGACGACAGCGGCAAGATCCACTTTATCCGCTGATCTCACGGCTAAACACGGATCAAAATGTGGGAGGGGGCTTGCTCCCGATAGCGGTGTATCAGTCAGCATCCTTGTAGCTGACAGACCTCTATCGGGAGCAAGCCCCCTCCCACATTTGGCCCATGTTCGGCCTGATGACCTAGGGTGCTAGCCCTTCCACAATGATGATCTGCGCCAGCCCCGCCCCTTCACGGTGCGCCTTCGCCTCCTGATATTCAGCGGACTCATAACACGCCACCGCCTGCTCATAGCTCTCAAACTCAATCACCACATTACGCTGCCGTGCCGGCCCGCCTTCCATTGCCTCGCTGCGCCCGCCCCTGGCCAGGAACCGCCCGCCAAACTTCGCAAACGCCGCCGGCGCGCGCTGGGTGTACTGCGTGTATTGCTCGGCATCGGACACATCCACATGCGCAATCCAGTAGGCCTTCATCGTGACATCCTCTTGTTGAGTTTTTGTGGTATACCATAATACATACAACCAACAAATCGAGCACTCTCCATGTCCTTCAACAGCATCGCAGACATCATCGAAGACTACCGCCAAGGCAAGATGGTGCTCCTGGTGGACGACGAAGACCGGGAAAACGAAGGCGACCTGTTGCTGCCTGCGGCCTGCTGTACCGCCGAGACTATCAGTTTCATGGCTCGCGAAGCCCGTGGCCTGATCTGCCTGACCCTCACCGACGAACACTGCCAGCGCCTGGGCCTGGAACAGATGGTGCCGAGCAATGGCAGCGTGTTCAGCACCGCGTTTACCGTGTCCATCGAAGCCGCCAGCGGCGTGACTACCGGCATCTCCGCCGCCGACCGCGCACGCACCGTGGCAGCGGCCGTAGATGTCAATGCCGGGCCGGCCGACATCGTGCAGCCGGGGCATATCTTCCCGTTGCGCGCCAAGGATGGCGGCGTGTTGACGCGCGCCGGCCACACCGAAGCCGGCTGCGACTTGGCGCGCCTGGCCGGGCACACCCCGGCGTCGGTGATCGTCGAAGTGATGAACGACGACGGCACCATGGCCCGCCGCCCCGACCTGGAAATCTTCGCGCGCAAGCACGGCATCAAGATCGGCACCATCGCCGACCTGATCCACTACCGCCTCAGCACCGAACGCACCGTGGTGCGCATCGGCGAACGCGACCTGCCCACGGTGCACGGCACGTTCCGCCTGATCACCTTTGAAGACCGCATCGACGGCGGCGTGCACATGGCCATGGTGATGGGCCAGTTGCGCCGCGATACCCCGGCGCTGGTGCGCGTGCATGTGATCGACCCGCTGCGCGACCTGGTCGGTGCCGACTACAGCGGCCCGTCCAACTGGACGCTGTGGGCGGCCTTGCAACGTGTCGCCGCTGAAGGCAGCGGCGTGGTGGTGGTGCTGGCCAACCATGAGTCGTCCCAGGCGCTGCTGGAACGCGTGCCGCAACTGACCCAGGCACCGCGTCAGTTCAACCGCTCGCAGTCGCGCATCTATTCCGAAGTGGGCACCGGGGCGCAGATCTTGCAGGACCTCGGCGTCGGCAAGTTGCGTCACCTCGGCCCGCCCCTCAAATACGCCGGGCTGACCGGCTACGACCTGGAGGTGGTCGAGAGCATTCCCTTCACCGAATGACGGATAACCGGTAAGGCAAAATGCTTGCACAAAGTTTGGAATACCATAATATGATATTCCATAGACCGAACGCTTCCGCCAAGTGCGCCCGCCAGGGAGAGCACCAATAACAGCCCTTGGCACGGTCGCCTTTTGGGGCCTCGATTAGAGGCCCCGGATGGACCTACTGCTCCCGATAGGCGGGCATTACCAAGCCCGCTCAATAACAAAACAAATGAGGGCGTGAAAATGGTGTTGAACAAACGTGCAACCGCAGTGCTGTTCGCGGGTTTATTGGCCACGGCCACTCACGCGGCCATGGCGGCCGAAAGCGTCAATTTCGTGAGCTGGGGCGGTAGCACCCAGGATGCGCAGAAGCAGGCCTGGGCCGACCCGTTCAGCAAGGCCAGCGGCATTACCGTGGTCCAGGATGGCCCCACCGACTACGGCAAACTCAAGGCTATGGTCGAAAGCGGCAACGTGCAGTGGGACGTGGTGGATGTCGAGGCCGACTTTGCCTTGCGCGCCGCCGCCGAAGGCCTGCTCGAACCCCTCGACTTCTCGGTGATCCAGCGCGACAAGATCGACCCGCGCTTCGTCTCCGACCATGGCGTGGGCTCGTTCTTCTTCTCCTTCGTGCTCGGCTACAACGAAGGCAAGCTCGGCGCCGGCAAGCCCCAGGACTGGACCGCGCTGTTCGACACCAAGACCTACCCCGGCAAGCGCGCCCTCTACAAATGGCCAAGCCCCGGCGTGCTCGAACTGGCGCTGCTGGCCGACGGCGTCCCGGCCGACAAGCTCTACCCCCTGGACCTGGACCGCGCCTTCAAGAAACTCGACACCATCAAGAAAGACATCGTCTGGTGGGGCGGCGGTGCGCAGTCGCAACAGTTGTTGGCCTCCGGCGAAGTCAGCATGGGCCAGTTCTGGAACGGTCGCATCCACGCCCTGCAGGAAGACGGCGCGCCCGTGGGCGTGAGCTGGAAGCAGAACCTGGTCATGGCCGACATCCTCGTCGTGCCTAAAGGATCGAAAAACAAAGCGGCGGCGATGAAGTTCCTGGCCAACGCCAGCAGCGCCAAGGGCCAGGCAGATTTCTCCAACCTGACCGCCTACGCACCGGTGAACATCGACAGCGTGCAGCGCCTGGATTCGGTGCTCGCGCCGAACCTGCCGACTGCCTACGTCAAGGACCAGATCACCCTCGATTTCGCCTACTGGGCCAAGAACGGTCCGGCCATTGCGACACGGTGGAATGAATGGCTAGTCAAATGAAAATGACGGCAACCACACCGACCGGGAGCGCCCTCGGCGCTGCCGGCGCGGTTTCGCCCAAGGCCGGGGCGCCGTCCCTGGCACAGCGCTGGCGGGGCTCGAGCAACCTGATCCCGGCCCTGCTGTTCCTCGGCCTGTTCTTCCTGGCGCCGCTGATCGGCCTGCTGCTGCGCGGTGTGCTGGAGCCGGTGCCGGGCCTGGGCAACTATGAACAGCTGTTCGCCAACTCGGCCTATGCACGGGTGCTGCTCAACACCTTTTCGGTGGCGGGCCTGGTGACCCTGTTCAGCCTGCTGCTGGGCTTTCCGCTGGCCTGGGCGATCACCCTGGTGCCGCGCGGCTGGGGACGCTGGATCCTGAATATTGTGCTGCTGTCGATGTGGACCAGCCTGCTCGCCCGCACTTACTCCTGGCTGGTCTTGCTGCAAGCCTCCGGGGTGATCAACAAGGCGCTGATGGCCATGGGCATCATCGATGTGCCCCTGGAGATGGTGCATAACCTCACCGGCGTGGTGATCGGCATGAGCTACATCATGATCCCGTTCATCGTGCTGCCATTGCAGGCGACCATGCAGGCCATCGACCCGATGATCCTGCAGGCCGGCTCGATCTGCGGCGCGAGCCCGTGGACCAACTTCTTCCGCGTGTTCCTGCCGCTGTGCCGGCCGGGGTTGTTCTCCGGCGGCCTGATGGTGTTCGTGATGTCCCTCGGTTACTACGTCACCCCGGCACTGCTCGGCGGTGCGCAGAACATGATGCTGCCCGAGTTCATCATCCAGCAGGTGCAATCGTTCCTCAATTGGGGCCTGGCCAGTGCCGGCGCCGCGTTGCTGATCTTCATCACTCTGGTGCTGTTCTACTTCTACCTGAAGCTTCAGCCGGAATCCCCGGTTGGCGCCAGCAACGCGAGGTAAGCCGTCATGCTCCTGACCCCCAATGCCATGAGCCGCAGGATGCGCTTGGGCCTCTACACCACCACCGGGTTGATCGGCCTGTTCCTGCTGCTGCCGATCGTGTTCATCGTGCTGCTGTCGTTCGGCTCGTCGCAATGGCTGGTGTTCCCGCCGCCGGGCTGGACGCTGAAATGGTACGGCCAGTTCTTCTCCAACGCCGACTGGATGAACGCAGCCATGGCCAGCCTCAAGGTGGCCGTGCTGACCACCGTATTCGCCGTCGCCCTCGGCCTGCCCACCGCCTTTGCCCTGGTGCGCGGGCGCTTCCCCGGCCGTGAATTGCTCTACGGCCTGTTCACCCTGCCGATGATCGTGCCGCTGGTGATCATCGCCGTGGCGGTGTACGCGCTGTTCCTGAAGCTTGGCTACACCGGCACGATGTTCGCCTTTGTGGTCAGCCATGTGATCGTGGCGCTGCCGTTCACCATCATCTCGATCATCAACTCGCTGAAACTGTTCGACCAGTCGATCGAAGACGCGGCGGTGATCTGCGGCGCCTCGCGGTTGCAGGCGGTGTTCAAGGTGACCTTTCCGGCGATTCGTCCGGGGATGGTCGCCGGTGCGCTGTTCGCCTTCCTGGTCTCGTGGGACGAAGTGGTGCTCAGCGTGATGATGGCCAGCCCGACCCTGCAAACCCTTCCCGTAAAAATGTGGACCACCCTGCGCCAGGACCTGACGCCTGTGATCGCCGTCGCGTCGACGCTGCTGATCGGCCTCTCGGTGCTGGTCATGGTGATTGCCGCCGCCGTTCGCCGGCGTACCGAAACCCGCGCTTGAGCGCCGAGGAGAAGAACATGAGTGCAGTGATCAACGATGTCGCGCAGAGCCATGGCCAACCCCTGGTCAGCCTGCGCAACCTGAACAAGCACTACGGCGAATTCGCTGCCGTGGACAATATCTCGCTGGACATCCAGGACGGCGAATTCCTCACCTTCCTCGGCTCCAGCGGCTCGGGCAAAAGCACCACGCTGTCGATGCTCGCCGGCTTCGAAACACCGAGCAGCGGCGAGATCCTGGTCAGCGGCCAATCACTGGTCAACGTACCGCCGCACAAACGCGACATCGGCATGGTGTTCCAGCGTTACTCGCTGTTCCCGCATTTGTCGGTGCGCGACAATATCGCCTTCCCCCTGGCGATTCGCAAACTGGCCAGCGCTGAACGCGAAAAGCGCGTCGACGCCATGCTCAAGCTGGTGCAGCTTGAGCAATTTGCGCATCGCCGCCCTTCGCAATTGTCCGGCGGCCAACAGCAACGGGTCGCCATCGCCCGCGCGCTGGTGTACGAACCCCGCATCCTGCTGATGGACGAACCCCTCGGCGCCCTCGACAAGAAGTTGCGCGAAGACCTGCAGGACGAACTGCGCCAACTGCACCGGCGCCTGGGCATCACCATCGTCTACGTGACCCACGACCAGGAAGAAGCCATGCGCCTGTCCCAGCGCATCGCGATTTTCAGCCACGGCAAGATCGTCGGCCTGGGCAGCGGCTTCGACCTGTACCAGAACCCGCCGAACGCGTTCGTGGCGTCGTTCCTCGGCAACTCCAACTTCCTCAAGCTCAAGGCCCAGGGCAACGCGGCGGCGGCGTTCGAAGGCCGATCCGTGTCGATCCGCCTGACCAGCGGCCTGCACACCGAGCAGGATGTGCTGCTGATGGTACGCCCGGAAAAAGCCCTGGCGCTGAGTGTCGAACAGGCCGCTGAGCAACCGCTGGCGGCGGGCTGGAATGAAGTGTCGGCGATTGTGGGTGAGGTGCTGTTCCTCGGCGAAAGCCAGACCTGCACAGTGAAAACCCTCGGCGGCACATCGATGACAGTCAAGGCGCTGTCCGCTGCGGGCATGCCCCTCAAGGCCGGCGACCCGGTGCGTGTGCGCTGGGCGACGGCGGATGCGTGTGTGTATACGCAGTGGGCGGAGAGTGATCTGAACAAGGCCGCAGGCGCGCATTGAATCCCATGTGGGAGGGGGCTTGCCCTAATGCCAGTCAGTTAAGGCTTTTTGTAGGAGCGAGCTTGCTCGCGAAAAACTCACAGGCGCCGCGTTCATTCAGGAAGCACGCGTTATCGTTGACGTTTTTCGCGAGCAAGCTCGCTCCTACAGGAGGCGATGTACGCTTAACTGACTGGCATTAGGGCTTGCCCCCGATAGCGTTGTGTCAGTTAAAGATGCATTCACTGACACTCCCTCATCGGGGCAAGCCCCCTCCCACATTTGAGGTGCGTTTATCCGTCAACTCTTGCGCTCGAAAATCGCCCCCTCGATCCCCAGCACTTCACGGGTATCCGCATAAATCCCCACGCCCTTCTCCCACACGTGCTTGATCGACCGGTCGGCGCAGCGAATCCGGTAATTGAGCTCGAACGGCTCCTGCCGTGACAACGCATATTGCACCTCGCGCCATACGTAGTCAGCGTCCTGCGCCAGGATCAGGCTGTTGTAGGTGAACTCATGGTTGTCCACCAGGCGTTCGGCAGGGTAGCCGGTGAGTTGCAGGCAGCCGGCGCTGACGAATTCCATGGTCCAGTCGCGGTTGTTGCGGCCGCGATAGATCAGGCCCGGCATGCTGTCGAGCAAGCTCATGCTGCTGCGCTGGCTGGCCTGCCAGGCGATTTCGCGGCGCTTGTGGGCAGTAACGTCCCCGGCCACCAAATAGAAGCCTTGGGGGCCGCGCTTAAGGCTGATCTCGAACCAGCGCAGTTCGCCACTGGGGTGCACAAAGCGCAGGCGCTGGTTGAATGAGGTGTCGGGGCGGCGGCGCAGTTCATTCAAGGCCTGGCGCCATAGCGGGCGGTCTTCCTGGTGCACGTAGTCCATCAGGTTGCGCTCCGCGCCCGGCGGGCCCATCAACTCGGCCCAGGCCAGGTTGAAGTGGGCGATCTGGCCGTTGTCGCGCAGTTGCAATAAGGCGGCGGGAAAGCAATCCATCAGGTCAATCGGCGGGGGCGCAAACGCTTCGGGGCTGTCCCTCATCTAGTGGCGCTCCTCGTGTTTCATCAAGGCGCCGCTGTGCACCCAGGCCGCCAGCTCCAGGCGCGAATGCAGGCCGAGCTTCTGCAACAGGCTGCGCACGTAGATTTTCACCGTGCCGTCGCTGATCCCCAGCTCCCGGCCGATCTGTTTGTTGCTCATGCCGGCGGCGATCAGCGCCAGGGTCTGGCCTTCGCGCTCGGTAAGGTTTTCGCTGCCCGCAGCCTCACACGCTTGCGTGGGCTCGGCCTGGTCGGCGAGCAAGGCAATCAGGCTCGAGTCCAGCACGATCGCGCCCTTGTGACAGTTGCGCATATACGCCAGCAACGCATCCGGCTCGGTTTCCTTGAGCACATAACCGCTGGCGCCCAGGCGCAAGGCCGTGAGCAACTCGGCGCGGTCCATGGAGGCGGTGAGCACCACCACCTGGCAATCCAGGCGCAACTGGCGCAGTTCGTCCAGCACCTGCAAGCCGCTGAGGCCGGGCATGTGCAAATCCAGCAGCACCTGTTGCGGCGTCAGGCTCACGGCCAGGTTGATGCCCTCGCGGCCGCTGGCCGCCTGCCCCACCACTTCGAAGTCGCCGCTGGCATCGAACAACTGCGCCAGGCCCTTGCGAAACAACGGGTGATCATCGATCAGTAATAAGGTCGTGCAGTCCATCGAGACTCCCCTGTGGCAGATCGTGGTGGCGGCGCAGGCCAAGGTGCACGCGCACCCCGTGCGGGCGGATCGCTTCTATGCTCAGCCGTGCGCCGATGCTGGCGGCGCGCTCGCGGATAATCGCCAGGCCGAAATGGTTGTGCTCGTCGCAGGCCGGGATCAAGCCGATGCCATCGTCTTCCACCGACACCGAGGCGTCGCCGTCCTGGGTCTGGCGCAGTTCGATGCGCACGTGGCGCGCGTGGGAATGCCGCACCGCATTGGCCAGGGCCTCGCGAATGATCTGCAGGATCTGCAATTCGGTTTCCGGGCTCAGGGCGTCGTCGGCCAGGCGGTTGTCGAGTTCGAAGACAATGATGCAGCGCCGCGAGAACTCCGCGACCGAATCGGCCAGGGCCTGGCGCAGCGAGCGCCCGTCCATGGTCAGACGCGCACTGGTGATCAGCTCGCGCACCTGGCGTTGCAGTTGGCTCAGGCCGGTGCACAAGTCCTGCAGTGCCGGCTCGCCCAGCTGCGACTGCAATCCATGGGCCTGGAACGACAGGTAGCCCAACTGCTGCGCCACCGAATCGTGCAGCTCACGGGCCAGGGCGCCGTGGCGGGAGGTCGCCTGTTTGCGCTGCTGCTCACGGTTGTGGCTGCGCAGGCGTACGCTCACGCCTACCGCCTGCGCCGCCTCTTCCAGTAACTGGCGCCAACTGGCACCGGCGCGCCGGGGGGTGTCGAGCAGCAATGCGCCCTTTTCACCCTCGGGCAAGGCGCACACCAGACGGTGCACGCCCCGTTGCCGGCAAGGTCCGCAGGCTTGGGGAGCGTCCGTCACGCTGGCGTCGCGCCAGGGGCAACGCGCGACCGCCTGGCAGCCGTCGACCCACCCTCGCCGCGTCGGGCCCAGGTCTTCGCCGCCGAGGATCAGGTTAAGCCGGGCAGGCGGCAGCAGTGCGTCGAAACGGTCCAGGAAACCCGACAAGGCACCGTCAGCGTGCAGGGGCAACCCGGCCAACAACCTGCGCACGCTGCGCGCCTGTTCGGCGCGTACAGGCCCCAACCAGAGCGGCCAGCCTTTTGGTCGTGTCAGCACTCTTTGATAACTCCCCGTCCGGTTGCTCTGTGTGGTCGAAAGGCCCAGCAACTTCCATGCCCCGAATGGCCGGCGCGCAAGGCTTATCTCCAAAGGCATAGCCCTTTTTCCAGATTGAGAAGATTTTCCCCATAGGAAAGTATCTCTCCCAACAGGAAACAAACACACACCGTGGAGAGCCCGCATGACGCCTACCCGCAGCCGCCCCATCGTGGTGATGCAATCAGCCGCCGCCAGCGCAGCGTTCATCAGCGAACTGCACATGCCCGTGCTGTTGAACGGCGAACACCCCGAGTTTGCGCGACGCCTGCAACAGGCGCTGGCCAGCGCCACCGTGGGCTGCCGGCTCTACCTGCTGGGCGACGAAGCCTTTATCTGGCGTGTGCACGGCGAGGCCCGCGTCGCTGGCCTGGAACACGACGAGATCGACATGACCTGCATCCCCGGCCTGCGCCAGGTGTATTGCGCACACTGCGGCCTGACCCAGGCGGCCGGGCCGGAGCCGCTGTTGAACTGCATCGGCTGCCACGTCGGGCTGGAGGTCCGCACGCATTTTTCCCGGCGCCTGGGGGCGTATCTCGGCGTGTGCATCAACCCCGACCAACCCTACGCGGGGTTCCAGCCATGAGCGCGGCCCTCAACGTCCAGGTCAGCGCCGCACGCATGCTCACGCCGGTGGTGCGCGAATTCACCCTGACGCCCGCCACGGGCAGCCTGCCCGGCTTCTCGCCCGGCAGCCACGTGCAGGTGCACCTGCCGCTGGGCGAGGGCACGGTGCGCAACGCCTATTCACTCACCAGCGACCCGGCGCACACCCAGCACTACCGCATCGCCGTGCGCCTGCAAGATGCCTCGCGCGGTGGCTCGCAGTACCTGCACAGGCAGGTGCAGGTCGGCGACACCCTGCAGATTTCACCACCGGCCAATCTGTTCGCGCCCCATGGCACCGCGCACCTGCATATCCTCATCGCCGCCGGGATCGGGATCACGCCGTTCATGGCCTATATCGCCGCGATGGAACAACAGCAGGCCAACTTCGAGCTGCATTACCTGTTCCGCCGGGGCCTCAGCGACGCCTATCTCGACGAGCTGCAACAGCGTCTCGGCCCGCGCCTGCACACCTACGACCGGCGCCCGGACCTTAACCCAATCCTCGGCAACCGGCCGCTGGGCAGCCACGTCTACACCTGTGGCCCGCAGCCCTTGCTCGAGGCGGTTGAGCAACACGCCACACGCCTCGGTTGGCCGAGCAGGCGTGTGCATTCGGAAGCCTTCAAGGGCGCACAACCCGGCCAGCCATTCGACCTGCAGCTGCTGCGCAGCGGCCGACGCCTGCGGGTCGAGGCCGAGCAAAGCCTGCTCGAAGCCCTGGAACACGCCGGACTACAGGTGCCCAACCTGTGCCGTGGCGGAGTCTGCGGCCAGTGCATCACGCGCCACCAGGGCGGCGCCATCGAACACCGCGACAGCTTCCTCAGCCCGGCCGAGCAGGCCGACTTTCTGATGCCCTGCGTCTCGCGCGGCAGCGGCCCCTGCGTTTCGCTGGACCTATAGGAGTGAGTGCCATGCCCCTGCAAACGAGCCCCGTGCTGAGCTATCGCGACGATTTCAGCTTTCGCAACAGCCCGGCAGCGATCCGGCGTTTCCCCTTTCCCTTTATCGAGGACAGCTACCTGTACTCGGTAAACATCGAACCGGCCATCTCCCGCGACCCCGGCTCGATCTATGAGCACGCCTTCGACATCGACGAGCACTACCGCTCGGAAATGGCCGAGCGCGCCCTGGTGCTGGACAAGGACCCACGCCGCTACCTGGTGATGCCCCACATGCAAGTGGCGGCCTGGGATGCGCTGCAGATGATCATGGAACACCTGGCCGCCGACTACCCGCAGTCGTTCAGCCTGACGCAAAACGGCGAGCGCTGGCAGTGGCGCAACCACCTGCTGGACATCGACCAGGCCTTCATCTTCGGCGATGCCAGCAGCCTGCCCTGTGCGCCGCTGGAGTACATCGGCCGCCAGGTGCAGGGGGATTTCGCCCTGCTCGACCAGCGCGACGGCGACCTGTACATGGACGCCGGCCTGGTCACCAGCCCGGCCGACTGGTCGCTGGCGTTCGACGCCGGCATGAGTTTCAAGCAATGGCACGCACCGGTGCCCATGGCCCATCAGATGGGCGTGTTCGAACGGGCGCTGAAGTACCTGCTCAACCTGCAGGTCGGCCAGCCGGTACGGCGCTTGAACTGGACCCTGACCATCAACCCGCGCCTGGATTCGTCGCCGGAAACCTTCCATGAATGGGGCGCCGATCGCGGCCGGATCACCGCGCAGAACGTCGGCCAGCAGGTGCACCTGCGGGTCGAGCTGCAAGTGATGGCGCGCCTGCCGCGCAGCCACGCGGTGATGTTCAGCATCCGCACCTACCTGATCAGCCTGGACGAGCTGGTCACGCAGCCCGGCTGGGGCTGTCGCCTGCACCGCGTGCTGCGCGACCTGCCCGACCCCATCGCCGACTACAAGGGCATGACCCGCTACCGCCACACGCTGGTCGAGTGGCTGAGCCAGTTCGACCCACAGGCCTGATGCCCCTTCTTCTACGACAAGGAACCTCACATGACCCACTCATGGCGTATTTCTGCATTGGCCGACCGGCACCGCGCCCTCGGCTCGAACCTCGAAGACTGGAACGGCATGGGCACTGCCTGGACCTACAGCAGTGACCTCGCCGACCACCACCAGGCGATCCGCACCCGCGCCGGCCTGATGGACGTGTCCGGCCTGAAAAAAGTCCATTACGTGGGGCCCCACGCCGAGAGCCTGTTGCAGTGGGCTACCACCCGCGACATCGCCAAGCTCTACCCGGGCAAATCGGTGTATGCCTCGATGCTCGACGAGGACGGCAAGTTCGTCGATGACTGCATCGTCTACCGCACCGGCCCCAACGCGTTCATGGTGGTGCATGGCGCCGGCACCGGGCATGAAATGCTCGTGCGCTCGGCCCAGGGCCGGCAAGTGGCGGTGCTGTTCGATGACGACCTGCACGACCTGTCGCTGCAAGGTCCGCTGGCGGTGGATTTCCTCGCCGAACACGTGCCGGGCATCCGCCAACTGGCGTACTTCCACCACCTGCAAACCCGCCTGTTCGACCGCCCGGTGATGATCTCGCGCACCGGCTACACCGGCGAACGTGGCTATGAGATTTTCTGCAAGGCCGCCGATGCGCCGTTCCTGTGGGACAGCATCCTCGAACAAGGCGCGAGCCTGGGGATCATCCCCTGCGCCTTCACCGCCCTGGACTGGCTGCGGGTGGAAAGCTCGCTGATGTTTTTCCCCTACGACAACTCGCAGATGTACCCCTTCGCCGACCAGAAGGCCGGCGACACCCTCTGGGAAATGGGCCTGGATTTCACTGTTTCACCTGGCAAGAACGCCTTCCGTGGCGCCGAAGAACACCTGCGCCTGCGCGGCCAGGAGCGCTTCAAAATCACCGGCGTGCTGCTTGAGGGCGTCCGCGCCGCCGAGGCCGGCGACACCTTGTGGCAGGGCAACCAGCAAGTCGGCGTGATCACCTGCGGCATGTATTCGCGCCTGAGCAAACGCTCGATGGCCATCGCGCGCATGAGCGTCGCCTGTTCCGAACCCGGTATTGCCTTGCAGGTTCGCGGCAGCCTTGAGGCCAGCGCCAGCACCCACGCCCTGCCCTTCGACGACCCGCAGAAAACCAAGCGTACGGCCAAGGGCTGAGCCTTCCTTCACTGAACTCAGGAGCTTTCGATGGACGCCTCCCGCGAACATTACATTCTCAAGATCACCTGCCCGGCGGCGTCCGGGATCGTCGCCGCGATCAGCGCGTGCCTGGCCCAACAGCAGTGCTACATCAGCGAGCTGGCGCAGTTCGACGATGAGTTCACCGGGCAGTTTTTCATGCGCGCGGTGTTCCGTTTCAACACCGGCGTGAGCGGCGACATCGGCGCCCTGCGCAAAGGCCTCGGCGACCTGGCCGGTGGCTTCGACATGCACTGGCAGTTGTTCAGCTCGCGCCAACCGACCCGCGTGCTGCTGATGGTCAGCAAGTTCGACCACTGCCTCACCGACCTGCTCTACCGCCACCGCAAGGGCGAGATGGACATGCACATCACCGCCGTGGTCTCCAACCACCTGGACCTGCGGGCGATGGCCGAACGCGAAGGCATCCGCTTCATCTACCTGCCGATCACCCAGGACACCAAGGCCGGCCAGGAAGCCGAGCTGATGCGCATCGTCGAAGACACCCAGACCGACCTGGTGGTGCTCGCGCGCTACATGCAGATCCTGTCCGACGGCCTGTGCCAGCAACTGTCGGGCCGGGCGATCAATATCCATCACTCGTTCCTCCCAGGGTTCAAGGGCGCCAAGCCGTATCACCAAGCCTATGACCGTGGCGTCAAGCTGATCGGCGCCACCGCCCACTACGTCACCAGCGACCTGGATGAAGGCCCGATCATCGAGCAGGAAATCCAGCGCGTCGACCATACCCACCTGCCCGACTCGCTGGTCGCCATCGGCCGCGACACCGAAACCGTGGCCCTTTCCAAAGCCCTGAAATACCACCTGGAACACCGGGTGTTCATCAACCAGGACAAGACAGTGATCTTTCGCTGAAACCTTCAGGAGGCACGCTCATGACCCTACGTGTTGCAATCATCGGTGCCGGCCCATGCGGCCTGGCGCAACTTCGCGCGTTCCAGTCGGCCCGCGACAAAGGCGCCGCCATCCCTGAGCTGGTGTGCTTTGAAAAACAGCAGGACTGGGGTGGCATGTGGAACTACACCTGGCGCACCGGCCTCGACGAGAACGGCGAGCCGGTGCACGGCAGCATGTACCGCTACCTGTGGTCCAACGGCCCCAAGGAATGCCTGGAGTTCGCCGACTACACCTTCGAAGAGCATTTCGGCCGGCCCATCGGTTCCTACCCGCCGCGTGAAGTGCTGTGGGACTACATCAAGGGCCGCGTGGAAAAGGCCGGCGTGCGCGACTACATCCGCTTCAACAATGTGGTGCGCCAAGTCACCTTCGACGAACAGAGCCAGCGCTTCACCCTCTACGCCCACGACTACACCAGCGACACCTTGACCTGTGAAGCATTCGACTACGTGATCAACGCCTGCGGCCACTTCTCCACGCCCAAGGTGCCGTACTTCGAAGGCTTCGAACAGTTCGCCGGGCGCATCCTGCATGCCCACGATTTTCGCGAGGCGCTGGAGTTCAAGGACAAGGACCTGCTGATCGTCGGCAGCAGCTATTCGGCCGAGGACATCGGCTCGCAATGCTACAAATACGGCGCGCGCAGCATCACCAGTTGCTACCGCAGCGCGCCCATGGGCTATGCCTGGCCGGATAACTGGGAAGAAAAACCGCTGCTCCAGCGCCTGGAAAACAACCGCGCGTACTTTGTCGATGGCAGCAGCAAGCACATCGACGCGGTGATCCTGTGCACCGGCTACAAGCACCACTTCCCGTTCCTGCCCGATGCACTGAGCCTCAAGACCGACAACCGCCTGTGGCCGATGAATCTCTACAAGGGCGTGTTTTGGGAACCCAATCCCCGCCTGATCTACCTCGGCATGCAGGACCAGTGGTACTCCTTCAACATGTTCGACGCCCAGGCCTGGTATGCCCGCGACGTGATCCTCGGGCGCATTCAACTGCCCGGCCACGCCGACATGGTCGCCGACAGCCAAGCGTGGCACGCACGGGAACAGGCCCTGGAAACCAACCAGCAGATGTTCGAGTACCAGGGCGCCTATATCCAGCAACTGGTGGACGCCACCGACTACCCGAATTTCGACATCGCCGCCGTCAACGAAACCTTCCTGCACTGGAAGCACGACAAGGCGGAAAACATCATGGGCTATCGCGACAAGTCCTATCGCTCGCTGATGACCGGCACCCAGTCGCCGCCGCACCACACGCCGTGGTTGCAGGCCCTGGATGACTCGATGGCGGCGTACCTGGGCGAGCCCGCGACCCCCATCAAGTCGGTCGGCTGATGATGAATGCACCGCGTGTTTCCCATCCCCGCGAACCCGGGCTGTTTGCCCGCGCGCCGAACCTGGAACGCTACCGCGTGGCCGCCGGCGGTGTGACCCTGGTCGACTTGCAGCCCGGCGACGGCCTGCAAGTGATCGACGTCGAAGGCCGGCAAACCTGCGCACTGCTGGCCCTCGACGCCGGCGGCCGCAGCGCCCTGGCGAGCTGGGGCCTGAGCGGGTCAACGGCGTGCAGCGTGCCTGGGCGTATCGGCCAGGCGCTCCAGCGGCGCGGCATCGATGCACAGGCCTTGCCGCTGGCGGCCTCGCTATGGGACGCCGACAGCCCGCCCGGCCACAGCCGGCAGTTTGTCGCCGAGGACGCGCTGCTGGTGATCGTCGCCGCCCCCGCCGAGGCCACCGCCGTCGACCGGCAATACCGGCCCAGCGAGCTGCGTCTGATAGTGACGCGGGCCAATCCGTCACCGCTGCTGCTGCCGGCCCTGCCCGAGCCGTTGGGCGATGTACTCGACGAATTCACCCTTCGGGCGGGCACGGCCCACGGCTACACCGTCGCCAAAGGGCAGTACATCCAGGTGCTGGACGTCGCGGGCCGCCAGTGTTCGGACTTCGTCGCCCTCGACCGGCGCGCCCTGGATCGCGGCGTCGAGCTGGACCTGGACCAGACCGTCACGCGCACCCTGAACGGCAGCGCCTACCCGGCACCGGGGCTGTTTTCGAAGTTTTTCGACCGCCATATGCAACCGATGCTGGAGGTGGTGCAAGACACGGTCGGGCGCCACGATTCATTCGCCCTGGCCTGCGCGGCGCGCTACTACGAAACCCATGGCTATTTCGGGCACGACAACTGCAGCGACAACCTCAGCCGCGTCCTCGCCCCCCATGGCGTGCAGGCGCGCAACGGCTGGCCGGCGATCAATTTCTTCTTCAACACCGGTATCGATGCGCACCAGCAGATGACCCTGGATGAACCCTGGTCACGGCCCGGCGATTATGTGCTGCTGCGGGCCATGACCGACCTGCTGTGTGGCAGTACCTCGTGCCCGGATGACATTGACCCGGCCAATGGCTGGAACCCGACCGATATCCATGTCCGCATCTACAGCGAGAAGGAGCGTTTTTCCATCGCCATGAGCACTCGAACCACGGCGGATGCCGACCCGATCCTCACCCGTGAGTCCGCGTTTCACTCACGTACCCGCGCCCTCACCGGCAGCTTCACCGACTACCGCAATTGGTGGCTGCCGCTGCGCTACGACGGTTACGGCGTCACCGAGGAATACCTCGGTTGCCGCGAACGGGTGGCGGTGATGGACCTGACCGCCCTGCGCAAATTCGAAATCATCGGCCCCGACGCCGAAGCCCTGTTGCAGTACTGCCTGACCCGCGACATACGGCGCCTGGCGGTGGGCCAGGTGGTGTATTCGGCGATGTGCCACGCCCACGGCGGCATGCTCGACGACGGTACCCTGCTGCGCCTGGGCCCGGACAACTTCCGCTGGATCTGCGGCGAAGACTACGCCGGCGTGTGGTTGCGCGAGCAGGCACAGAAACTGGGCATGAAGGTGTGGGTCAAGTCCGCCAGCGAGCAGATTCACAACCTGGCGGTGCAGGGGCCGCTGAGTCGCGAGCTGCTCAAGCAGATGGTCTGGACCCCGCCCACGCAACCGAGTGTGGAAACCCTCGGCTGGTTTCGCTTCCTGGTCGGTCGATTGGACGGTTTCGACGGCTGCCCGTTGATGATTTCGCGCACCGGCTACACCGGCGAACTGGGCTTTGAGGTGTGGTGCCAGCCCGAAGACGCCGAACGGGTCTGGGACCGCATCTGGCAACTCGGCCAACCCTTGGGGCTGGTGCCCCTGGGCCTGGAAGCCCTGGACCTGCTGCGCATCGAAGCCGGGCTGATTTTCGCCGGCTACGAGTTCAGCGACCAGACCGATCCGTTCGAGGCCGGTATCGGTTTCAGCGTGCCGCTCAAGAGCAAGACCGATGACTTTATCGGTCGCGACGCCCTGCTGCGGCGCAGCGCACACCCCAGCCACAAGCTGGTCGGCCTGCACCTGAGCGGCAACGAGACCGCCCACCATGGCGACCCGGTGTACCAGGGCCGAGCCCAGGTCGGGGTGATCACCAGTGCCTGCCGCTCACCGCTGCTGGCCAGCAATATCGCGTTGTGCCGGGTCGACGTGAGCTGCGCCGAGCCCGGCACTGAACTTGAGATTGGCAAAGTCGATGGCCTGCAGAAGCGCATCAGCGCCACGGTCAGCGCAGCGATTTTCTACGACCCGGACAAAAGCCGGGTGCGCAGCTGATCGTCCCGAAACGTGTGTGCCAACCCATTTTGACTGCCCCAACCTAACCGCTATTCAGACATGGGAATACGAAGATGGAAGCGACGACGTTCGAGGCTGTACCGCAGGCTGCCGGCTCGGTGGGCAGCCTGCACCGCAAGATCGACTGGCGCGGGGCCTTCTGGGTCGCCAGTGGCGTGCCCGCGCTGGTGTTGTTCTCCATCGGTGCGATCGCCGCCACGGTGGGCAAACCGGCATGGATCGTGTGGATCGTGTCGATCCTGTTCGGGTTTATACAGGCCTTCACCTACGCCGAGATCGCCGGGCTGTTCCCGCACAAATCCGGCGGCGCCTCGGTGTACGGCGCGGTGGCGTGGGTGCGCTACAGCAAGCTGATCGCACCGGTGTCAGTGTGGTGCAACTGGCTGGCCTGGTCGCCGGTGCTGTCCATCGGTTCGGGGCTGGCGGCGGGGTATATCCTCACGGCGCTGTTTCCCGCCGATGCGTTGATCAACACCTGGCAACTGACCCTGCTGGACCTGGGCTGGGTCAAGAGCGGCCTGTCGTTGCGCATCAACGCGACGTTCGCCATTGGCTTGTTGATTTTGCTCACGGTGTTTGCCGTGCAGCACGGCGGCATCCTGCGGTCGGCGCGCCTGACCCTGGTGCTCGGCGTCACCTCGTTGATTCCGCTGCTGCTGGTGGGCGTGGTGCCGTTGTTCACCGGGGATGCGACCCAGGCCAACTTCCTGCCGCTGTACCCCCTGGCCCATGACGCGGCCGGGCAAGTCATCGATGGGCCGTGGGATATGTCCGGCTGGTCACTGATGGCCGGAGGGCTGTTCATGGCGGCGTGGTCCACCTACGGCTTTGAAACGGCGGTGTGCTACACCCGTGAGTTCAAGGACCCCAAGCGCGACACCTTCAAGGCGATCTTCTACGCCGGCCTGCTGTGCATCCTGGTGTTCACCCTGGTGCCGCTGGCGTTCCAAGGCAGCCTCGGGCTGGGCCAACTGGTAACGCCGGCGGTGCTCGACGCCAGTGGCGCAATCGTGACGCCCGCGGTGTACAGCGGCCTGCTCTCGCCCGCGATCTACAGCGGCATGGGCGTTGGCCAGGTGATGGCCGACAGCATCGGCGGCGGCAAGGTGGTGGCCAATGTCGTGCTGATCATGCTGGTGCTGGCGACGTTGCTGGCGATCATGACCTCGATGTCCGGTTCGTCGCGCACCCTGTACCAGGCCTCGGTGGATGGCTGGCTGCCCAAGTACTTGGGGCGCACCAACGAACATGGTGCGCCAACCGCGGCGATGTGGACCGACCTGTCGTTCAACCTGCTGCTGTTGCTGATGTCGGACTACGTATTCGTGCTTGCGGCGTCCAACGTCAGCTACATCATCTTCAACTTCCTCAACCTCAATGCCGGCTGGATCCACCGCCTGGACCGCCCCGACTGGGTGCGCCCGTACAAAGCCCCCACCGTGCTGCTGGCGGCGGGCGGCGTGCTGAGTTTCGTCAACCTGGCCTGCATGGGCCTGGGCGCGGACATCTGGGGCGCAGGCACGCTGGTCACCGGCTTGCTGTTGGCGCTGCTGATCCTGCCGGTGTTCTGCTACCGCCACTATGTACAGGACAAGGGCCGCTTCCCTGCCGCCATGCTCACCGACCTGTATATCCAGGCCGATGACGGCCAGCGCCGCGCCGGCTGGCTGCCCTATGCCACGCTGGTCGCCGGTGTGCTGGTGGTGTATGCCTGCCATCAACTGGTAGCCTGAGCCTTCCGGCCTGCCTATGGCTGAGGGAGTCTTATCCCTCAGCGCCTTATTTCCCCAGACAACGGTGACGCTTTTGACCAGCTCTCTCCCCACGCTTGCCCGCGATATCGACGGCAAGGCCATCTCTGCCCAGGTGCTCGACGAGGTTCGCGAAGAGGTCCTGCTGCTCGCCTCGCAGCAAATCTACCCGGCCCTGGCGGTATTGCTGGTGGGCGATGACCCGGCCAGCCACGTCTACGTGCGCAATAAGCTGCTGCGGGCCAAGGAAGTCGGGATTCGCTCCCTGGAATACCGGCTGCCGGAGGATGCCAGCCAGACGCAGGTGCTCGACCTGCTTGCCCAGTTGAACGCCGACACGACGGTCAACGGCATCCTGGTGCAGTTACCGCTGCCGGCGCATATCGACGAAGCGGCAGTGATCCACGCGATCGACCCGATCAAGGATGTGGATGGCTTCCACCGCGAAAACGTCGGTGGCCTGGTGCAAGGCATCGAGGTGCTCACGCCCTGCACGCCCAGCGGCTGCATGCGCCTGCTGCACGAAACCTGCGGCGACTTGAGCGGCTTGCACGCGGTGGTGATCGGTCGTTCGAACATTGTCGGCAAACCCATGGCAACCCTGCTGCTGCAGGCCAACTGCTCGGTCAGCGTGGTGCACTCGCGCAGCGTCGATGCACCGGCGCTGTGCCGTTTGGCCGACATCGTCGTCGCCGCCGTAGGCCGACCGCAGTTGATCGACGCCAGTTGGCTCAAGCCCGGCGCAGTGGTCATTGATGTGGGGATCAACCGCATCACCACCGAGACCGGCACGCGGTTGGTGGGGGATGTGGATTACGCCAGCGCACGCACCGTGGCCAGCGCGATCACACCGGTGCCCGGCGGTGTGGGGCCAATGACGATTGCCTACCTGCTGAAGAACACCCTGGTGGCGAGCCAGCTGCAACGCAGCAAGGCAAATGCGGGAGGGAACTTGCCCCCGATGGCCGTGGCTCAGCTACAACCAAGCTGACTGGCAGACCGCTGTAGGCGCCTAGGTATCCACAACGCTAACCACGATGCGAAGCGAGCCGCTCTTGCTCTTGCTGTAGATCTTGATCTTGATCTGGATCTTGATCTTGATCTTGATCTCAGGCGCCCCGTTAACCACGCTGGCCGGAATCCGATAGTGATTTGGGGGGTAAACCGGCAGGGATGCCGGTTTAGCCGCCCCGCGCCATGGATGGCGCGTGGCGGCGGCCCCCCACATCACTGTCGGATTACGGGCACACCGAGCCTAGGCGAGGTGCCGAGTGGTGGGGCAAGAGCCCTTTTGGTTACTTTTGGGGCTCTTTTCCAAAAGTGACCCGCCGTAAGGGCGGAACCCATAGCGGCCGTGACCGCAGCAACGGATATGTACTCGAACTGATCCAACATCCTGGTCGGCTGTCAGGCCGCCATCGGGAGCAAGCCCCCTCCCACATTTAGGTAGCGGGGCATCAGTTAGATAGTCGTCGGCTCCTGAGCCATCACGGAAGCAAGCTCCCCTCCTACATTTTGAGCTGCGTTTACTCAGGGAAAATGATCAGTGGTTGTAGGCCCGCTCATTATGCTCGGCCAGGTCCAACCCCATCTCCTCCACCGACTCATGGGCACGCAAGCCAACCAGGGCATTGACCCCCTTGAGGATGATCCAACTGATCACAAAACAGTACACCGTAGTCAGCAGCACCCCCTTGAGCTGGGCAACCACCTGCCCGCCCATGGTCACACCTTCCACCAAGCCCCCCATGGACGGTACACAGAACACCCCCGTCAACACCGCGCCAATCATCCCGCCAATGCCGTGCAGGCCGAACACATCGAGGCTGTCGTCGTAGCCGAAACGGCGCTTCAACACCGTCACGCTCAAGTAGCAGAACACCCCGCACAACAAGCCGATGGCCAACGCACCGCCGACGCCCACGTAGGCACACGCCGGGGTGATCCCCACCAGGCCGGCCAACGCGCCGCTGGCCAGGCCGAGGGCACTGGGCTTGCCGACCTTGAACCACTCGGTGAACATCCAGCCGAGAATCCCGGCGCAGGCGCCCAACTGAGTGTTGAGCATGACGATGCCCGAGGTGCCGCTGAGGCCGCCACCGGAGCCGATATTGAAGCCGAACCAGCCGACCCAGAGCATCGCCGCGCCGGCCATGGTCAGGCTGAGGTTATGCGCCGGCATCGGCGTGTTCTGGTAGCCCTTGCGCTTGCCGAGGATCAGGCACGCAGCGAGCGCAGCCACACCGGCATTGATGTGCACGGCGGTGCCGCCGGCAAAGTCGAGCACGCCCCAGTTATGCATCAAGGCCCCCGAACCGCCCCAGACCATATGCGCCACCGGGGCATAGACCAGGGTGAACCAGATGGCCATGAACAGCAGCGCCGCCGAGAACTTCATGCGTTCGGCAAAGGCGCCGGCGATCAGGGCCGGGGTGATGATGGCGAAGGTCATCTGGAAGGTCACGAACACCCCTTCCGGAATATCCCCCACCAGGCTCTCCGGGGTCATGCCCGCCAGAAAGGCGCGGCTCAGGCCGCCGACAAAACTGTTGAAGGTCACCTGCCCTTCGACCATGCCGGTGGTGTCGACCACCATGCTGTAGCCGTAGATCACCCACAGCACGCCCACCAAGCCGGCAATGCCGAAGCACTGGGTGAACAGCGAAAGCATGTTTTTCGCACGGACCAGGCCACCGTAGAACAACGCGAGCCCCGGCAAGCACATGAACAGCACCAGCACGGCGGCGGTGACCATCCAGGCGGTGCTGCCGGTGTTCAAGGTGGGGGCGTCGGCGGCCTGGGCGAGGGGCACAAGTGCACCGGTCGCCAATAAGCCAATAAGGGATTTGCCGAGAAGACGATTGATCATGTTCAAAGCTCCTGCAACAGAAGTGTGTAGGAGCGAGCTTGCTCGCGAAAAACGTCCAGGCAACGCGTTCATCCAGGGTGCCAGCGTTATCGTTGACGATCTTCGCGAGCAAGCTCGCTCCTACAGGGGGGGTAAACTCAGTAACCGGAACCCGGCACCCAACTGGTCCCCGCCAGCGGCACCCGCGCCATGGCGGCCGATTCCACTGTCAGCGCCACCAGGTCCTCGGGGTCGAGGTTGTGCAGGTGCGACTTGCCGCACGCACGGGCCATGGTCTGCGCCTCCAGCACCATCACCCGCAGGTAGTTGGCCAACCGCCGCCCGCCTTCCACCGGGTCGAGGCGCTTGGACAGCTCCGGGTCCTGGGTGGTGATGCCGGCCGGGTCGCGACCGTTTTGCCAGTCGTCATAGAAGCCGGCGGCCGAGCCGATCTTTTTCAGTTCCGCGTCCAGCCGTGGGTGGTTGTCACCCAGGGCAATCAGCGCCGCCGTGCCGATGGCGACCGCATCCGCGCCCATCGCCATGGCCTTGGCCACATCGGCACCGTTGCGAATCCCGCCCGACACGATCAACTGGACCTTGCGGTGCATGCCCATCTCTTGCAAAGCCTGTACCGCTTGCGGGATGGCCGACAAAATCGGGATGCCCACATGCTCGATAAACACTTCCTGGGTCGCGGCGGTGCCGCCTTGCATGCCGTCGAGCACGATCACATCGGCACCGGCCTTGACCGCCAGCTTCACGTCGTAATACGGCCGGCTCGCGCCGATTTTCACGTAGATCGGTTTTTCCCAATCGGTGATTTCGCGCAGCTCGGCAATCTTGATCGCCAGGTCATCGGGGCCGGTCCAGTCCGGGTGGCGACAGGCGCTGCGCTGGTCCACGCCGATCGGCAAGGTGCGCATGCCGGCCACACGCTCGGTGACTTTCATGCCGAGCAACATGCCGCCACCGCCGGGCTTGGCGCCCTGGCCGAGGACGATCTCGATGGCGTCGGCCTTGCGCAAATCATCCGGGTTCATGCCGTAGCGTGATGGCAGGTACTGATACACCAGGTGCTGGGACTGGCCGCGCTCTTCCGGGGTCATGCCGCCGTCACCGGTGGTGGTGCTGGTGCCGGCGATGGTCGCGCCACGGCCCAGGGCTTCCTTGGCGTTGGCCGACAATGCACCGAAACTCATGCCGGCGATGGTCACCGGGATCTTCAGGTGGATCGGCTTCTTGGCGAAGCGGTTGCCGAGGATCACATCGGTGCCGCACTTCTCGCGATAGCCTTCCAGCGGGTAGCGCGACACGCTGGCGCCGAGCAGCAGCAAGTCATCGAAGTGCGGCAGCTTGCGCTTGGTCCCGCCACCGCGAATGTCGTAGATGCCGGTTTCGGCGGCACGCTGGATTTCCTGGATGGTCAGGCGGTCGAAGGTGGCCGACTCGCGCAGGACCGGAGGGGTTTGTTCAGTCATGGTGGAGCTCCTGATCAGTACGCGGAGGCGTTATCGACTTTGAAGTTGTAGAGTTGACGGGCCGAGCCGTAGCGCTTGAAATCCGCCGCCTGGTGGGCGAAACCGGCGCGGTCGAGCAGTTCCTGCAACTCTTGCAGGTGCTCGCTGCGCATCTCTTTTTCGACGCAGTCCGAGCCCAGGGACTCCACCGTGCCTTTCACGTAGATATGGGTTTCGTAGAGCGAATCCCCCAGCGCATCGCCGGCGTCACCGCACACCACCAGGCGCCCGGCCTGGCCCATGAAGCAGCTCATATGGCCAATGCTGCCGCCGACGACGATGTCGATGCCCTTCATGGAGATCCCGCAACGCGCGCCCGCGTCGCCCTCGATCACCAGCAGACCGCCATGGGCCGTGGCCCCGGCCGCCTGGGACGCGCTGCCTTTGACGCGCACCGAGCCGGACATCATGTTCTCGGCGCAGCCCACGCCGACATTGCCGTGCACGGTGATCGAGGCCTGCTGGTTCATGCCCGCGCAGTAGTAGCCGGCGTGGCCCTCGATATCAATGGACACGGCCTGGTTCACCCCCACCGCGAGGTTGTGCTTGCCGTTGGAATGGGTCACGCGCCACTCGTTGTCGATGGCCTGGGCGTGCAGCGCCTGGTTGAGGTCACGCACGGTGGCGGTGGAAAGATCGATGGTTTTCATGTGTGCGCTCCTTAAGCTGACGGGCGTTCCCAGATGTACAACGTGGCCGGTGCCGGCTCCCAGATCCGCGCGTTCTCGATGCC
The DNA here is from genome assembly GCF_005233485.1 of Pseudomonas sp. CFBP13509. NCBI lineage: Bacteria > Pseudomonadati > Pseudomonadota > Gammaproteobacteria > Pseudomonadales > Pseudomonadaceae > Pseudomonas > Pseudomonas sp. CFBP13509. The sequence continues at coordinate 55,634 of NZ_QGAA01000030.1, forward strand.
CGGCAGGCTCGACAGCGCCTGGTATTCGGAGGCCATGGCGACGTAGTCGTCGGTCTCGGCCAAGATCGCCGGCTTGCACGCAATCGGGTCGCGGATCACCGCAAAGCCGTTGCGCGTGCCGATGGCGAAGGTGAAGAAGCCGTCGAGGTCTTCCAGGGAATGGTCCAGCGCCTCTTTGAGCGAGTCGCCCTGTTGCAGGCGCCAGGTCAGGTAGCCGGCGGCGACTTCGGTGTCGTTGTCGGTTTCGAAGTGGATACCTTCGCGCTTGAGTTCCTGGCGCAGGCGAAAGTGGTTGGACAGCGAGCCGTTGTGCACCAGGCACAGGTCGGCGCCGGTGGAGAACGGATGGCTGCCTTCCATGGTCACCGCGCTTTCGGTGGCCATGCGGGTGTGGCCGATGATGTGGCTGCCCTGCATGTTTGCCAGGCCGAAACGCTGGGAAATTTCCTGGGGCAGGCCCATGCCCTTGAGGATCTCGATGCTCTGCCCGGCGCTCATGATGCGCACGCTCGGCGCCAGTTCGGCCAGGGCCAGGCGCACCGGGGTTTCGTCGGCGTGGATCTTCAATACGGCGGCGCTGGCGTTCTGGAACCAGTCCAGGGAACAGCCGAGGCGCCCTTCCAGCTCGCCCATCAAGCCTTTCCAATCGAAGGCTTCGGTGGTGGCTTGCAGGGTCAGCTTGACCCAGCCATCGGCGACTTCATCGCCGTAGATGGCGAAACCGGCGCTGTCCGGGCCACGGTCGGTCATGGCTTGCAGCATGGGTTCAAACAGCTGGCCGAGCTGGGGTTCCAGCTGCGGATTCTTCAGGTACAGGCCTACGATTCCACACATAACAAGTCTCCGTCACACGGTGTCAGAAAAATTCGGTATAGCGCTGGATTTCCCAGTCGCTCACATGGCGGCTGTACTCCACCCACTCCATGCGCTTGAGCTTGATGAACTCGCCCACGATCTGCGGGCCGAGCATTTCGGCGAACAGCGCGTCGGCTTCCAGCGCGTCGCAGGCTTCCTTGAGGGATTGCGGCAGGGTCTTGATGCCGCGCTCGGCGATCTGCTCAAGGCTCAGGCTGTAGAGGTTTTCGTTGCAGACGTGGTCGATTTCCAGCTGGCGATCGATACCGTCCAGGCCTGCGGCGATGATCGCGGCGCTGACCAGGTAGGGGTTGCAGCCGGCATCCGGCAGGCGGAACTCCAGGCGGCCATACGGCACGCGGACCATGGCCGAGCGGTTGTTGGCGCCAAACGCGATAAAGGCCGGTGCCCAGGTGGCGCCGGACAACGAGTTGCCGACCACCAGGCGCTTGTAGGAGTTGACCGTGGGCGCGGCGAACGCACACAGCGCCGGGCCATGGGCGAGCAAGCCGGCGGCGAAGTGATAGGCGAGTTTCGACAGGCCCATGCCGCTCGGGTCGCTGGCGTCATGGAACAGGTTTTTGTTATCAAAGCTGCTGATCGACAGGTGAAAGTGCATGCCGTTGCCGGCGCGCTTCGGGTCGGGTTTGGGCATGAAGGAGCAGATCATGCCCAGGTCATTGGCGATCTCGCCGGCGGCCATGCGGAAGAAGGTGAAACGGTCGGCGGAGGTCAAGGCGTCGCTGTAGGTGTAATTGATCTCGAACTGGCCGTTGGCGTCCTCGTGGTCGATTTGATAGACCTCGAAATCCACCGCCTGCAAGGCTTCGGTCAGGCGCTCGAGGAACACCCGCGAACGCGACAGGCCCTTGTAGTCGTAGCAAGGCTTGTCGAGGTTGTCGCTGGGGTCCACCAGTTGCAGCTTGCCCTGCTCGTCGCGGCGCATCAGGTTGAACTCGGGCTCCAGGCCGGTGTTCAGCGTCCAGCCCTTGTCCTGCAGGCGCTGCACTTGTTGCTGCAACACGTAGCGGCTGTCGTAGGGATGAGGCTTGCCGTCGACATGCCCGACGCACACCACGCGCCCATAACCTGGCTGCCAGGGGACCGGGGTCAAGGTCGACAGATCGCCGCGCGCCATGAAGTCCGGGCCATGGGGTTCCATGCCCATGCCGCTGATGGCAAACCCGGCAAACCCCGCGCCCTCTTCGGCCACCGTCTTGAGCCCGCAGATGGGCACCGACTTGGTCTTGGCCGCACCGTGTATATCCACAAACTGTGCAAGCACGTATTTGATCCCGTGCTTGTCGATGATGCGCTGGGTTTCTGCTGGCAACATTGCGTGTCACTCCTCGCGAAAGGCAAAACCGTGTGGGTGGGCCTAGGCTGTCTTTTTATTCCTAAAAAGAAAGTTAGTTTCCCTACAGGAATGCAATACCCTTGCCATAATCGCGATCGACACATCGAAGTGGGTGGAGCTGCGCTTTTGTGCTGTATATATGGGAAAATTCTTTTCCCCGCAGGAATACGCACAGCGGGGTGGCCTTCAAGCGCCAGACCTTGCACTTTCCCAGTGCGAAAATAATATTACTGAACGGAAACCGTGCAGGAGCCGATGATCATGTCCACCGAAACCGCCCCGCGCCTCAAGCTCGAGCAATACCTGGGGCTGCAGATCAAACGCCAGCGCCAGGCCCAGGACCTGAAGCTGTCCGACGTGGCGAAGATTGCCGATATCAGCCAGGGCATGTTGAGCAAGATCGAGAACGCCCAGGTCTCCACCAGCCTCGATACCTTGAGCCGCCTGTGCGATGTGCTCGGGCTGCCGCTGTCGAAATTATTCAGCGAATACGACCAGCAGGATGGCAGCGCCTTGCTGGTCAAGGCCGACCAGGGCATGGAAGTGGTGCGCCGGGGGACCGAGAAAGGGCATACCTATCACCTGCTCAACCACACGCGCGGACCGAAGAAGAGCTTCGAGGCGTACATGGTCAGCATGGATGACGCCAGTGAGGAGTTTCCGACCTTTGCCCATCCAGGGACGGAGTTTCTGCATTTGCTGGAGGGGGAGTTGATTTACCGGCATGGCAACCAGCTGTATCGGATGGAGGCCGGGGACAGCTTGACGTTTGAGGGCGAGATTCCCCATGGGCCGGAGGAGTTGGTGCGGGTGCCGATTCGGTTGTTGTCGATCATGAATTATGGGGGGGATAAGGAGTGATCGTGGGCATATCCGTTGTTCAGGTCACGGCCGGCTAAGATCAAACATCGGAGCAAGGTCTACCGGATGTATGCAGATCAACCTGTGGGAGGGGCGGTGCGACGGTTCGACTTGCCCCCGATTGCAGTGGGTCAGCCACAGATGCATCAACTGACACGCCCTCATCGGGGCATGGGTATCTACACAACTTTCAGGCTGAAAAATCTCTTTGGGGTGAGGGAGCTTGGTTCCGTGGCGGCCTTTGGGCCGACCGCTTTTTGGGGTTTGGGTGAGTACATATCCGTTGCTGCGGTAACGGCGGCTATTGGTTCCGCCCTTACGGCGGGTCACTTTGGAAAAACCCCAAAGTAACCAAAGGGCTCTTGCCCCACCACTCGGTACCTCGCCTAGGCTCGGTATGCCCGAACGCAGGCTTGAATCCGTGGGCCGCCGTCATGGGCCATCCCTGGCCCAGGACG
>NZ_QGAA01000031.1:0-55878 GCF_005233485.1 Pseudomonas sp. CFBP13509
GGCGGACCAGGCGTTGCGCCAGCACGCCCAGCAGTGACGAGGCCAGCAGGAACGGCTCGACGCCCATATCGATCAGGCGGTTGACCGCCGACACAGCATCGTTGGTGTGCAGGGTCGCCAGCACCAGGTGCCCGGTGAGCGAGGCCTGCACCGCGATTTGCGCGGTCTCCAGGTCGCGGATTTCACCGATCATGATGATGTCCGGGTCCTGACGCAGGATCGCCCGCAGCGCCAGGCCGAAGGTCATGTCGATCTTGGCATTGACCTGGATCTGGCTGATGCCCGGCAGGTCGTATTCCACCGGGTCTTCCACGGTGAGGATATTGCTGGTGCTCGCATCCAGCCGTGCCAACGCCGCGTACAGGCTGGTGGTCTTGCCGCTGCCCGTGGGCCCGGTGACCAGCACAATGCCGTGGGGCTGGCGGATCAAGGTGTCGAGGCGCGCCAGCAACTGCGGCTCCATGCCCAGGGTCTCCAGTTGCAAACGCCCGGCCTGCTTGTCGAGCAGGCGCATCACCACCCGCTCGCCATGCCCGGTGGGCACCGTCGACACGCGAATATCAATCGGCCGCCCGGCCACGCGCAGGGCGATACGGCCATCCTGGGGCAGGCGTTTTTCGGCGATGTCGAGCTGGGCCATGATCTTGATCCGCGACACCAGTGCGCCATGCAATGCCTTACGCGGCGACACCACGTCACGCAGGGTGCCGTCGACGCGGTAACGCACCACGGAGTGGGTTTCATAGGGCTCGATATGGATATCACTGGCCTCGTCCCGCGCGGCCTGTGTGAGCAAGGCGTTGATCATACGAATCACCGGCGCGCCATCCTGGGTGTCGAGCAGGTCGGTGATCTCGGGCATGTCCTGCATCAGGCGGTCGAGGTCGACCTCGTTCTCTGCCGCGCCCACCACGGCGGCGGCGCTGCCCGTATCGGCATAAGCACTGGCGAGAAGGCCGTCGAGTTCATCGTCGCGTACCTGCTCAACCCGCGACTGGCCGAACTGGCGCCGCACTTCGCTGATCGACCAACCGGGGGTGGAGGGGCAGACGGTCAGCAGCATGCCGTCGTCGCCGGGACGCAGGAGGATGCGTTGGCATTTGGCCCAGGCGTAGGGGAGCAGGCTCACGAGACATCCTCTTGACCGAGCGCGGTCCAAATGTGGGAGGGGGCTTGCTCCCGATGAGGGTGTGTCAGCCAGCCAATTTGAAACTGACCCACCGCTATCGGGAGCAAGCCCCCTCCCACATTTAGATCTCCACTCGAACTCATGGCCGTGCATTTCCAGAAACCGGCACCGCGCGAATCACCGCCCTCGGCCCCTGCTGCTGCCCGCCCGGAATAGCCTTCTCCACCGCCGGCAATTGCGGCGCCTGCACATCCGGCATCGCCCAGCTGTGCTCCGGCTGCAACCCACCCTGGGCACGACGCATGAATTCATAGCGGTTCAAGGTAATGCTACGCCCCGCGCCACTGTCGCGAATAATGTAAGGCCGCAAAAACACCATCAGGTTGGTCTTGCTCACACTGCGCTTCTCATTGCGAAACAACGCCCCCAACCCCGGAATATCCGAGAGCCACGGCACCGCGTCATTGCTCTGGCTGTAGCCGTCCTGCAACAGCCCGCCCAGCACCATGATCTGCCCGTCGTCGAGCAGGATGCTGGTATCGATCGCGCGCTTGTTGGTCACCGTGCCCGCCGACACCGACGCCCGTGTGTCCACGGTGCTGACCTCCTGGTAGATATCCAGCTTCACCGTGCCACCTTCGGAGATCTGCGGGCGTACATTCAGCTTGAGCCCCACCTCTTCGCGCTGCACGGTCTGGAACGGGTTATTGCTGGTGCCGCCGCCACCGGTCACATAACTGCCGGTGACGAATGGAATGGTCTGCCCCACGAAAATGCTCGCCGCTTCGTTGTCCAGGGTCAGCAGGTTCGGCGTCGACAGCACATTGGTGCCGCCCTTGCTCTTCAAGGCACGGGCCAGCACCTTGAGGTCGAGCACCTTGCCGATCCCCGGAATATCCACGGTGCCGTTGACCACGCCGATATTCAGGCCCTTGGGCAGTACGTCGATGCTGGTGGGACTGGCGGGCGTGCCGTTCACGCCGCTGCCACCCAGGTTAACACCACCAAAGCCACCTTTGCCCGCCAGGTTGCCGGCCTGCCATTGCACACCGAACTCGGTGGCATCGTCCTCGCCCACTTCCACGATCAGGCTTTCGATCACCACCTGGGCGCGGCGCTGGTCAAGCATGTCGATCACTTCCCGCAGGTTGCGGTACAGCGGGTCCGGCGCGGAGATCAGCAGGGTGTTGGTGGTGGCGTCGGCCTGGATGGTCACGCCGCCGGCGCTGAACGCGGTGTCCTGCTCGTTGGCGGTATTGCCGGTACTGGTACCGGTGCTGGAACCGGTGGCTTGCCCATAGCCCGACTGCACGCCACTGCCGGTGGGCGTGCCGCTGCTGTTCTGGGCGTTGCTCGTGCCCTGGCTGTTCTTGCTATTGCCGCCCATGGCACTGAGCTTGCCACGCGCATCGTCGCTCACCCCGGAATCACTCTCGCCGGTGAGCAGCCCGCGCAGCGACTGGGCCAGCTTGCCCGCCTGGGCGTTGCGCAGGTACACCACGTGCATATTGCTGGGGTTGCTCTGGGCATTGTCGAGCTTGTAGATGAGGTTGCGCGCGAGCTCCGTACGTTCGGGGCTGCCGGAACGGATGATGATCGAATTGGAGCGCGGGTCACCGACCACGTTGATCTTCTGGGTCTGGTCGGCGCCCTGGGTTTCCAGCAGCTCGGAAACCATGGCGGCGATGTCCACGGCAATGCCGTTCTGAATCTGCACCACATCGGTATCGATGGCGCTGGGGGTGTCGATGCCGCTGATGATCTGGGCGACCCGCGCAAGGTTTTCCGCATAGTCAGTGATGACGATGCTGTTGTTGCCGGGGTAGGCGTTGATCGGGTTGTTCGGCGACACGATGGGACGCAGCACCGGGATCAGGTTCACCGCATTTTCGTATTGCAGGCGGAAGGTGCGCGTCTGCATGCCACTGCTGCCGGCACTGTAGATCGGCCCGCCGAGCAACTTGGCATCGGCCTCCGGCACCACCTGGGCCACGCCGCCCACATCCACCACACTGAAACCCTGCATGCGCAGCGCCGCCAGCAGCATGTCGTAGGCCTGATGGGCCGGCACCTGGCCTTCGCTGACCAGGGTGAGCTTGCCCTTTACCCGAGGGTCCACCAGGAACTGCTGGCCGGTGGCACGGGACAGCGCACGCACCACCGCCTGGATATCGGCATCGACGAAATTGAGCTGCACCGGCTGGTCACCCAGCGGGTTGCGCGCCTTGACCGGCGCCGGGGCCTGGCCACGGACGCTGTTGGTCACCGGGTGCTGGACCCGCGGTTTCGGTGCTTCGTCGCGCTGGCGATCCAGCAGGGTATCGCCGCTGCGCCGGGTATCGGCCAGGGGTTGGCCAAGCTCACTGTCCACCAGTAACGGCGTGGTTGACGGGCTGCTGCACGCACTCAAGGCCAGCAACAGCAACGGCGCGGCCTTGCGAAAAGGGAGGACTGACCACTTCATGAAGCTTCCTTAGCGCCAGGCGCCTGATCCATGCGAACGGTCCCGGACACAGTGCCGGCCGAGTTATCGACGGCATCCGCAGCACGTTGCAAACGCGCCTCGGACACCTCCAGGGAAAATGAACGGGCATTGCCCAGCAGCCAGGCCACCACGGCGTCGGCCGGGGCGTTGTCGAAGGTCAGGCGCCAACCGCCGGCGTCCAGCGCCTGCACCTGGTAATGCCCTTGCAGGCCGGCACTGTCCAGGGCCTGGCGCAACGCGGCTTCGTCGGCCTGGCGCGGCGCGGCGACGTCCTGCAACAGCACCTGCAAGGCTTCGGCCTGGGCGCGCAGCCTGGGGGTTTCGGCCTGCCAGTAGTCGATCTTTTTCAACGCCGGCTGCACCAGCACCAGCCAGGTCAGCAGGCTTGCCAACACCAGCCCGGCGCCGATCAGCAGGCGTTTCTCGCGCAGGGCCAGGCCGCTCCAGAACACCTGGGCCTGGGTGCGCAGGCGCAGCCACCTATTCATCGCCGGCCTCCGGTTTTTCCGTGGCCGGCGCCGGGCCGATGCTCCAGCCCTGCTCATCGCGCGTGGCCGCAAAACCGGCCTGGGCCAACGCGGCCTGCCACTCACCCTCGGCCGCCGGGTTGCGGCTGTCGGCGAGTAACGCCAGGTGCAAGGTGCCCTGCTCAAAGTTCAGGTTATCGACGCTGCCCACCATAAAGGGCAGGTTGCTGCCTGCCAGTTGCAGCAGGCTGCTGAAGCGTTGGCCCGAATCGGCAGTCGCGCCGCTCTGACGTGCGGCCAACTGTTGACGGGCCTGCTGCAAAGGGTTGAGCACCACCGGTAATTCAGGAAACGCCTGGCGCACCTGTTGGTTCATCAACGCTTTGAGCCGTTGGCCTTCGTCGACCTGGCGCGCGGCATACAGGTTGAGGCCGACGGTCCAGATGGCAGCGGCCAGCGCCACACAAGCCAGCGCCCTGACCCATCCGGCACCGGAGGCTTGACCGAGGCGAGCATGCAAGCCCCAGCCAGGCACCGCGCCGCTCCAACGCTGCGCCTCCGCCACCAGCGGCACGTCGAGCGCCTGCAACCCCAGCGGGTGCACAGCGCCCTGTTGCAGGCTGTCGCGGGTCAACAGATAGCCGTCGTCCAACGCCGCCGCCCCCACCGGCAACGCATAGGGCGCCGGGTACAGGCCGCGCAGCTTGAGCTGCACCTGGGCCAAGACCTGGCCCAGTCGCTCCAGCCCGGCCTTGGGCACCCAGCCCACCTGCACGCGCCCATCGCTTTCGCGCGGGCCGTGGGCCACGTGCATTTGTTCCACCGGCCCGAGGATCAGCGCCTGGGCCGCACAGGCCACCGCCGCCTGGTTTTTTGCTGCGGGCAATGGCGGCAGCTCCAGGCTGGTGAGCAGGCTGTCATGCGGGTGCAGAAAGCAGTCCACCGCCTGCCGGCTCTTGCCCAATTGCGCCAGGCTTTCCTGCCCCTCGGACACCACCACGCCACGCTCGATCCAGGCAAATTTCACCTGGCTTTCAGCACTGACCTGATCCAGCGGCGGCAAGGCAATGCGCAAGCGTTTCATACGCCCACCCGCGACCAGATCACCTTGGGCTCACGGTCTTCGGGGCGGTGCAGCAACGCGTCGATTGTCACCCGCCGGCGCTCGCGTCGCGCCTGGCCCTGGAGGCGAAACCACTCGCTGGTAATGCCCACTTGCACCGCTTCCAACTCCACCTGGGGCAAGTGCAGACGGTTGACGAAATCCCCACGGTTGATAAACCAATGCCCGTTGTCGCGCTCGGCCACCAGCCCGTGGGCCTGGGACAGGCTGAGCTGCGGCACCACCGCGCTGAGCACTTCGGCGCTGGCAGTGTTGCCGTTGACCCAGGTATTGCCGGGCAGCACGCTGACGTACGCCTGCAGGCGCTGCAACACCTCCGGGGTCAGGCCTTCGAGGCCACTGAGGTCGTCGAGGCTGCGCAGCATCGGGTATTTGGCGGGCTGCCCGTTCTGTTCATAGGAAGCAATCACCCGCTGGCTGATGCGCCGGCTCACGGCCGGGGCCACGCCCAGGGTGCGGCACAGGCGCTCGAAGCTCTGCAATTGCTCGGCGTCGGGCTGCTGGCGGTTAACCAGGTTGCGCAGGTTGAACTTGCCCTGTTCATCGTCTATCCGCCCCTCGAACACGCCGGCCTGGGCCCGCGCCCAAGGTTGGTCAAGGCGGGTCAGCACGTCCTTCTGGCGGGCTTCCCAGAGCATCTGCCGGCTGCGTTCAAGACCACCGAGCAACAGCCATTGGCCCTGCACGCGCGACTGTTCGGCTTCCAGGCTGCGGGTGAATACGGTCTGGCGCGTGAGCATGCCGCCGGCGATCACCGCCACCACCGCCGCGATCAGCAAGGCACTGATAATCGCCATGCCGCGCTGCTTCGCCGCTGGGGGCGAATACCCTTTCATGGCGCGCCTTACAACTGCCAGGAGCCGATATCGGCATTGACGCCATCGCCATCCGGTTGGCCATCGGCGCCCAGGGAGAACACATCGACCTCACCGTTGGCGCCCGGATTGAGGTAGTGGTAAGGGTGGCCCCAAGGGTCGTTGGGCAAACGCTCGAGGTAGGCGCGCCAGTTATTGTTCTTGGCATCCGCCGGGCGTTCCACCAGCACTTTCAGGCCCTGGTTCATGCTCGGGTAAGTGCCGTGGTCGAGGCGATACAGCTTCAACGCCTGCATCAACCCGCCGATGTCCTGTTTCGCGGCGGTGGCCCGCGCCTGGTCCGGGCGATCGAGGACCTTGGGCACCACCATCGCCGCGAGGATCCCGAGGATGACCACCACCACCATGATCTCGATCAAGGTGAAGCCACGCTGGCCGCGAGGGCCTGGCAATGGGGATGTTAGGCGCGCGATATCCATCTCGACATTCCTTGGCTTGGGTACATTTCGTGGCGCAGTGTTGCAAGAACACATGTCAGTCGTATTGAAAATCCTCGGGAGTTTCGGTCGCCAATCGGTCAACTGCCGGCGCTAGTCTGCGGGCCTGTTTCCCGGCTTTGAGAACCCCATGTACGGCCGTCGCAAGGAGCAAGGTTTTACCCTGATCGAGGTGCTGGTGGCGCTGGCGATTATCGCTGTGGCGATGGCTGCTGCCATCCGCGTGGCCGGGTTGATGACCCAGGGCAACGGCCTGCTGCGGGACAAATCCATGGGGTTGCTGGCGGCGCAGAGTCGCCTGGCGGAGTTGCGCCTGGAAGGGCATTTGCGCGACGGCACAAAGACCTTCAGCTGTGACCAGGGGCGCTTGAAGCTGCGGTGCGAGCAGACCATCAGCCGCGATGGCCGCCTGTTTCAAGTCAACGTGCAGGTGCTCGACGCCAGCCACGAGGCGCCGCCGCTGGCCCGCGTGGAGACACAGGTCAGGGCCGAGTGAGCCGCGGCAAGGCCGGCCCATCGGGCAATTTGTCGAGGTTGACGCGCAGCTTCTCGCCGCCGCGCTCGATCTCGACTCCGTCGCCCTCGATGGCCGTAAGCCGCACGCCGGGGCTGAGGCGCTCGCCCAGCAGGAAACTGCGCGGCGGGCCGTCGTTGAGACTGAGGATCGCCACCGCACCGCGCGCCCCGGCCAGCACCCCAGAGACCTTGACCTGCAACGCCGCCGGCGCATTGGAAAACCATTGCAGCGCCGGATTATCGCTGCGCGCCGCCAGCACCTGGGGCGCGGCCTGGGGCGTATGGGACTCGGCGGACGTCAGCAACAGCGGCGTCCAGACCGCCACACCGGCCAATGCCGCCAGCAACGCCACGATCTGTACACCGTGGGCCGGTGAGAAACGCAGGGTAAATGCCATGGGAAGGACCTCCTGTTTGTCCATGGCACCAGCCTACAGGCCAATTCGCACGTTTTTATTTCACAAGCTCACCAGCTTTCGAGGGGCCTACCGATGAAACAGCAAGGCTTCACCCTGATCGAGTTGATGGTGGTGCTGGTGATCATCGGCATCGCCAGCGCCGCCATCAGCCTGACCATCAAGCCCGACCCGCTGCACCTGCTGCGCAAGGACGCCGAGCGCCTGAGCCAACTGCTGCAAGTGGCCCAGGCCGAAGCCCGCGCGGACGGCCGCCCGATCACCTGGCGCGCCGACGCCAAGGGCTTTCGCTTCAACCGCCGCACCGATGGCAGCGGCGTCGAAGCGTTCCAGGGCGACACCCAACTGCGTCCGCGCCTGTGGGAAAGCACGCCGATGCACATCGATATCGAACCCCGGCAAACCCTGGTGCTCGACGCCGAATGGATCAACCCACCCGTGCGCATCGTGCTGTCCGACGGCCAACACAGCCTCAGCCTGCAACGCGACACCGCCGGCTTGATGCGCGTTGTGAGCCAGCCATGAAGCGCTCCGAACAAGGCTTCACCCTGATCGAAGTGATGGTCGCGATCATGCTCATGGCCGTGGTCAGCGTAATCGCCTGGCGCGGGCTGGACAGCGTCACCCGCGCCGACCAGCACCTGCAGGCGAGCAGCGAACAGACCGAAGTGCTGCTGCGCGCCCTCAACCAACTGCAGCGCGACATCAGCCTGCGCGCCAGCGTCGAACTGAACACCCCGGAGCCCTCAAAGAACAGTGCAGAAAAGCTCGATGGACCGGCGGCGGTCACCGTGCGCAGTTCCGACAGCAAAGGCTTTCGGCTGGACATCATTCGCAGCGCACCCATCGCCGGCGATGGCCTGCAACGGGTGCGCTGGTGGCTCAAGGGCGACAGTTTGTATCGCGCTGCGGCACCCGCGCGGGATCGCTATCCGCTGCCGGCGGCGAAGGATGGCGTGGTGGTGTTGAGCGGGGTCCGTGACCTGCAGGTGCGGGTGTGGGAGGCGGATAAGGGCTGGCGGCAGTTGAGCGGGAATCGGCGTGAGGATCCGTTGGGGCTGGAGATCAGTTTGGTGCGGGAGACGCCGCAGGGGGTGGAGAAGTATCGGCAGGTGGTGGGGCCATTGAGATAGCCGTCCCCCACTCGCGCTTCTCATGCTAGTTGTCGAGCGCAAGCCATTGCAGAGCAGTCGGTTCACTAACTGACCATCCTGAAGAACGACATAGTTATATCTTCCTGCGCCTTGAGTCAACTTTGTCTCTGAGATTAGCGTTGGAACACCTGTTGGGTGATCTGGAGATCACTCGGTCAGACCCCGTTTACCCCCCACTTAACTGCATAAAGTGTGCAGGTAGGGTGCAAAAACACCGACGCAAGGCCGGTGTCAGTGGAGCAAGTTTAAGAGAACTCTATTTTGCACTCTGAAAGAGGAATGGAGCGGCCATCGGTAATAACAAATTGATTACCTTCGATTCGAGCCAGCAGCAACCCGAGGCCTTCGGCACCGGCTTTAATATCCTTTCTCCAGCCGTCAATATCACCGTGATATATGACAGCGTGAAACAGATGGGCCATCTATACGTCTCGAAGAGCCCCCTCGTAACTTTGTACCTTATCAATTGCGCACTTCCCAGTCACGACAACAGGACTGGTTGTCTCTAGAGCCGTTACTGCGCCTTTTGCACCATCAACTATCTTGCGTCAATATTCTTACAAAACTCTCAAATGCCTGAGAAACAGATTCTTCCTCTTCTGGAGAAAGCAACACATTCATAACCTGCTCATCAAGAGCACAGTCATATATATCAATACCCACCCAACCTTTAGACCAAAATTCGACAGTTCCTAGCTTGTTAAAACCTTCCAGCTCTATCCTTTCAAGGTTACCAAAATCCCCATCAGCAAATAATGAGCACTCTAGAGAAAACCCCTTCAAAAGTGGTTTTACGCTTTCATTAAACCAGGAGCCATCCATAAGACTTCTCACTTCTTATCTAGAATTTCAATGTTCTTGACCGTCGGAAGATGCTCGCCGCCCTGTTTATTAAGCAAGAACTGCTGAGACTTACCTTCATCAGGGCCAATCATTTTAAACCAGCCATCTTTCCCGCCCTGAAGCAAGCTGTTAGCTGGAAAATCAAACTCAACATAGACAGAGCCTCTGGGTGCAGCTTCTTTAAGGTCGGAGATGCCATTAGTCGAAACAAAGGTTTGTCCTCCAGCGCCTTGCACCACTTTATTTGTATTTTGCATCTGCACCAGCTCATCAGGAGGCATCCAAATCCGCCAAGGCCCTCATTTACTCCGACCAGAGGACGGGACCACTATGGCCCAGCGAGGAAAACCAGACACACCTTAATGTAACCTTAACGCCATTCGACTGCTGAATCAGTCTCAACGACTCTCGATGGGGAGTGTTTTTTACCAACCAATCCACATGTTCTCTAATATCTTTTGAAAGAAAACATCCCTCAATAGATACAAACCAACCTGATTCTTTCACTCTCCTTGTTACTCCACGACTATTAGTAACACTACTCCCCACAACATTAACTGAAATCAGCACAACCGTCATAAGGCGAGTGATTTTTTCCAGACTCATACCCCCAGGATATATCATTAATTTTACATAGCATTCGGCACACGTCTCAAACTCTGGCGAAACAAGAGTTATTCTAGACTTTTTATCCATGGCAATTAACCTCTTAGGACCACTTGGGATCAGGCCTCGTCTACCTTTAACGAACGTAATATTTTTCGAGGAGTATATTAATTTTTCGCCACCTCCTAGAAGTCGACTCCATGCAAACTTTAGAAGAACTGCTCCATCCATGGCTTTTTGACCAACTAATATTCCACAACTCCATCTACAGCTTCTCCCTTAATAGCTACTCGCCTCCAGTCACCGGTTAGCTCATAGCCACCATTACAACCAACGAAGCTCCGACAGGGTGTAAGAAACATCTCCCGAGTCGCGCCAAACTCCATTCGCAAAGCTTATCGGCCGCTGCGGATAACAAACCAACAACCCTTCGACGAACTGACGAAACGACAAGTCAAGTCGCGTTATCCAACGCATATTGTCGATTTCCAACAATCGCCAGCTGTCTCCACTGTCGAAACCGAAAGCAGTCCCGGTGCTATCCCAGCCGAACAGCCACACCTCGCCCTTAGCACCCGATTCATAGGGTCCGTCTTTATAAAACCCATCATCACCAAAGTAGTCTGCCGCCGGACACAATATGGGTTGAATAGTCAAAAGCGACAGCGCGCAGTCGTCCTCCTTTATCTCACCATGCCCCCGCTCCTGCATAAAAGTAAAGTAATCATCGGGAGCCGCTGGCCACTGCTGTCGCATCCCACTCACGTCACCAGAAGAAACAGGGGTCAGACGCTCTAATAGCACGCATGCGAGTGCATTGAAGGCTTCTAATTTTTCGTACATGGTCATGGTCGCCTCGGAGGGTTCTGCGGAAATGCTGTAGTTGTTGGACTTGCTGGGGCATGAACGCCACCTTGGTGAGCACTTCCACCCGGCACCGGATGCAAATTCCACCATTGGTTAGGTCCACCATACTGCTGTGGTATCACAAGGTGCGCTTGGAAATCCACACCACTCTCCGTCTTCGGCCATATCAAGCCAGTATTCAACTCCCACTCACGCTTGAGATTATTTCGCTGGCTATTGTATTCACGCTGTAAGGCTTGATAGTCGCTTCTGGGTGCGACATAAGTGTGATCCACCTGACGCAACTCATCTGCAAGTTGCGTGCGCTGATTAGAGGGCATCGGCACACCTGAATAGTACTCGACGTCCCGGACCACCGCGCGAGCGTCACTCGAGATGTTCGTCCATCCTAATGTGGATGTTGCTGTAAAACTCGCATCATCAGCCGCTGGTGTACCGTTATCGACTAATTTCGTTTCACCAGACGGCAAGCCGCTCGCAGTTCCTTTTGCATCTAATCAGCAGCTGTAAAAAAATGTTTATCTAGATCAACAGGAGGAAACTGACCAGGTAGAATTTTTGACGAAATATCTCTGCTAAGCAGCTTTAAAATAAACTCAACACAGCCGAAGTTGTAGATTTCCTCTTCCCCCTGATCCGAGCTATGAATAGCAACTTTCCATGAGTCTGGCTCCCCATCAACCAACCAAACAAAAGTTTCTCCATTATCCGTTACCGCCCAAGGAAGAAAAGAGCCTTCCGCAGGGTAATCTGGTCTTGGATAGTCCGATAAAAATTCCTGCCTCATTAAAGCGTACGCATCTATAAAATATTGGCTTTTGTCAAAATTCAAATTTGAGTTTTCTGAAAATGGATCTAACACCCATACGAAATCGTCTACTGCTCCACATCCGTAAATTGATATGAACTGTTTAAAATCAGATGGTAATCGCAGACCTCCCTCAGATTCAAAGGTCGCCCAAACCGCATTATCAAAGATTCGCTGAGAGGGTGGTGAAAGGAGAGCAATCAGTTTATTTATCATTCTTACTTAACTCCACTCACGTTCGGAATTTATACATCAAGAGTAAAACCGCCTGCCCCACGAGCAGACAACATTACACCGGTTGGCATTGGGTTTGTACCTGTATAAATGGGCACAGCACTATAGCTTACTGTTTCACCACTGGTCCGGTCGATTGGTTACGAATGGCGCAGCTCGTTTGTAAACAGTCGGTAACGTGCCTCAACAAAAACGTGCTGACCCCACACCCGAGAGAAGTTGCACTGAGTTACTCTAAGTTGCTCTGACTGGCATTAATTTTCTTTAAATCGCACTAATTTGCAATAATCAAGAATTTTCACGCCAACCTATTTACCGCCTTTAAGTTCGAACGCCCATGCATTCACCATAGATTTCCAAGTATCTTCATTTAAGTTCCCATTCATGGGAAGAAGGTTCAATCTCTCCCAAGGTCCGTTGAACATACTAACAATCAAGTGCCCACCCTCGCCCCCACTGACGCCGCACTTGCCTGCCACACATTGCTGATATGTACTCCGATCATATTTTATTAATGAAAGATTTGACTCGACCCTCTCAACGTGGCTCAAGCCATCTGTTGGGAAGTTTTTATTCACATAGACCTTATATACGGTATTCGGCACAGACTTATTCAACTCTTTATTCCACGCACCTTTACTGCCAGAAACAATCTCAACTTCCCGTAAAGCTTGCCCTGTTCCTTTTGCACTTTATGAATTCCCAACATAAACAATATTATTCGGAAGAGTCATTACCCAAGGCTCGCAAACAGAAGAGCAAAATACATCAAGCCTTCTACCATCAGAAAGTGCAAGAGATGGATCTACGGGCTGATTCTGGGCGATCCACGAAACACTTCCAACTGAAAGACCTACCAACTCTTTAATACGCACACTTGCCTGATCATCCCTACATGCAAACAACATGTCGTCATCCTTAGACACCCTCCAGGCACTACTACTGCTAAAGCTCCAACCGTCTCCAGAAACGTTCAAAAAATCACCATCCCACTCAATACTATTAATACGAAGTGAGGAAAATGACATGACAAGCTTTAAAAAATCAAACATTAGTCCACCTGCTCAATATGCGTTCTTTCTCTAATCCACTGTTTTCTTTCGATTTTAGAAATACCTTTCGGTGGCTGTGGTGGCTTGCACGTTGTTGGATCTATTGGCCCACCATTAGCATTTTCAAACGAAGCCCTCTGAGGACTACGGCTATCTGCTTGCATGACACGGACACGCGAACCATCCGGCATCGTAGATTGCGTACCAACCAATTTTCCTACAGGTGTTGATGGATAACCCCCAGTCTCAAAACTGGCAATCATCTGAGATCACTCGGGGTCAGACTCCGTTTAACTTGAATCGAAAAATCTAGCGCTTCTTGACCATTAACCGGAGCTCGACCATTAACTGCATTCTCGACTTTTCCGTGGTAGGGAGCACCTTCATAGTCCAATCGGCGCATGGCGCCTGCACTTTCACCGGCACCACCTGTCGCTTTTGCCCCAAATCGATTCGACATTACAAAAAGATCATACTATTGAAACAAAATCCGGCCGAGGTACTTTAGGCATGTTTTCGTATGCTTTCAAAACAGTTTGTAACGGTGTCAGAGCTTCATCGTTGTGCCAGTAGACAATCTTGAGCCACGTAGCTGCACGAATATATTGCCCACCGCCCAACCAAGTTTTTTGCAAATTGGCCTGAAGCATTTTTCTACCAGCTTTAAAAAGTTCGTCTTCATTAAACTCCTGACGGGCCGTTCGATGAAGGCACAAAGCATAGCCAAAGTCTCGGGGCTTCAAAGTGCTGGATAGCAATATTTCTCTTTTGCCACTCCAACGTTGATACATCTCAATACCTGCCTCAAAGCCTTCGTCGTGTTCGCCGCTCTGATATGCAAAAGCCATGTAGTCATCCAGGCCAGTTTTGACAATATGATGCGTTGACCAAGGGCGTTTTTCGTAACGCCAGCGAGCTTCCTCATACACACGGGCCGCGCCCCATTCGCCTTCAGAATTCCAGCCCGTTTCCATCCATTCACCCAGAGCTTTTGCCCAGTGCAATATTGTCCTGTGAGCATTAATGTCTGGCCCGAATTCCTCGTCGTTTTCTATGGCCTTATCTATCCATTGCAGAGAGCGGGGAAGTACCGGTGCAATCTCGCCTTGGAGGCCAACTAGCCATGCTGAAATCACATCGGACAAATCAGACTTGGCAACATTCCCCATTGGCCGTTTTGGATCATACTGCGTATCCAATTGCCATTTAAGCATTGCCTCACTGAAACCATTAAATCTGGTTTTGACTGGGTCAAAGAGCATGAATTATCCTCAACAAGGGTTATTTCCGCAAAACCTAACAGGTGTTGAATTTTTCGCAGCACCCGAGCCCACTGTATTGGCATTGAAATTACCATCTCTCAAATTTTGAATGGCTTGCTGCTTTACTGAATCCGGCAAATTTGAATTTCTGATTGCTGTCTGCGCGTTGGAAACTGCTCCATCCAGCGCATTCGAACCAGGCGTAAACGTTGGAGAAGATGGCACACTTTGAGCACTGCTACGATACTTGTTATCCCACAAAGTGACTTCACCTGTAGCTGAGTTGACAGACACCAGATCTGCGCCGCGCGTACCTATAGCATCGCCGTACCGGACTACCGTTTGATTGGGCAAGGCGGCAACATCATTTGCCAATTTCAACTCGCCGACATAGCCGTTAACCTGGGAGTTAGCAATGTTAGGATTGGAGGAACTCAGCGTTTTTGGCGTGTACTCCAGGCCAGCCACTGGATCAGGTAGACGCGGATCAAGTGGAACACCGTTGCTCACTCGAGGTAAAGCGGCGCCGGTGTCACCTGTCAGGCCCTGCGAGACTTTTGTACCACGCGCCACAGCCCGCCTATAAGCCACCACCCCCGCCGCTGTCCCCACCCCAACCGCCAGCGCGATCTTCAAATTGTCCGCAATGTCCTGCGCCTGAGCGTCGCTCAGTTCCCATTTCGCCTTGAGCGAATCGACCATCGCACCCACCGAGTGCTCGGTCGTGGCGGTCGCTAACATTTCCTGGAATTCGTAGTTGCCGTTGATGAGGTTCTGTACTGCTGCCCGGGCCTCAGGCGAGGCGTCGTCAGCGATATCGCGGATGGCGTTGAGGTTCGCCTGGGTGTTGGCGACTTCCATGGAGCGTGCGGCGCAAGAGTCGGGGTCGGCCTGGCAGCTGACTATCGCGTCAATGTCCTGCTGCAGGCTCAGTTCTATGAATTTGCGCGTCGCGTCTTCGATGCAGGAGGCGTCGGTGCATCGCGTTATCTGCTTGGCGGCTCGCTCCAGTTGGTTGTGTGACAGGTAGTTGTATTGCGTGGCGTTCTTCGCCACCCAACTGCCGGTCTCCAGCTTGGCTGCGTCCGTATCGCTCTGCGCCGCAGCCGCGAGCACGCCGACGATCTGCGAGCTCATGGTGAGCAGGTTGTCGTTGCCCTTGACCAAGTCATCCAGGTGGCCAACCAGCGCTTCGCTCGCCGCCGCAGCCAATGCGCCGGTTTTGAAGTCGCCGCCGGTGGCTTCTGCCAGCAACCCACCGACCATGGCGTGAATCACCACCTTCGGGGCCGAGCCGTCCACCAGGAGGTTTTTCGTGTAATCCCCGACCAGGTTGAAGCTGGCGGCCGCCAAGGTGTTGAACAAGGCATTTTTCAGCGCGTCACTGACACTGCCGCCCTGCCCCAGGGCTTTGTTCAGCAACACAGAGGTGCCGTTCTGCAGCGCCTGGTTGGCTGCGAACTGGCCGACACCGCTCCAGGTGCCCAGCGAGCCGGATGTAACAATTTTGCCTATGTCGGTCTGGGTGTGGGTGCCGGTCCATCGATCGAAATGGCCCACCGTCAGCCCCGCAGTGATCGCCGAAATCCCATAGCCCTTGATGGCATCGGACGCCGTCACATCCTTGAGAACCGCACCGAGATTGCCCCGGTTATTGACCACGCTGACGCCGGCATTGGTCGACGCGCCGGTGGCTACTGCACCGACCATGGCGCCGCCTACGCCGCCCCCCGCGGCAGCCGCCGCCATGGGCCCGATGACTGCCGACATCACGATGGCAATGATCATTTGCGAGGCGGGGCCCAGCCCGGAGTGGCTGTACTTGAAGCTGTCGTGGACTTCCCTGACCTGACGCCAGTCCACGTCCCCGCGTTGCTCTGCGTCCTTGAGCCAAGCCAATTGCGGGTCGGCCTTGACCATCGCATCGATGGACTGGGTGACGCTCTGCTGGTTGACCTGCTTGATGTCGATCTTCAAACCGTCGACGGCTTTGATCGCAATGGCGCCCCCGGCAACCAGCTGACTCTGGCGCAGCGTTTCGTCAGTGCTGCCCTTGCCCTTGGATGACACCCAGAATGCGTTGTTGTTGGTCTTCTCGTGGCTCTCCTGATGCAGGTCCTTCACCGCTTCGAAGGTCACCGCTCCACCACTGGTGATGGCGATGTCCGCAGCGCTTTCCAGCCTGGCCCCTTGATAAAGCTGGTCACCGCCGCTGATCAGGTTGAGGTTGCCGCCAGTGGTGACCTGGCTGCCCACCGCGCGCAGGTCGGTGACTTCGTCGCGTTGGGTCTTGAGTGCGCCGAAGCTGCCTTTTTTCTTGTAGTCATACAGGCTGTAGTCGCTGTCATTGGCACTCAGCAGCTGCAACTGCCCACCGGCCACCAGATACGCATCCTTGCCGCTGCGAACCTGGCTGGCGTGCAGCACGATGTCTTGCCCCGCACTGGCGGTAAGGGTGCCGCCGGCAGTGAGCTGGCTGCCCACGTGGCGGACCTGGGTGGTTTGCTCATGGACCCTGGCGCCGTCGCGTTTGCTGTTGACCTCATGATCGGTTTCGTTGGCGGCGGCCAATAGGTGGAGGTTGCCACCGGCGGCGACGGTCAGGTCTTTGCCGGCGTTGGCCTGGCTGGCCAATAGCGTGATGTCGCGCCCGGCGTGCAGGCTCAGGTTACCGGCGGCGTTGAGGTTGGCGCCGAGCTGTTCAGTGCGGCTGTGTTGGGTGACGCGGTGGCCGCCGTTTTCCGTGGTGCGGACCTGTTGGGTGTCGGTGACGGCGATGAGGTTGATGTCGCGCCCCGCACTCAGGCTGGCATCGCCAGCGCTGTTGATATCACCACGGTTGGTGATGTCACGACCGGCATTGAGCGTGAGTTGCTGTCCGGCACTGATCCGGCTGGCGGTGTCGAGATGGGTGACGAGGGTGCCGTCGCCCTGATGCCTGGCGTGGGCGGTGCGTTCGTTGAGGATGTCGCCGCTCACGCTGGTGAGATCGATGTGACTGCCACGGATCTCACCGGCCATCGCATTGCGGATACTGTCGCTGGCCAGCAGGCTGATGCGGTCACCGGCGCTGATCGTGCCGCCATTGAGCAGGCTGCCATCGCTGATAGCGGTCAGATCCTGCGAGGCTTTCAAGGTGCCCACGCTGACGATATCGCCACCGCTGACCAGGTTGACATCCCGGCCTTGCACCAGGCTGCCGCCCCGCAGGTTATGGGCATCGACCGTTGCCAGGTACAGCACCGGCACCAGCACGTCTTCGCCCTGCACCTGGCGTTTTTCCATCCACACGATGTCGTGGGTCAGGGCCGCCACCTGCTGCGCGGTGAGGCCGACGCCGACACTCAGTTGCAGGCTGTCGCGGGCGCTGAGGCCGTTGTCCATCAGGTAGCGGAACTGTTCCTCGTCGCTCTCCAGCCCGGCGAGAAAGCGTTGGCCGGTCTTCGCCAGCACGGCGTCACGGATCAGGCGGCTTTCGTAATAGCCGTCCCCCAGGCGCCGCCAGGCTTCGTCGTTGTTGTAGCCGATCTTGTCGAGCAGGTACTGGGAACTGAGAAAGCTGGCAAGGTGGGTGAAGAGGGGATTGGTTTCAATCAGGTAGGGGCCGCCCGGATTCCTGCTGGGGATAAACAGCCCGTATTCACCGCTGGGCAGTTGGAATTCCGGCGGTTGGGTCAGGTCTTCGCTGAGGCGATCAGGGCTCAGTTCGAGGTCGTTGGGGTTGTGGCCTGTTTCGCCCGTCAGTTGCGCCAGGGTGTTTTCACGCAGGGTGCCGTTTTGCAGGTACTCGCTGGCCTGCAGGTTGAGGCTGCCGCCGGCTTGCAGGGTGGCGGCATAGACTGCGCGGCCATCCTCGCGCCAGGTCGTGAGTGTGCCGGGGTTGCTGAAGCCCTCCCCTGTCGAGCGTGCCTTGAGTTCGGCAAAGCGCACCGGGTCGAACGGCGCGTTGTTGAAGGCCGGCAGGTCGTGGAACTCCATCTGGTCCCACAGGGCTTTGTCGATGCGCCCGGGGGTGCCGATGATGGTGCTGGAAGTACCGGTCTGGGAGGCCGCGCCCTGGTTGATAAGGCGGTGGGCGGCGAGGTGCATGTCGCCATTGGCGGCGAGCAGGCTGTAGCGGTTTTCCAGGGTATGCGCGTCGATACTCAGGTGTTTGCCGGCCACCAGTCGCGCGGCCTGGGTGGAGTTGGGCGCGGCGGTTTCGCGCCAGGTTTCGCTGATATAGATGGTGCCGCGCTTGAAGCTGTCGTCGCCGTCGCAGTGCTGGCCGCAGACCCACTGGATGCTGCCGCCGACCAGTTCGCGTTCGAGGGCAAGGTGGGTGCGGGCGTTTTCGAACTCGCGGGCGTTGATGTGCAGGTTGCCTTCGGTTTCCACGCTGCCGGAGAGGTTACTGAAGCGCGTGCCGCTGAAACTGAAATCACCGACGCTGTAGAGATCACCTTCGAGGTTGCTGAAATGCTCGCCGCGCACGTGCAGGTCGCCGCCGCTGAACAGCAGGCCGGTGTTGGAGACGTTGGCAGTGAGCAGGAAATGACCTTGGCTGCCGACGCTCCCATGGTTATTCAACTGAGCGGCATTGATCTGCATATGCCGCGCTGCACTGAGCACGCCGAGGTTGTGCAGTACATCGCGCACGCGCAGTTGGATGTCTTGACCGCTGAGGATCTGGCCGTGGTCTTGGGTGAGGTTTGATGCGCTGATGACGGCATCGCCTTTGGCGGCGATGAGGCCGGTGTTCTTCAGATCGCCATCGATCTGCAGTTGCAGACGGTGGTCGCCGAGCAGTTCGCCAGCGTTGGTGAACGTGCCGGCCGCAATACTCAGCTCACTGCCCGCCCCCACGATCTTGCCGCTGTTGTCGACGGTGTCGGCGACCAGGCTCAGATCGCCTTCGGCATGAATCGTCCCGGCGTGGTTGACGGCATGATGGGCGACAATGTCCAGTTCGCGGGCGGTGACGACCTGGCCGTTGTTTCTCAGGGTCTGGCGTGCGTCGACCCTGGCGCTGCCGGCGGCGATCCGGCCGTTGTTATCGAGGCTGCCGCTGGTGATTTCCAAGTGGCCACTGGCGTTGAGTTCGCCCTGGTTATCCAGGCGCTGGGCCTGGATGGCCAGCTGTTTGCCCGCGATACGCCGATCTTCCAGGATGCCGCTGACAACCTTGCCCTGGTTGCTGACCGAGGTGCCTTCCACGCTCACATTCCCGGCACTGGCCAGGGTTTGCCGCACCACCAGGTCACCCTGGGCCTGCAGGTCGACATCCCCCATCGCAAAGGTCGGGCCCTGCAAGTCAATCGACTCGGCCTTGGCAGTGAGTGCGCCGACGCTGGTGGTATGGGACAGGCTCAGGCCGCCATTGGCGTTGATCACAATGTCGCCGGCGGTGCTGGCCATATCGCCCGCCAGCCTTACGCCTACGCCCTGTTCAGTGCCCACCAGGCGAATCGTCCCGGCGTACATCCCGCCGAGTGCGCTGGCGTCGATGGCCAGTTGCGGTTTGTCCCGGCCATCCTCGGCATGGGCGTGGGCCTGCAAACTGTCGGCGCTGACATCGTTACGGCCGGTGATGACGGTGAGGTGGTCGGCATGCAACTGCGCATTCAGCTTGGCCGTACGGGTAATCAGGTCGAACTGGCTGACATTGCGTGCATTGAGCCCGGCGCCCTCCACTGCAATATCGCCGCCCTCTACGCGAAAGTGATCCAGCCGCCCACCCTCGATCACTGGCTTGCCGGTGGTCAATGTCGCGCGAGGCGTATTGATAAATCCGCAGCCATTGCAGGTGATGCCATGAGGATTGGCGACGATCACCCGCGCGGCCTGCCCGGCCACCTCGGTGTAGCCACCCAAGTGGCTGCGGTTGCCACCGGTGACTTCGTTGAGGATCACGCTGGCGGCTCGCCCTTGCAGGCCTGGGTTGCCGAGGATCACACCCCCCAGCTGGGTGTGTTGCGTGGCCTGGGTGGCGTTGTTGAGGATCAGCCCCTGGCTGCCGACGTTGTAGTCGGTGAACAGGTTATGGGACAGCCCGCTGCCATTGGGCCCGGCGATATTCACCACCGGCACGCCATTGGGTGCATGGCCGACGCTGGTGCCAGGGCTGGCTGGGTCCACGCTCAGCTCTGCGGCGGCGGCAACAATGGGGTTGAGGAAGATAATTCCCGCCAGGCTCAGGGCCAGGCACTGGTTAAACGGGCTGCGCACGTCCATAGGCAAGGTTCCTTGTTGTTATTAGAAAAACAGCTCGATTCGGGCGTAGATCGGGTGTTCGCGGCGCTCAACGACGGCCGGGCGCTCCAGGGAACGGGCGAGCACCAGTGACGCCGCAAGGTGAGTGCCGCGTGCGCTGAACTCCCAGGCATGGCCGGTAAGGCGCCCGGCGACCCCGGGGTTATGCGGGCCGCGGCTGATCACACCGACGTCGTAGCCAAAGCCCACGCCCACTTCGTGCACCCAGGGGCGCAGCGCATCCCAGGCAACCGGTTGGCGCCAGCGCACCTGGCTGCGCCAGTAGCCGCCGCTGTTGCCCGACAGGTTCTGTTGCTGAAACCCGCGCACAGCACCAAGGCCGCCGACGCTCAGGCGTTGTGGTCCATAGAGTTCGTCTTCGGCGTGTTGGCCGGTAGCAAGGCTGTCGACACTCCAGTACTGGCCCAGCCAGCGAAAGGACTGCAAATAGCTGAGGGTCAGGGTGTATCTCTGATAGCGCGAGGTAGGCGCGCCGCGCTGCCTGGAGAGATCGCGCTGGGCGTCCAGGGCACCGATGCCCTGTTGCCAACCGGCATCGAGATTGAGAAAGGCATTGCCGATTCGGCGGCCATGGTTGAAGCCCAGTTGACGCTCAGTGATGCGATGGCTGGAGGTGCGCAGCAACGCGTCTTCCAGGTAGTTGCGGGTGCGCAGGTGGCTCAGGCCCAGGTTAAATGCCGTCTTGCCCAGGTTATCGCGGTGCAGCACGCGTTCGGCGCGCAACTGCTGGCTGGAGGTTTCACCTGACAGCGCAAAGGCAAACCCGGAGAGGTCGTTACGCGTGCGGTAGTAGCTTTGGCCGTGGCTGAAATTGAAGGTCCACCAACCATACGGCAGGCTGTAGAACAGGTTCTGGCTGTGGGAATGGCGCCAGCGGTCGCTGACGGTGTCGCGGTTGGCCCGCAGGTTCAACTGATCCGCCAGGCCCAGGGGGCTGTCCCAGTCCAGGCCGATACCGGCCTGCTGGCGACCGGTGCTGGTATCGCCATGGTTGTTACGGTTGGCCGAGACGCGCCAGGGTTTGAAGCGCTCGCCTTTAAGCGTCACGCGACTGCCGCCCACCGCCTGCCCCGGCAGGACCTCAAGCTGCGGCTGGCGCGAGGGCAAGCGCGACAGCTGATCCACCCATTGCTCCAGCTCACGCAGGTCGAGCACCTCACCCACGGTGCCGGGGAAGGTCATGGCGGACTCCAGCGGGCTGGCCAGCGATGAGCTGTCGAGTCCTTCAAGGCGTCCTTCCACCACAATGATGGTCAGCTCGCCATTTTTCAGGTCCTGCTGCGGCAGGTAGGCGCGGGTGGTGACGTAGCCGCGATGCAGGTAATGATCAGTGAGACTTTTGAGCGCTGCGTTGAGTTGAGGCACCCCCAGGCAACGCCCCTGCCAGGGTTCCAGCAGCGCCTGCCGCTGGGCCGCCGACAGCAACGCAGCGCCTTCGACATTGATGCGCGTGAGGGTGATGCACTGGCCGTCGTCCAGCGGCGCGGGGGCGGTTGGTGCAGTGATCTGGCCCGGCAGGTGTTGCAGCTCTTCAAGGCGGCGACGCTGTTCTTCCAACACTTTTTGCTGACGCTCACGGGCCAGTTCACGGTCGCCGGGCGACACGGTGGACGCGGCATAAAGCGGACCTGAAAGCAGCGCCATCCCCAGCAGCGCAGGTCGGAAAACAGCTGGCATCCCTTCACCCTCACACAGGTACTCAAATGGAAAGAGCACCCATGCTGCCGAGGCTGAAACGCTTAAGGAAAAGAGGAAAAGTTACAAAAAGTTCGGCGTTTTTGACGTCGTCGCCCTGCCTGTCACACAGCCGTTCGAGGACTGTCAGAGGCTTCCGAACAATGTAAGTCGAAGGAAGAAATCGGATAGGCAGTGAGACTTGAAGAGCGTGTTTCCTGGTTTTTTCATACGTTAAAAATCTCTTCCCCTACAAACAAAAGAGAAAATTCAGAGAAGATAAGAAAGGAGGTCTGTCAGAGGGGAAAGACCGGTCGCTCAGCCCATGAGCACACAGGCATACCTGAAAGCGACAGGCGTAGAACAACGGGTGATCGCGGCTCTTTTACAGCGTAAAAATCGGAGTTACCCGACGAGCGGCAGGCCTCAACTCAACAACACCACCCCACCCGGCAACTCCGTACACTTGGCCCCATACGCATCCCGAATCAACAACGCCACCCCTGCCAACTGCTGCAGGCTGAACCGTGCCTGTACGCGCCGTTGGCCAAGTTGCTTGTTGAGCAGCACCAGCATCCCCGGGCGGTAGCGGTTGATTTCGTCCACCACCGTGGCCAGGGTGGCGTTGTTGAAGACCAGCACCTGTTCGCGCCAGGCCACGACCGCCTGGGTGTCCACCACCACCGGTTCGCCCAGGCCGGCCACGCCGTAGGTCAGTTGCCGGCCGCTCTCCAGCCGCACGCTGCGCCCGGCCACGGCCACCGACAGCCAGCCCTCGATACAGGTCACGCACACCGTGCGGTCGGTGTTGCGCAGATTGAAACGTGCCTGCGCCGCGCTCACCCAGCCTTCGCCCGCCAGCACCTTGAGCGGTTGTGCGGAATGGGCGATCACCTCGACTTCGCCTTCGAGCAATTCAAGCCCCTGGCCCACGCGGCTGACGCGCGTCTGGGTGTTGAGTTCCAGGCTGACGCCGTCGCTTAACAGCACTTGGCGCTGTTCGCCGACTTCGGTGCGATAGTCCGCGGTGAGGCCGGCAAAACCACCGGGGGAGCCGACCTGCACCATGAGCATGGCGGCCGATGCGGCAATCGCGCCGCCCAGGAATGCACGGCGGCCAAAGCTGCGCGGTTGCGAGACTTGCTCAAGGGCCGGGGCCAGTTGCTGCCACATCGCCTTGGCCTGCTCGAACGCCTGGGCATGCTCGGGGCTTTGCGCACACCAGGCCTTGAGCGCCTTGGCATCGGCCACGGTGGCGCGGCCCGAGGTCAGCAGGACCAGCCAGTCGCGGGCTTCATCGTGCAGGGGGCTGGCGGCGGAGTGCCGGGGGGCACAGAGGCTAAAAATGTTCAAGCGCGCAAATACTCACGGTTTTATCAGGGACTCGACTCTAAGACGGTTTTCCGGCCCCGGGACCGAACCGCTGGATCACTTTTCTTTCCAGGCGCTTGGCGCAGTGGCCCAGGGCGGCCTTGATTTCCTTCTCGACCATGCGCGTGGAAATGCCGAAACGCTGGGAGATTTCCAGGTGCGGGGCTTCTTCCAGGCGGGCGGCGATAAGGATCTTGCGGCGGCGGGCCGGCAGTTCGTAGAGCGCCTTGACCAGGGACTGGATTTCTTTCTGGCCGCCCACCACCCGTGACGGGTCCTGGGCTTCGTCGGCGCTTTGCAGCAGTTCTTCCAGCTCGCTGCCGGTGAGCAGGCGCGCGTCGGCCTGGCGGCGGTCGGCGGCGATGTTCAAGGCCATGCGGTACAGGTAGGCATTGGGTTGCGCCAGGTTGGGCGGCACTTCCATGCGGTCGACCCGCAGGTAGGTTTCGTGCAGCACATCGTTGGCCAGGTCCTCCGAGCCCAGGCGCTTGCGCAAACGCACCTTGAAGTCGTCGTAGGAGGCCAGGAACAAGCCGACCATCGTACTGTGCCCGGTATTTTTCATCCGCCCCAGGCTCCGTTTGCTGCTGTGCATTCCATGCGCATTCCTGTGGTGTCGGGCATCAAAAGTAAAGTCACCGGTTGACGCAGCGAGCTCGGTGCCGGTCGTTCGACCCGCGTGGTGCCCAGGTTGCGTACCAGTGCTTCATCGCGTTGTTCGTCGCCGGTGGAGCTGACCAACCGACTGTGTTCGATCAGCCCTTGGGGGTTGACCCACACCTGTACCAGCGCGCGGAAACTGCCGGGCCGGGTCAGCGGCGAGCGGCACAGGCTGGCCTCGATGGCCTGCTGCAAGGCCGTGGCGTAGCTGTTGTTGATCCGTGCGGCGTTGCGTGCCGCCGCACCACGGGTGGCAGGCGGCTGGCTGACCGCGGGCAACTGCAAGGTGAACGCATCATCGCGTGCATAACGCGCCATCAGGCCACTCCCCGTCAGCAACATCGCCAGAGCCTCCTGCGCCGTAAAACGCCCGCGCACACTGATGGAACGCCGGCCCCGCGTCAGTTCGCGGTCGACCAGCACCGCCATTCCGGTGGCGCGGCTGTACGCTTGCAGTGCATGTTCCAGGTCCTGCGCCGGCAGGTTCAACAGCAGCAGCGATGACTCCGCCTGCGCGACGCGACCACCGGCCAGCAGCAACAGCAAGAGCAGGGCGCATACGGCGCGCCTCCAGCCCCCCTGTTCACCCCCTGCTCTGCATCGCTGCACGGCCGACGCGCCCTAGAAAACCGTCATCCTGAGGCCAATTTATGAACCTGATGTTACGGTGATAGCAAAAAAAACATCACGGTGACGAGAGGCCCGCTGCACTAGACTTGTACACCAACCGGCCCCCCCCTCGGGCCCGCCAGGAGGCCTTGATGAAACGCTTACCGCTCCTCGCCAGCCTGTTGCTGTGCGCGGCCCTGCCCTTGCACGCCCACGCCGGCAACTGCGCCGAAGTCTCGGTGGATGGCTACAAGGCGCCCGACTATGGCTGCCTGAGCCAGCAGATGGGCAACGACACGAATGCGGCCAAAGCCGCGAAGAAAAACCGCGAGGCGCAAGGCATTGCCGTGGAAAAACGCCAGCCGAACAAGGTCGGCCTGGCCACCCCGGCGGCGACCAGCGTGCGCATGGGCAATACCTTCGGCACCTCGGTGAAACCACAGCGGCCTTGAGTTGTTCGATAACTGTTTGAGCAACACGGCACCCATGTGGGAGGGGCATAGGTATCTACACAACTTTGACTAAACGCTGTCCCCCCGGCAGATAGAGCTGTTGTGGTGAGCGGGCTTGTCGAATCGTCGCACCGCCCGCGCTGGGCTGCGAAGCAGCCCCAGGAAAGAAGAACGCGGTGTATCAGACACTCTGTAGAGGCTGGTTTTGGGGCTGCTTCGCAGCCCAGCGCGGGGCAAGCCCGCTCACCACCACCACCACCACCACCACCACCACCACCACCACCACCACCACCACAGTTACAGTGTTCCTCCTTAACTGACTGGCATCAGGGCAAGCCCCCCTCCTACATTGCCCCCAGTGTTTCCCGGAGCAGTTTTCAAGCCGCATGGCTTTCCTTTTTCAAGCTGTCCATATCGATCACGAACCGGTACTTCACATCGCCCTTGAGCATGCGCTCATACGCCTCGTTGATGCCCTGGATGTCGATCATCTCCACGTCCGAGACAATCCCGTGCCTGGCGCAGAAGTCGAGCATGTCCTGGGTCTCCTGGATCCCGCCGATCAGCGAGCCGGCCAGGCTGCGGCGCTTGAAGATCAGGTTGAATACGGTTGGCGACGGGTGCGGGCTGTCCGGGGCGCCGACCAGGGTCATGGTGCCGTCGCGCTTGAGCAGGTTGAGGAACGCATCGAGGTTATGCGGCGCGGCGACGGTGTTGAGGATGAAGTCCAGGCTGTTGGCGACCTTGGCCATTTCGTCCGGGTTCTTCGATACCACCACCTGGTCGGCGCCCAGGCGCAGGCCGTCTTCGCGCTTGTTGGGCGAGGTGGTGAACAGCGTGACATGGGCGCCCATGGCATGGGCGATCTTCACCGCCATGTGCCCCAGGCCGCCCAGGCCCACCACACCGACCTTCTTGCCGGGCCCGACCTTCCAGTGGTGCAGCGGCGAATAGGTGGTGATGCCCGCACACAGCAAGGGCGCGACGGCGGCCAGGTTGGAATCGTCGTGGGAGATGCGCAGCACGAACTTCTCCTTGACCACGATGCTGTCCGAATAGCCGCCAAAGGTATTTTCACCGCCGAACACCGGGCCGTTGTAGGTGCCGGTAAAACCGCTCTCGCAGTATTGCTCCTCGCCTTCGGCACAGGAAGCGCAGTGCTGGCAGCTGTCGACCATGCAGCCGACACCGGCGAGGTCGCCGACCTTGAATTTGCTCACATTGCCCCCCACCGCCGTCACGCGGCCGACGATTTCGTGGCCGGGTACCGACGGGTACAGGGTGTTGTTCCACTCGTTACGCGCGGTGTGCAAATCGGAGTGGCACACGCCGCAGTAGAGGATGTCGATCTGTACGTCGTCCGCCCCCGGCGCGCGGCGCTCGAAGGTAAAGGGCTTGAGGGCATCCGTGGCGTTCCGGGCGGCGTAGCTGTAGGTCTTGGCCATTTCGTTCACCTGTGTGATCTGACGGTAGAGGTCAGTGGACCAGCATAGACGCTGAACCGTTCAACCGAGCACGTTTGTACAATTTCCATCGCGTCCCTGCCCCTAACCTCACGGCTTTCAATCCCGTAGAAGTGCTGGAGAGTGGGCATGGGCAGCAAAGCAATCAAGGTATCTGTGGCATTGACGCTGCTGGCGAGCGCAATGATGGGCAATGCCTTCGCGGCAACCCCGAGCGTGGCCGTGGCGCCGCAATACGACACCAGCCACGTGTATGTGGCCCCGGCGGATGTGGAGCGTTTCGCCCAGAGTTTCCTCGCCACCTTTGGCGGCAAGAGCACGCCCCAGGTGGTGGTGAACGTGCTGCCGGTGCCGAGCAGCACCACCTCGCAACTGCTGCAGACGCCGGCGGGCACGGTGTCGCTGTTCGGTTTCACCACACCCATCCCGCACCCCTTCGGCCAGGAACGCAACGGCTACCTGGTCAAGGACATGGACGCGGCGCTCAACGCCGCGCGGGAAAACGGCGCCGCCGTTATCGTCAGCGACTTCCCGGACCCGATCGGGCGTGACGCCGTGGTGCAATGGCCGGGTGGCGTGAACATGCAGCTCTACTGGCACACCAAGACCCCGGACTACGCGGCGTTCCAGACCGTGCCGGAAAACCGCGTGTACCTGTCCACCGATCGCGCTGACGCCTTTATCAAAGCGTTTCTGGGTTTCTCCCACGGCAAGGTCCTGGCCGATGACAAACACGCGCCTGGCGTCGATGTGGGTCAGGCCACTGGCACTTACCGTCGCGTCGATATCGAGTCGCCATTCGGGCGCATGGCGGTGCTGGTCACCAACGGCCACCTGCCCTACCCCTTCGGCCACGAGACCACCGGTTATCAAGTGCCTGACCTGACGGCCACGCTGGGCAAGGCCACCGGTTCCGGCGCCAAGGTCTTGGTGCCGGCCTTTGACAGCAAGGGCCGGCGCAGCGCCGTGGTGGAATTCCCCGGCGGCTACGTCGCGGAAATTCACCAGCTCCACGCCGCAAAATGATTCGCCGCACAGGCTGGGGCCTGGCCGTGCTGTGGCCGCTGCTGCTCGGCAGCGCCCACGCCGACGAGCAACCGACACGACCGGCCATCAAGACCAATCGCTGGCAGGAGGACTGGTCGGTGCTGCGTGACCCGGCGTTACGCACGCAACCGCTGGACAGCTTGAAGTACATCCCGCTGTCCAGCGCCAACCCGTTCACCTATTTGTCATTGGGGGCGACACTGCGTGAGCGCTTCGAGATGAACGATGCCAGTGGTTTTGGGGTGAAGGACGTGAAGCGAGATCGCTACCTGATCCAGCGCTTCCAGGTGCACGCCGACCTGCACTTGAACGAATACTGGCGGCTCTTCACCCAACTGGAAGACGTACGCGCCTACGACAAGACCACGGTCGGCGGCGCCGACCAGAACCGCGTCGATCTGCGCCTGGCCTTTGCCGAATACGTCAATGCCTTCGGCAGCGGCACGCTCAAGGCCCGTGTCGGGCGCCAGGACTTCGCCTTCGACTTGCAGCGTTTCATCTCATCGCGGGATGGCCCGAATGTGCGGCAATCCTTCGATGCGCTGTGGGCCGATTGGGAAACGTCCAACTGGCGCTTTATCGGGATCGCCAGCCAGCCGGTGCAGTATCAGGACGAGCGGCACTTCGACGACACATCCAACCGTGACGCGCGCTTCCACATGCTGCGGGTCGAGCGGCTGGTGGGCGGCAAGAATGAGCTGTCGGCCTACTACGGCGTGTACGAACGCAGTGCCGCGCATTACCTCGACGCGGACGGCGATGAAACCCGCCACCTGTTCGACGCACGCCTGGGCGGTGCGGCCCTGGGGTTCGACTGGGACATCGAAGCCATGCTGCAAAGCGGCTCGGTGGGCAGCAAGGATATTCGCGCCTGGGCCGGGGGCAGCCGCACGGGGTACACCTTCGAGAGCCTGGCGTGGAAGCCGCGCATCGGCCTGCAACTGGACATTGCCTCGGGCGACCGCAAGACCGGTGACGGCACCGTCGGCACGTTCAACCCGCTGTTCCCCAACGGCTACTATTTTTCCCTGGCCGGCTATACGGGCTACAGCAACCTGATTCACGTCAAACCGTCGATCACCGTCAAGCCCATCGACAAGCTCAGCGTGCAGACCGCCGTCGGCCTGCTGTGGCGCCAGACCACCAGCGACGCGGTGTACACCCAGCCGAACCTGCCCGTCGCCGGAACCGCAGGCCAGGGTGAACGCTGGACCGGTGCCTATGGTCAGCTGCGTACCGACTATGTGTTTACGCCGAACCTCACCGGCGCGGTTGAAGCGGTGCACTACGCCGTGGGCCGCACCTTGCGCGATGCCGGCGGCGATGACAGCAATTACCTGGGGGTCGAGCTCAAGTTCAGTTGGTGACCCCAGGCAAGCACACCCGTACAAGCCCCCGGCCCGGTTTCGGGCAATAGTGAGGCTGGTTTTTCAGTCCCTCAATCAAGGAGTTTTCCATGAGCACATTCGTTGCCAAAGACGGTACCCAGATCTACTTCAAGGATTGGGGCAGCGGTAAGCCCGTGCTGTTCAGCCACGGCTGGCCGCTGGATGCCGACATGTGGGAATACCAGATGGAATACCTCAGCAGCCGTGGCTTTCGCACCATCGCGTTCGACCGCCGTGGCTTTGGCCGCTCGGACCAGCCGTGGACCGGCAACGACTACGACACCTTCGCCGACGACATCGCGCAGCTGATCGAACACCTGGACCTCAAGGACGTGACCCTGGTGGGCTTCTCCATGGGCGGCGGCGACGTGGCCCGCTACATCGCACGCCACGGCAGTGCACGCGTGGCCGGCCTGGTGCTGTTGGGCGCAGTGACGCCGATCTTCGGCCAGAAGCCCGATTACCCCCAGGGCGTGCCGACCGAAGTGTTCGACGGCATCAAGGCCGGGTTGCTGAAAGACCGTGCGCAGTTCATCGCTGACTTCAACACGCCGTTCTTCGGCATCAACAAGGGCCAGGTCGTTTCCGAAGGTACGCTGACCCAGACCCTCCAGATCGCCATGCTGGCGTCCCTCAAGTCGACCGTGGATTGCGTCACCGCCTTTTCCGAGACCGACTTCCGCCCGGACATGGCCAGGATCGACGTGCCGACCCTGGTGATCCACGGTGACGGCGACCAGATCGTGCCGTTCGAGACCACCGGCAAGGTTGCAGCCGAGATGATCAAGGGCGCCGAGCTGAAGGTGTACAAGGATGCGCCCCACGGTTTTGCCGTGACCCACGCTCAGGCCCTGAACGAAGACCTGCTGGCGTTCCTGAATCGCTGAAACACCCGCTCCTTTGGCCGGCACGCCACTCCCCTGTAGGAGCGAGCTTGCTCGCGAAGATCGTCAACGATGACGCAGTAAATCAGATTTGACGCGTCGCTATCGAGTTCTTCGCGAGCAAGCTCGCTCCTACAGGAGTTGGTTTACCCGGCCTTTTTTTCCAGTGCCAGGCGCCCTGGTCCGGCAATCAGGATGCTGGTGAACATGATCAACAGCAGCCAGCCGAATTGCCCTTCCAGCAGCGTCCACTCCGGATGCACCACCACCATAGCAATCACCAGCACCGCCAGAATCGGCAGGCACGCCAGGCGCACCAGCACCCCGGCGATGATCAGCAGCGGGCACAGCACTTCGGCGAAAATCGCCAGCAGCAAGGTGACATGGGCGCCTAGGTGAAACGGGTCTTCGATCTGCTTCAACTGCTCGCTGTAGTTGAGCAACTTGGGCAGGCCATGCACCCACAGCAGGAACAGCGCCCCGCTGCCTCGCAGAAACAACAGCCCCAGGTCCTGGTGTCTTGATTCGTTCATATGCGCTCCGGTGGGTTGACAGGTTATCGACGTCGATTGTGTCCACGGCGCGGTACGCATGCTTGCAAGCCTGTGCTGACTAATCCCCCGTTCCGGCAAACCCCGCGACGATTTCATCGATCACCGCCCGCACCCGTGCGGTGTGGCGCAGGTCGGCGTGGGTCACCAGCCAGACGTCGTAAGGCAACGGCCGCGCGCGCTCCGGCCACAGGCGTACCAGCCCGTCGCGCTCGCCGGTGAGGATCGGGATTTCGCCGATGCCGATCCCGGCGGCGATAGAGCGGCGCACCAACAGGCTGGAACTCAGGGCGGCGACGATGCGCCCACGGCCCAGGGGTTCCGAGACCAGGGTCATGTCCTTCTGGGTTTGCAGGTACGGTTGATAGACCACAAGATCATGCCCTTCAAACAGGCTGTCCGGCTCCGGCGTACCCTGGCGATCGATATAGGCCTGGGACGCAAACAACCCCACCGGCCAGCGCGCGAGACGCCGGGCGATCAGGTCGGGGCTGTCCGGGCGGGTGTTGCGCACGGCGATGTCGGTCTCGCGTTTGGCCAGGCTCAGGAACTGGGTAGACGCGTCGAGCTGCACGCGCACATCCGGGTGCTGGACGTGCAGGCGCGCAATCGCCGGGATCAGGAAGTCGATGGCCAGGGAGTCGGTGGTGCTGACCCGTACGGTGCCGGTCAGGCGGTCATCCAGGCCCTGGATCTGGCGCTCCAGCTCCAGGGCCGAGCGTTCCATTTTTTCCACCGAATACAGGGCGGCCTCGCCGACGGCGGTCAGGGCGTAGCCTTCGGAGGTGCGCAGGAACAGCGTGGCACCCAGGGACTTTTCCAGGGCGTTGACCCGCCGCCCGACTGTGGCCTGGTCGACCCCCAATACCCGTGCGGCCCCGCGCAACGTCGACTCGCGGCAGACCGCCAGGAATACCCGTGCATCATCCCAATTCATGCTGCCTCCTTATGCTGCATATCTGCATCACAGCGACGTGTATTCGCTGCATTATTGCATCCAAAAACCTGGATATGCTGGGCACCAGAGAAAAATACCCAGGACCGCCATCATGCTCGACACTCACGCCCCACCCCGCCGCTCCGTGTGGCTGCCGATCTTCGCAGGCCTGTGCGCCAGCCTGGTCAGCATCGGCCTGGCACGTTTTGCCTATACGCCATTGATTCCGTCGCTGATCCAGGCCCACTGGTTCAGCGCCAATGACGTGGTGTACCTCGGTGCCGCCAACCTGGTGGGTTACCTGATCGGCGCGCTGATCGGGCGGCCCATCGCCCAGCGCACCTCGAACAGGACCGCGCTGCGCCTCATGATGGTTGCGGTGACCCTGGCGTTCTTCGCCTGTGGCTTCCCGCTGTCGGTGGTGTGGTTCTTCGCTTGGCGCCTGCTGTCGGGGATTGCCGGTGGCGCAATCATGGTGCTGGTGGCGGCGACCGTGTTGCCCCATGTACCGGCCGCACGCCGGGGTCTGGCCAGTGGGGCGATCTTCCTCGGCATCGGCCTGGGCATCGCCGGCTCCGGCACCCTTGTGCCGCCGCTGCTGAGCCTGGGTTTGCAGCAGACCTGGCTCGGCCTCGGCCTGTTGGCCCTGGTGCTGACCGCCGCCAGCTGGTTCGCCTGGCCTGCGGGCACGCTGCATGAAGACGCGCCGCCATCCGGCGCGGCCGTAGCAACGCCTTCCGGCGTGTACCTGCTGTTCGCCCAATACGCCTTTATGGCCGCGGGGCTGGTACCGGCGATGGTGTTCCTGGTGGATTACGTGGCCCGTGGCCTGGGGGCCGGGGCGCATATCGGCGCGATGATCTGGGTGATGTACGGCCTGGGGTCGATTGTCGGGCCGGTCACTTACGGGTTCCTCGCAGATAAACTGGGGGCGCGCTTGAGCATCCGCGTGGTGCTGGTGGTGCAGGCGATTGCCGTCGGTGCGTTGCCGTTTGCCGGCTCGTTGACTGGCCTGGCGGTGCTCGCGGTGATCCTCGGTTCTTTCCCGCCGGGCATCGTGCCGTTGGCGCTGGCGCGGGTGCACGAACTGCTCCCCAACCATCATCAGCAGCAGGTCGCGTGGAGCCGTGCCACGGTGTCCTTTGCTACTTTCCAGGCACTCTCGGGGTTTGCCTATTCCGCCCTGTTCAACGTCAGCGGAGGCCAGCATGCGCTGTTGTTCATGATCGCCGCGGGGGCGATAGTGGTCGTCCTGGCCCTGGAACCGGGCATGCGCCTGCTGAACCGTCGGCCGTCCGACGCGGTCCCAACCCATACGCTCATCGCTGCAGGTAATCTGAAATGACGCTTCCCAAAGAAATGACCCTGATCGAAATCACCACCCCCGGTGGCCCCGAGGTGCTGCAACCACGCCGGGCAGATGTACCGGTGGCGGGCCCCGGCGAGATCCTGATTCGCGTGCATGCGGCCGGTGTCAATCGCCCCGACGCCCTGCAACGCGCCGGCAAGTACCCGATGAAACCCGGCATGAACCCGCTGCCTGGCCTGGAAGTGGCAGGCGAAGTGGCCGCGCTGGGCGACGGCGTGACCGAATTCGCCGTGGGCGATAAGGTCTGTGCCCTGACCAATGGCGGCGGCTATGCGCAGTTCTGCACGGTGCCCGCCAGCCAGGCGCTGCCGATTCCTGAAGGCATGGACTGGATTCAAGCCGCCGCCGTGCCGGAAACCTTCTTCACCGTGTGGGCCAACCTGTTCGGCCTCGGCGATGCCCACACCGGCCAGCGCGTGCTGATCCACGGCGGCACCAGCGGCATCGGTACGACCGCGCTGATGCTGTGCCGCGAATTCGGCATCCAGGCCTTCGCCACCGCCGGCAGCGCCGACAAATGCGCGGCCATTGCCCAGCTGGGCGGGGAGCCGATCAATTATCGCGAGCAGGATTTTGCCGAGGTCATCGCGCAACAGACCAACGGCCAGGGTGTGGATGTGATCCTCGACATCATGGGCGGCTCGTATCTGAACAACAACCTCAAGGCCCTGGCCATGGACGGCCACCTGGTGATGCTGGGTTTCCTCGGCGGCGCCAAGGCCAACGACGTCGACCTGTTGAGCATCCTCGGCAAGCGCGCGGTGATTACCGGCTCGCTGTTGCGTGCGCGCAGCAAGGCTGAAAAAGCCGCGATTGCCGAACAGTTGCGCGAGTACATCTGGCCGGTATTGGAGGCCGGGCGTTGCCTGCCGATCATCGACAAGGTGTACGCATACACCGACGCCGCCCAGGCCCATGCGCGGATGGAAGGTGGGGACCATATCGGCAAGATTGTGTTGCGGGTGGAGTAACCAGCAGGCAACACAAAGCAAATGTGTGAGGCGCAAGCAGCAACCTGTAGTGAGCGGGCTTGCCCCGCGCTGGGCTGCGCAGCAGCCCCAAACACAGCCCCGGAGCTGCCTGACACACTGCAGCGCTCTTATTGGGGCCGCTTCGCGGCCCAGCGCGGGGCAAGCCCGCTCACCACAAAAAGCCCGCTCACCACAGTTATAGTGTTCCTTCTTAAATGGCTGGCATCAGGGCAAGCCCCCTCCCACATTGACCGCGTTCTTACCCGGAATAGGTGGGGTAGTCGATGTAGCCAACCTCACCCCCACCATACATCCCCTCCTCCCGCAGCGGGTTCAACGGCCAGCCCTTGAATAG
This sequence comes from Pseudomonas sp. CFBP13509, assembly GCF_005233485.1. NCBI lineage: Bacteria > Pseudomonadati > Pseudomonadota > Gammaproteobacteria > Pseudomonadales > Pseudomonadaceae > Pseudomonas > Pseudomonas sp. CFBP13509. The sequence goes on from NZ_QGAA01000031.1 coordinate 34,258, forward strand.
CCGTTGCGGCAGGTCCGGGTTGGCAATGAACGGCCGTCCGAACGCAATCAAATCCGCCAGACCGGCGTCCACCAGTTTCGCGCCGCGTTCAGCGGTGTAGCGACCGGCGTAGATAATGCGACCGCTGAAGGTGCTGCGCACGGCTTCACGGAAGCTGTCGGGCAGCACGGGGGCGTTGTCCCAGTCCGCTTCGGCGATGGACACGTAGGCGATGCCCGACTGTTCCAGCACCTTGATCGCTTCGATGTAGGTGTGATGCGGGTCTTCTTCCACCAGGCCGATGTACACACGGTCCTGGTCGGTGCCGCTGAACAACGGCGAAAACCGCACGCCCAGGCGCTCCGGCCCGACCACCTTGCTGACGGCTTCGACGATCTCGCGCAAAAAGCGCAGGCGATTGTGCAGCGAACCACCGTACTCATCGTCGCGCTGGTTGGAATGGGCCGAGATGAACTGGTTGACCAGGTAACCGTTGGCCGAATGAATTTCCACGCCGTCAAACCCGGCGTCCAGGGCATTGCGTGCGGCCTGGGCGTAGTGCCCGACCAATTCTTCAATCTCGAGCACGCTCAAGGCGCGAGGCACCGGCGGTTGCTTCAATTCACCCGTGCCAGGCCCGGTCTCGATAAAGGCCTTGGCTTGCTGGGCTTGAATCGCCGACGGTGCCACCGGTGCGGCGCCGTCAGGCTGCAAGGCGTTATGGGACACACGGCCCACATGCCACAGCTGGGCAAAGATCACCCCGCCTTCGGCATGCACCGCGTCGGTGACCTTGCGCCAGCCGTCGATCTGCGCCGGGGTGTAGATGCCCGGCGTCCAGGCATAACCCTGGCCACGGGGTTCGATCTGCGTACCTTCGCTGACCATGAAACCGGCCGTAGCGCGCTGGCGGTAATACTCGGCCATCAGGTCGGTGGCGATATCGCCGGGCTGGGCGCTGCGCTGGCGTGTCAACGGTGGCAGCACGATACGGTTGTTCAAGGTGTGATGACCCAGTTTGACCGGGGTACTTAAGATGCTGTTAGTCATTGGGGTATTCCAAATTCGAGACGAGCAAACGCATTGGCGACTGTTGCAAGTCGCCAATGAATGGAAGGGTTAATTAACTTACGCGGTGAGTTTGAGCAGCGCCTTGGCCACGTCACTGGAACTGGCAGGGTTCTGTCCAGTGATCAGCAAACCATCTTCGAGCACGAAGGATTGCCAGTCGGCGCCCTTCTGATAGTTGCCGCCCAGTGCCTTGAAATCATCTTCAATCAGGAGCGGCACCACCTCGGTCAGGCCCACCGCCGCTTCTTCCGAGTTGGAGAAGCCGGTGACGCGACGGCCCTTGACCAGCGGCTCGCCATTGACCGCCTTGACGTGGCGCAAGGCGCCCGGTGCGTGGCAGACAAAGCCGATGGGCTTGCCGGCACGCTCGAAGGACTCGATCAGGGCGATGGACACCGGTGACTCTGCCAGGTCCCACAGCGGGCCGTGGCCACCTGGGTAGAACACGGTGTCGAAGTCGGCGGCGTTGACCGTGTCCAGCTTGACCGTGTTGGCCAGGGCCTGTTGCGCGGCAGGATCGGCGGCAAAGCGGCGAGTCTGCTCGGTTTGCGCATCGGGCGCGTCACTCACCGGGTCCAGCGGCGGCTGGCCACCGGCCGGGGAAGCCAGTACCAGTTCGGCGCCGGCATCCTTGAACACGTAATAGGGTGCAGCAAACTCTTCGAGCCAGAAGCCGGTCTTGCGGCCGGTGTCTCCAAGCTGGTCGTGAGAGGTCAGTACCATTAATACTTTCATTTTCCAGTGCCTCGATCAGTGAATGTCTGTGTGTTCAGGGTGACCCAACAGCTGTCGGGTCAGCAGCAACGCCTCATCAAACGGCGCGGATGTACGGGTGATCTTGCTCATGACGCTGGTCCCCAGCCACAACGCGTACAGGCGCCGGGCCAGGCTTTCGGGGGCTTGATCGACGCTGAGGGAACCGTCGTCGACGCCGCGCTGTATGGCGATAGCCAGTAAATCGATGGTGCGCGAGGTGCCACGCAGCAGCGCCAACCGCATGGGCTCTGAAAGGTCTGACACCTCCGCACCCAGTTTGACGGCAAGGCATTTGCCCGCATCGGTGCAGCCGGTCTGGTTATCGATCCAGGCCTGCCAATAACGCATCAACTTGGCGTGCTGGGATAAACCGGGTTGGTCGAACAGTTGCTGCATGCCATGCACGTAGTTGTCGAAGTAGGTGTCGAGCAACACGACACCGAAGCCATCCTTGGAGTTGAAGTAGTGATAGAACGAACCTTTAGGCACCTGGGCGGCTTGAAGTATTTCGTTCAAGCCCACCGCAGAGAATCCTTTACGGCCAACAATCAACTGCGCCGTGTCGAGAATGGTCTGCCGTGCACTTTTAGTTTCGCTGCTCATGCTTCACTCCGTCCGATTAGACCAGTCGTCTAGTTCGTTGAGGGAATGTTAGGGGCCGCGCCAACCCCTCACAATGTCATATGCGCAAGGATTCCGGACATGACCCGAAGTCGGTTGCCGTTTTCCCGGCAGCCGCCGACAATCCACCCTCCCACGCCCCTGGAGACATGCGATGCACAGCGTTGCGCTGATGGTTTACCCGAACTTCCAATCCCTGAGCCTCAGCCTGGGCTCGGTGTTCGAGTGCGCGAACCTGCTGCGCGGTGAGCCCGTCTATGAGTTTCACCTGGTGTCGGAAAGCGGCGGCGCGGTGATGACGTCCCAGGGCTTCTCGGTGAACACCTCGCCCCTGCGGCCCCAAGGCTATGACACGCTGATCGTCAGCGGTTACCTGGAGTTTCGCCTGCCCGAGGCCAACCTGCTGGAACTGGTCAAGGCCGCCTCGGCTCAATCGCGGCGTGTCGCCTCGCTGTGCATGGGCATCTTCGTGCTGGCCGAGGCCGGCTTGCTCGACGGCAAGCGCACCACCACCCACTGGATCCACGCGCCGGCCTTTCGCAAGCGCTATCCGGACATCCGCCTGGAAGAAGACAAGCTGTTTATCGTCGACGGCCAGGTATGGACCGGCGCCGGCATGAGTGCCGGGGTGGACATGGCGCTGGCCATGGTGGAGAACGACCTGGGCAGCGACCTCGCCCGGCGCATTGCGCGCAAGCTGGTGATCGCCCAGCGCCGGGGCAGCGAGCAATCGCAGTTGTCTGCACTGTTGGAGCTGGACCCCAAGTCCGACCGTGTGCAACTGGCCCTGGCCTACGCCCGCGAAAACCTCACCCACGACCTGTCGGTGGACGCCCTGGCCGAGGTGGCCCGGCTGAGCCCGCGCCAGTTCAGCCGGGTATTTCGCGAAGAAACCGGGCAGACGCCGGCCAAGGCCATCGAATCCCTGCGGGTTGAAGCCGCACGGGCAATGATGGAAACCAGCCGTCATCCGGTGGAAGTGGTGGCCCGCGAAACCGGCTTCGGTGATCGCGAGCGCATGCGCCAGGCGTTTCTAAGGGCGTTCGGGCAACCGCCCCAGGCGATGCAGCACACCTTTAATGCAACACCGCCCGCGTAACCAGGTAACTCATCAACTGCGGATCATCCGCCAGCTCAAGGGCCTGCACCGGGCGCGGCAGGTTATCCAGCACCGTACGCCAGAACGCCTGGGACACTTCGTCCTGGTCATAAAACCGCACCAGCCAATCCGCCTCGCCACTGCACAGCACCTGAGTGGCGATGGCGCGGCCGATGCCTTTGCGGCGATAGCGCTTGAGGATAAACAGGTCGGCCAGTTCCAGGGCGTCGATGCCCGGCAACTCGCTGACTTCGATCAGCAGAAAGCCGGCGATATAGCCGTCCACCAGCAACAGGTTGGCGCTCCACTGCGGGTCTTGCCAGTAGCGCGTCAGGTGTTCGTCATGGATGTAGAAACGGCCGTCCGCCTCGACATCTTCCTGCTCCCAGTCCGACGATTCATAGGCGTAGTACTGGTAGAGATTGCGGATCAGCTCGGCTTCTTCGGGGCCGGTCTGGATCAATTCCACGGTGGTTTCAGGCATGGGGCTCTCGGTCAAAAAACGCAGGGCGCCATTGTTCACAAAACCTCGGTGCAGTCCAATAGTGCCGCGAACCTTTCTACTTGCTGAACCGATTGCAAATAGCGACGAGCCCTGCCGAAGCGCTGAAACATTTCGAATAAACTCCGCCGGCTCGCCACTTTTTCAAGGACACGCACTTTGACCAACGTCTGTACTGCCGGCCTGGATGTGGGCTTCGCCTCCCTGGATTACCTGCAGATCTTTATCCTGGGCGTGATCCAGGGCATTACCGAATTGTTGCCGGTCTCCTCCACCGCCCATATGCGTGTAGTGCCCGCCCTGCTCGGCTGGCAAGACCCCGGTTCGGCGTTTTCGGCAGCCATGCAGCTGGCGGCACTGGCGGCGGTGGTCAGTTACTTCTGGCGCGATGTGCGCCAAGTGACCACGGGCAGCATCGACGCGGTGCGCCGGGGCGACTACAACGATCCATGGTTCAAGCTGGCCGTGGCGATTGTGTTGGCGACCATTCCGATCGGAATTGCCGGGCTGGCCTTGTCGTCGACCCTGAACGCCTGCAATTCGCCGTTGCGCGGGCTGCGGGTGATCGGTATTTCCTGCGTGGTAATGGCGGTGCTGCTGGCGGCGGCCGAGCTGCGTGCCCGGCATACCCGCGAGGTCAGCCAGATGCGCCTGCGCGATGCGCTGATTGTCGGGGTCGCGCAGATCGGCGCGTTGATTCCCGGCGTATCGCGTTCCGGCTCGACCCTCACCGCGGCCCTGTTCCTCAACTTCAAACGCGAAGAAGCCGCGCGCTTTTCCTTCCTGCTGGGCCTGCCCGCCATCGCCCTCGCCGGCTTGAAGGAGTTGTGGGTGCTGGTGCATGCCGATATGCCCGCCCATGCCTGGCCGCATTTGCTGTTCGGGCTGGTGGTGGCCAGCGTCTCGGCGTTCTTCGCGATCTGGGGCCTGATGAAGTTCCTCGAACGGTTCTCCACCTGGCCGTTTGTGATCTATCGCGCGCTGCTGGGGGTGTTCCTGATTGTGGCCGTCAGTACCGGGCTGCTGGGTTGATATAACACCCCGTCTCAACCCGGCATCAATCTCATGTGGGAGGGGGCTTGCCCCCGATGAGCATGGGTATCTACACAACTCTTAAAGGCTGACACATAACTCTGTGGTGAGCGGGCTTGTCGAATCGTCGCACCGCCCGCTCACCACAGAAGCCTAATTGCCACAGATTCCGTATTCACTGGAAGTTGTGTAGATACCTATGCCCCGATGAGGGCGTGTCAGTTGATGCAACTTTAACGGACCCAATGCTATCGGGAGCAAGCCCCCTCCCACAGTTTTGACCGTGCCAGGCGGCCTTATACCTCAGGCCGCACCACCGTCTGTGGTTGCTCCTGAGCATGGTCGGGTTGGTGTACGCCCCCCCATTTGAACTGCTTTGCTTTACAGCCCGCCCGTACGCTCCGCCAGTGCTTCGAGCAGGTCGGCCGATGGCACGAAAAACAACCCGCCGGTGACCGCCGTGCTGAAGTCGAGCAAGCGGTCGTAGTTGCCTGCCGGGCGGCCGACGAACATGTTTTCCAGCATCTGCTCCAGCGGCTGCGGCGAGCGTGCGTAGCCGATGAAGTAGGTGCCGAACTCCCCGGCCCCTGGGCGGCCGAAGGGCATGTTGTCGCGCAGGATTTTCACTTCTTCGCCGTTCTCGTCGGTGATCACGGTCAGGGCGCTATGGGCATTGCTCGGCTTGGCGTCTTCGCCTAACTCGATATCCGACAGTTTGGTACGCCCGATCACCTTCTCCTGGGCTTCCACCGTCAGGCCGTTCCAGGCGGTCATGTTGTGCAGGTATTTCTGCACCAGCACGTAGCTGCCGCCTTCGAATCCGGGATCTTCGTCGCCAACGATAGTGAAACCCACGGCCTTGCGCCCCACCGGGTTCTCGGTGCCGTCGACAAAGCCAATGATGCTGCGCATGTCGAAGTAGCGGAAACCCTGGACTTCATCCACCACCTTCACGCTATCGCCCAACGCTGTCATCAGTTGGGTAGCAAGTTCAAAGCACAGGTCCATCTGCTCGGCGCGGATATGCAGGAGGATGTCGCCGGGCGTCGACACCGCCATGCGCCCTTCTACACCGAACTCCCGAAACGGGTGCAACGCCGCCGGGCGCGGTGCGCCGAACAAACGGTCCCAGGCCTGCGAGCCAAAGCCGCAGACGCAGGTGAGGTTGCCCGCCGGCACGCGCTTGCCCACCGAACGCACCAGCCCGGCGATGTCTGCGCACCAGGCGCGCACGCTGTCTTCACTGCCGGGGGCGATGGTGGCGACCATAAAGATCGCGCTGCTGGTGATCGGGTGGCAGACGGACTGCGGTTCAAGAGGCGGCTGAACGGAGGAAGTCGGCATGGGGCAAATCCAGGCTAAGGGCGGGAGTGAACCCGCGCAGGTTAGCAGATCATTTCCGACACGCCTGCCACACGTCGCGAATCAAGGCCTTGAGCTGCAACGCCTCGGCCCAGCGGTCACTGATTTCACGCCCATCGGCGCCGGTGATGGCATAGGGCGGCGGGCCCAGTTCGCAGGTGAAGGACAGGCTGTGCGGGGTCTCGGGGCGGGCCAGCCAGTCCTCGATCCCGTAGCGCCACCACTGGGTAAAGCGCTGCACCCAGGCCTGGTGCTGGGGGAACGCCAGCGACACCTGCACCTGTTCGCTGCTGGCCACACGGCCATGAAAGCCCCAGCTGTGGCGCAGGATCGTGCGGATCTGCTCGTCGTCTTCGGCGGCGCCGGGCTCGGGCAACTCGCGGCCGACCACGTAGTGAGACAGGTCGGCCAGCAGCTTCAAATCGGGCATCTGCGCCAGCAGGTCGAGGGTGAACAGCAGGTCGTTGGTCAGGCGATAGCGGTGGGTTTCCAGCAGCACCGGAAAGTCCACCTGCTCGGCCAGGCGTTGCCAGCCTTCGATCAAACGGGCGGCCTCGGTTTGGGTGCGCGGGCGCACATCGGCTTGCAGGGTGAGGTGGTGGCAGCCGTGGCGGCTGATCACGTCCAGTGCCGCCGCCAGGTCGTCGACGCTTTGCGGGAACAACTGGCCTTCGATCTGCAGGCCCCGCGCCGTGGCGGCGGCGTGCAGGCGCGCAACATCGGCGGCGTGCCAGTAGTGATCGGTAATGCCGTCGAAACCGGCGGCCTTGATGCGGTCGAGTTGGGCCTCCATGGGGCCGGGCTCGGTGTGCATCGCCCAGAGGGATTGGAATACCAGGAATTGGCGCATATCAGCCTCGCAGCAGGTGTTTGAGGGACACGTCGGGGTCGGCCAGGCTGGCCGCGTTCAGGGCGATGCGCGCGCTGATCAGGCGTTCGCACAGCTTGATGTCCTTGGCCACGCTGTTGCCGGGGCCCCAGCCGCAGGCGCCTTGCAAACGTTGCTCGGCGTCGAGGTAGAACAGCAACAGGCCCGCGCCCGGCAAGGCACGGCTGACGGTCAGCGGCGTGATCACGCCCACGGTCTGCAAGCCCCAGTCGTACTGGTCGGACCAGAAGCCGGGCAGCGCTTCGAACGGCTCATCACGCCCGAGCATGTTCAGCGCCGCATGCCGCCCTTGGGCCTCGGCATTGCGCCAGGTTTCCTGGCGCTGGTACTCACCGCCGAGGCGAAACTCGCACACGTCACCTGCCGCGTAGATGTCCGGCGCGCTGGTGCGCAGGTGCGCGTCGACGCGAATGCCCTGCCCCACCTCCAGCCCCGCCGCCACGGCCAGCTCGATATTCGGTTGCATGCCGATGCCGACCACCACCAGGTCGCAGGGCAGTAACTGCCCGTCCACCAGTTGCACCGCCTCTGCATGGATCGACTCCAACGCCACATTCAAGCGTACGTCGACACCCTGTTGCCGATGCACCTGCAGCAGCGCTTCGGAGATGACCGGCGCCAGCACCCGGCCCGCCAAGCGCGGCCCGGCTTCGAGCACCGTCACCTCACAGCCCAGGCCACGAGCGGTCGCCGCGACTTCCAGGCCGATAAACCCGCCGCCGATAATCACCAGCCGCGCGCCGGGCCGCAACGCGGATTTCAGCGCCAGCGCTTCATCATGGGTGCGCAGGTACAGCACGTTGGCCTGCGCCTGGGGCAAGCGTCGCGCCCTGCCGCCAGTGGCCAGCAACAGCCCGGAGTAGCTCAACCACTGGCCGTCGGCCAATTGCAGGCGGTGTTGCGGCGGGTCCAATTGGCTGACCGGGTTACCGGCGATATGTTCGATGCCCAACTCGGCGAGCCGGGCGCTGTCGCACAGGCTGCAGCCGGCCAGGTCCATGTTGCCTTGCAACAGGCCCTTGGACAGGGGCGGCCGCTCGTAGGGCACGTGCGGCTCGTCGCCGATCAGGATCAGGCGTCCGCTGTAGCCTTCTTCACGCAGGGTCAGTGCCGCGCGGCCACCGGCATGGCCGGCGCCGACGATGATCAGGGCGGCGTCCATCATCAAGCCGTGACGGCGAGCAAAACCCGCCCCGCTTCGACCCGTACCGGGTAGGTCTTGAGGTTGACGCACACCGGCGCGCCCAGGGCCTTGCCCGAGCGGTAATCGAAGCGCCCGTTGTGCTTGGGGCACTCGATCACATGGTCCATCACCAAGCCGTCGGCGAGGTGGATTTTCTCGTGGGTACACAGGCCGGCGGTGGCGAAAAACTCATTGTCCGCCGAGCGGAATACCGCGTAGGTGTGCGCCCCGTGGTCGAAGCGCAGCACGTCTTCCGCGTCTATTTCGCCCACGGCGCAGACGTCGATCCATTGATCGTTCATGGCGTTTTCTCTTGTTCTTGGGTGGGATTCAGCCGGCAGTGGCTTCTGCATGCATCGGGGCCCTGGCAGCCGGTTCAGCACTGGGGCGGATGGGACGCTGGACGAAGTAAGTCGGATCGCTGCGCTGCTTCCAGATCGTCGGGATGATCTCCCTGTACGCCTCGAACAGGTTGGCGTACGGCGGCGGGCAGTCGCTGCGGATCTCTTCGTGCAATTGCGCCAATGCGTGGTACGGCACCATCGGGTACATGTGGTGTTCGAGGTGGTAGTTCATGTCCATGTAGATAAAACGCAGCACGCGGTTCATGTAGATGGTGCGGCAGTTGCTGCGGTGGTCAAGCACATCTTCGGCCAGGCCCACATGCTGGGTGAGGCCGAACACGTAGCCGAGCCAGGCGCCGTAGATACTGGGCAGCCCGACCAGCATCAGCGGCAGCCAGCTGTGCAGGTACAACGCGGTGCCGATCACCAGCGCATAAATGCCGACCCAGATACGCGCAGCACGGAACACCTTCGGCCACTCGGATTCGGGAATGAAGTCCGCCTCCTGGGCACTCATCTGGCCGATGGCATGGCGCGCCACGCCGCTGAAGGTCTTCCAGGCCAGGGGCAGGTTGAACAGGCTGAGAAACATCATCGGCAGGCTCGGCGGGCGTGGCTCGACGATCTCCGGGTCGCGGCCGACGACGATGGTGTCGGTGTGGTGCCGGGCATGGCTCCAGCGCCACACGTGGGGTTCGAAGATGCACATGAAGCTTGCGACCTGGTACAGCACGTCGTTCATCCAGCGGGTCTTGAACGCGGTGCCGTGGCCGGTTTCGTGCCAGCGCGGGTTGGACGCGGTGCCGTACAGCACGCCATAGGCGAGGAAGAACGGTACGCAGGCCCACGTGCCCCAGAACCAGTAACCGCCGAAGCCGGTGGCGAACAGTGCACTCACCCACATAGCGGTGTCGAGCAAGGCCGGGCCGTCGCGGCGTTGCATCAGTTCTTTCATGCGTTTACGGGAAATCGGCGATTGGTACCAACTGGCCGAGACCAGGCCTTTTTCCGCCGCGCGGGCGGCTTCGGGGCCGGTGAGGCTGTAGTCGCGCCGAGCGGTGTGAGCGGTGTGTTCAGGCATTGTTATTGTTCTCCGCAAGCGAGAGGTTTCAGGTGCTTTGCGAAACCAACGATAGAGCGCGGCTAAATCACTCTCAAGGCCTTGAATCCATTCCCTATCAAGCTATCATCCAGGCCCAGCGGGGCTTGATAGTTTTCTATCAAGACGCTCAAGGGGGCTGTCATGAACAACAATAAACGCCCGACCATCGCCACCGTCGCCGCCCATGCGGGCCTCAGCGTGGCCACCGTCGACCGCGTGCTGAATGCGCGCGCGCCGGTCAATCCGCAAACGGCCGAGCAGGTGTTCCAGGCCGCCGAAGCGGTGGGCTATTTTGCGGCGCGGCTGATCGGCCAACGCATACGCGAACGCCGACCCACCTATCGCTTCGGCATCCTGCTGCTGGGCACCGCCCAGGCGTTCTATGCCCACCTGGCGCAGTCGATCAGCGAGGCGGCGCAGCATCACGCCACCGCCAACCTGACCTGCCAATTCGACTACATCAACGACCGCACACCCAGCGCCATCGTCGCGCAGATCGAACAACTGGCCGTGCAGTGCGATGGCCTGGCGGTGGTCAGCTTCGCCCACCCGCTGATCAACGCCTGCCTGGCGCAGATCCGCGAGGCCGGTGTGCCGGTGGTGGCCCTGCTCTCGGATATTCATGAGCAAGCCCTTGAACCCTATGTGGGCCAGGACAACCACGTGGTCGGGCGCACCATGGGCTGGCTGCTCGCCCGCACCTGCGGCGCACGCAAAGGCAGCGTGGGGATCCTGCTCGGCGGCCATCGCTTCCTCGGTCACCAGGCACGGGTCGAAGGCCTGCACAGCTACCTCGCCGAACACGCCCCGGGGCTCAAACCGCTGGAGCCGCTGATCAACCTGGACAACTGCGACATCACCGAAGAAGCCACCCTCGACCTGCTCACCCGCCACACCGACCTGCGCGGCTTGTGTGTGGTGGGCGGCGGCGGCGACGGCATCATCAGCGCCCTCGCGCAACTGCCCAAGCGCCCGGCGTTGTGCTGCATTTTGCAGGAGTCCACGGCGCTGTCACGCCAGGCGCTGAGCCAGGGGTTGATCGATGTGGTGATGGATTCCCAGCCCAGGCAGACGGCGAACGCGCTGGTGCAGTTGCTGGTGGAATTGCAGAGTGCCGAGGGGTTTGATCCGGGGCGGCATCGGGTGCATATCGCGCCGCAGATTGTGACCTCGGAGAACATATGTGCCTGATACATGGAGATCAAAAGGTGGGAGGGGGCAAGTCGAATCGTCGCACCGCCCCTCCCACATTGACCGCGTTCCATTGGTGGGCAGGTGGCGTTTTGTCATGATTTGTAAAGGGCCAGCAAGGCCGGTCCCTTTTAATTGCAGGACGTTTCCTAGACAATCCTGGCCGCCTTGTGCCTGCTGGAATCGGTGGCTAGTCTGCGGTCCGTCACTGCTCATCAGTGATCGGGTTTAGTCGCCCGTTACCAGTTTGCGCAAGCTGTCGCCATGTTCATGGTGGCTGTGCGCAGGGCACCTTCGGGTGCGCCGGGTTCAACTGGCCGGTCGACTAACCTGCGTACAGCCGCCACCCGACGTTTAGTCGCGAAAGGTTCGGTTCCTTACCTACCAGTTGGAATTACACCATGAACAAAGTCCTACCCGATCCACCCCACGATCCCGCCAAAGACCGCGCCGCGTTCAACCGCGCCATCGATCACTATCTCCCCACCCAAGGCTTTCACTCCGTCAACGAAGACCTGAGCTTTGAAGATGCCCTGCTCTACACCGCCAGTTTGCTCGACAGTGCGTCGGCGACTGCGTTGGATTGTGGGGAGCAACTGGAAAGCCCGGAGCGGGCGAAGATCTTGGCGGTGTGGCATTTGCTGGAAATTGCCAAAACCACTGTGGATCGCTCCATCAACTGCCTGAAACGCGGTTAGACATGTGGGGGGGCTTGCTCCCGATGGCGGTGGGTCAGTTAAGTAGATGTCAACTGACACTCCGCTATCGGGGCAAGGGTATCTACACAACTTTTCAGACCCTGACAAATCTCCCTGTGGCGAGCGGGCTTGTCCCGCGCTGGGCTGCGTAGCAGCCCCAGTCAAGAAGATCGCGGTGTATCAGACACTCTGTAGAGGCTGGTTTTGGGGCTGCTGCGCAGCCCAGCGCGGGACAAGCCCGCTCACCACGACAGCCCTATCCGCCGCGCTTTCAGCGTTGAGCCAACGTTGTGTAGATACCTATGGCTATCGGGGTGTAGCCCCCCTCCCGCATTTCAACCTTACGCGCCGCGAAAATCTGCGGCATTCAGCCCGAACCGACTCATCTTGTTGTACAGCCCACCCCGCGATACGTTCAGTTGCCGGGCGGCCAGGCGGATGTTGCCGCCGGTGCTTTTGAGGGCGGCGAGGATGGCGTGCATTTCGTGGCTGCTCAGGTCCTGGGCGGGCTGAGGTTCGTGGTGGCGCAGCGTGGCGCGCGGTCTGGTTTCCAGGGGTAGATCGGCGGCCTGGATCAGTTCGCCCGTCGCCAGGTTGGTGGCGCGTTCGATGCTGTTTTCCAACTCGCGCACATTGCCTGGCCAGGCGTAGGCCGAGAGCAATTCCAGCGCATCCGGGGCAAAGCCCTGCACCGCTTTACGCAGCGAACGAACACAGCGCGTGAGGAAGTGCCGCGCCAGCAACGGGATGTCTTCACGGCGCATGCGCAGCGGCGGTACGGTCAGGTTCAGGACGTTGAGGCGGTAGTAGAGGTCTTCACGGAACGCGCCTTCGGCCACCGCCTGGCTGAGGTTGCGGTGGGTCGCGGCGATGATGCGTACGTCCACTGGCCGTGAGCTTTTCGCGCCGACGCGGGTGATCTCGCCTTCCTGCAACACCCGCAGCAGGCTGACCTGAGCGTCGAAGGACATATCGCCAATCTCATCCAGAAAGATGGTGCCGCCATCCGCCAGTTCAAACTTGCCCGCCGACCCGCCCCGGGCCGAGCCGGTAAACGCGCCTTCGACGTGCCCGAATAGCTCGCTCTGCACCAGGTCCCGTGGGATCGCGCCGCAGTTGACCGCCACGAACGGGCCATTGGCGCGGTCGCTGGCGTTGTGGATGGCCTGGGCGAACAGCTCCTTGCCGGTGCCGCTTTCGCCGAGGATCAGGGTGGTGGATTCACTGCGACTGGCGATGCGTCCCAGGTGCAGCGCGTCCTGGATCGCCCGCGACGTGCCCTGGATGGTGTCGAAGGTGTAGCGCGCCTGGGTGCTGATGATGCGCCGGGTGATTTCACGGATGCGGCGGTTCTCGCGCAGGGACACGATCACCCCGCCCTGCTCCAGCGGGCACACCGAGACCAGGCAGGCGAGCTGGCTGCGGTCGTGCAGGTGGAACGTGCAATCGAGGTCACGCACCGGCTCGCCGCCGCGTAGAAGCATGGCGTCACTCAGCTCACTGCGGCCCAGGCGCTGGAAGGGGCTGCCGATCAGCTCCAGCCCCACCCCGAACAGTTGCCGGGCATAACGGTTGAGCGCCTTGATGCAGCCGCGCTCATCGAGCACCACCAGGCCTTCGTTAAGCACTTCGAGCACGGTTTGCTGCTCTTCCAACAGCGCTTGCAGGTCCATCTGGCGGGAGACCGCTTCGGCAGCCGCTTGCACGGTGCCGAGGGTGTGAAAGTGAAACCAGCCGGGTTCGGCGGTGAGGGTCAGCATCGCCAGGGTCTGGCCCTGGGCATTCCTGATCGGCGCGGCGGCGCAGTGCATACGGCGTTGGCGCAGGCCGCTGCCGAAGTTCTCCTCGGCCAGCACGTACACCAGGCGGTCTTCGGCCAGGGCCAGGCCCGTGCAGTTGGTGCCCTGGACCGATTCGAGCAGGCGGCTGCCGACGGGGGTGATGTCCAGCCCGCAGAAATACAGGGTGGTGCCCTCGGCGTCGGTGAGGTTGATATGCCCTCGCGGGTTATAGGCCAGCAGGCCATGCATGACCTGCGCAGCGGCGGCGATCAGGACACGGTGGGTGGCCAGGGTGGCAGCAAGGTCGTGGGGCGCCACAAAGCGGTACTGGCTGTCATCCGGGTCGATACCCGCCTCGACACTGCGGCGCCAGGAATCCCAGATCACCTGCCGCACCTCGGCCGGGCGCTGCACCTGCCCGGCCAGGCACGCGCGCCACGCCTGTTCCAGCGCAGCCACGGGGCCGTCGTTCAGCGCCGCAGGCCCCAGGGCCGTCAGGTAGTCGAGGTCTTGTACGCTGAACGCCATGCTCATCGGGCGGTATCCATGTTCATATTTTTGACATGTCAGTATAGGCATGTCATCAGAATGAACACCTTCTGTTTATTGTATTTTATAAACCCTTAATTATCAGTCGCTTGTAAATTGGCATAACCTTTGCTCCTGCCCCTTTGCCAGTCAGGGCTGTCCTGCGGCCAACAATAAAAAGGGGTTATTTCATGAGTACACAGAACATCCGCCTGGGCTTGATCGGCGCGGGTCGCATGGGCAGTTTCCACGGCCTGACCGCTGCGCGACACATCCCTGGCGCAACCCTCGCCGCCATCGCCGACCCCACTCCCGGCCAAGCCGCACGCCTGGCGGCCGAACTGGGGGTAGCCAAGGTCTACACCGACCCGCAACAGCTGCTCGACGACCCGGACATCGACGGCGTCCTCATCGCCGCCCCCGCCCGCAGCCACGCCGAACTGGTGATCAGCGCCGCCCGCGCGGGCAAGGGGATCTTCTGCGAAAAACCCATGGCCATCACCCTCGACGAAGCCGACCGCGCCATTGCCGCCGCGGCCGATGCGCGCGTGCCGCTGCAGGTCGGTTTCAATCGGCGTTTCGCCAAGAGCTTCCGCACGGCCCACCTCGATGTGGCGGCCGGCCGCATCGGCACGCCGCAGTTGTTGCGTTCGCTGACCCGCGACCCGGCACTCAACAACCCGGCCAATTCGCCGCAATGGGTGATCTTCCTGGAAACCCTGATCCACGACTTCGACACCCTGCGCTACCTCAACCCCGGTGCCGAAGCGGTGCAGGTGTATGTGATGGCCGACGCATTGATCGCGCCGGAGTACAAAAGCAAAGGCTTCCTCGACACCGCCGTGGTCGCGATCCGCTTCGACAACGGCGCCATCGCCACCGCCGAGGCCAACTTCCAGGCGGTGTACGGCTACGACGTGCGCGGCGAAGTGTTCGGCAGCGCCGGCATGCTGAGCATGGGCAGCCTCAACGACTCCGACCTGGTGCGCTACCTGGCCGAGGGCATCCAGGCCGACACCCAGCGCATGGACACCGACCTGCTGCGCGACGCCTACATCGCCGAACTCAACCACTTTGTCGACTGCCTACGCACCGGCGCCAAACCCATGGCCAGTGGCGAAGACGCGCGCGCCGCCCTGGCGATTGCCCGCGCCTGTATCGAGTCGTTCGAGACCGGCAAGGCCGTGGCCGTGCAGGGAGCCCGCTGATGAGCCCGTTCAAACTGGCGATCAGTGCCGAGATGGTGTTTCTCGACCTGCCCTTCGTCGAGCGCGTGAAGCGCATCCATGCACTGGGTTTCAGTGCGGAGATCTGGAATTGGACCAATAAAGACATCAGCGCCCTGGCCGCCACCGGCGCCGATTTCACCTCGATGACCGGCTATATCAGCGGCACCCTCACCGACCCCGACGGCATCCGCCAACTGCTCGACAGCGCGCGCGAATCCATCGGCGTCGCCGAGCGCCTGAATTGCCCCAGCCTCAACCTGCACGGCACCGGCCTGGGTGACGGCGGCCTGCCGGTGCAGCCCGTGAGCCAGACCACCGGACGCATGTGGCTGAGCGCGTGCAAGGCGCTGGAAAAAATCGCGCGCCTGGGCGAAGACGCCGGCCGCGTGTTCCTGCTGGAAAACCTCAACACCGAGGTCGACCACCCCGGCACCCCGTTCGCCCGCGCCGACGACACCCTGGCGCTGATCGAAGCCGTGGGCAGCCCGCACCTGAAGATGAACCTGGACCTGTACCACGCGCAGATCGGCGAAGGAAACCTGATCGAGCTGATCCAGCGCGCAGGCAGCGCCATCGGTGAAATCCAGGTGGCCGACGTGCCCGGACGCAAGGAGCCTGGCACCGGCGAAATCCACTACCCGGCCATTGCCAGGGCCTTGCACGCCATGGGATACAACGGCGTGGTCGGCCTCGAAGGCTGGGCCAGCGGCGACAGCGAGTTGGCCTTGGAGCGTTTCCGTCAAGCGTTCACCCTATAACAATAAAAGGAACACCCTCATGCATCGCTATTCATTGCTTGTTGCTGCATTTTTACTGCTTTTCAGCCAATGGACCTTCGCCGCGTATCGCATCGGCGTGAGCATCGCGCGGGTCGACGATAACTTCATGACCTACGTGCGCACCGGCCTGGAAAATGCCGCCAAGCAACAGGACGTGCAGATCCAGTTCGAAGACGCCCAGGGCGACGTGGTGCGCCAGCTCAACCAGGTCGAAGGTTTTCTCAACCAGAAAGTCGACGCCGTGATCGTGCTGCCGGTGGACACCGCCGCCACCGCTAACATGACCCGCGCCGCCGTGGCGGCCAAGACGCCGCTGGTGTACGTCAACCGCCACCCGGATGAGCGCACCTTGCCCAAGGGCGTGGTCACCGTGGCATCCAACGATATCGAGGCCGGGCAATTGCAGATGCGCTACCTCGCGGAAAAGCTCGGCGGCAAAGGCAATGTGGCGATCATCATGGGCGACCTCGCACAGAACGCCACCCATGACCGTACCGAAGGCGTCAAGCAGGTGCTCAAGGACTTTCCCGGCATCAAGGTGGTGGAGCAGCAAAGCGCCGAGTGGCAACGCAACAAGGGCATGGACCTGACCAGCAACTGGCTGCTGGCCGGCACGCAGTTCGATGCGATTGTGGCCAATAACGATGAAATGGCGATTGGCGCGGCCATGGCCTTGCAACAGGCGGGCAAGGCCAAGGGCGAGATCGCGATTATCGGCATCGACGGCTTGCCTGACGGTCTGGCGGCGATCAAGCGCGGCATGCTCACGGCGTCGGTATTCCAGGACCCCAAGGCCCAGGCCACGCAAGCGGTGCAGTCGGCGATCAGGATGATCAAGGGCGAGCCGATCGAGTCCGAGGTGTGGGTGCCGTTCGAGCTCATCAAGCCCGAACAGGTGGCGGTGTTCGAACAGCGCTACAAGTAAATCGAAGATCAGTGATCGTTCCCACGCGCGTGGGAACGATCAGCGAATCAGTCCAGGTCACTTGCATCATGGCGTTCGGGCAACTGTTCCTCGCCCGACACCCGATTCACCCGCCGCCCACGCTGCACCGCCGGCCGCGCCTCAATCGCGTCCGCCCAGCGCTGTACGTGCTTGTACTCGTGCACCGAGAGAAACTCCGCCGCCCCATACAAGCGGCCTTTGACCAACCCGCCGTACCACGGCCAGATGGCGATATCGGCGATGGTGTATTCATCCCCGGCGATGTATTCGCTCACGGCCAGGCGCTGGTCCAGCACATCCAGCTGGCGCTTGGTTTCCATGGCAAAGCGGTTGATCGGGTATTCCATCTTGCTCGGCGCATAGGCATAGAAATGCCCGAAGCCGCCGCCCAGGTACGGTGCGCTGCCCATCTGCCAGAACAACCACGACAGGCATTCCGCACGGGCCCCAGGCTCGGTGGGGAAAAAGGCGCCGAACTTCTCGGCCAGGTACTGCAGGATCGCGCCGGACTCGAACACGCGAATCGGCTGGGCGCCGCTGTGGTCCATCAAGGCCGGGATCTTCGAGTTCGGGTTGACCCCGACAAAGCCGCTGCCGAACTGGTCGCCGTCGCCGATCTTGATCAGCCAGGCGTCGTATTCCGCGCCGCTGTGCCCCAGGGCCAGCAGTTCCTCGAGCAGGATGGTGACCTTCTGCCCGTTGGGCGTAGCCAGGGAATACAACTGCAGCGGATGCTTACCGACCGGCAATTGCTTTTCATGGGTAGCGCCGGCGATGGGCCGGTTGATGCTGGCGAAGGTGCCGCCACTTTCGGCGTCCCAGGTCCAGACCTTGGGTGGGACATAGCTGGATGAATCGGTCATGCTCACTGCTCCTGAGGCGCTTGGGATGGATGAATTCAAAGCGCATCTTACCGATTGGCTCACATTCAGATACCCCCACATGGCCGACAGACTCGAAGATATCCTCGCCAATCACCTGAAGGTCGTGTTCTGCGGCATCAACCCCGGCAAGGGTTCCGCCGCCCTCGGCCTGCATTTCGCCAACCGCAGCAACCGCTTCTGGCGCACCCTGCACCTGGCCGGCTTCACGCCCCATGAAATCCGCCCCGAACACGGGCGTACGCTGCTGCACTACCACTGCGGCCTGACCACGTTGGTGGATCGTCCCACGGCCAGCGCGGGCGAATTGGCACGGCATGAGTTCACACAGGCCGCGACGAACTTCGAACACAAAATCCGCCACTGCGCGCCGCGCTTCGTGGCGTTCATGGGCAAGCCCGGCTACAGCGCGTTGAGCGGCCAACGCGAGATCGCCTGGGGCTTGCAGCCAAAAGTGTTGGGCGGCGCGTCAGTGTGGGTGCTGCCCAATCCCAGCGGACGCAACCTGGCGTTCAGCCTGGAGCAGTTGGTGCAGGCGTATCAACAATTGCGCCGGGCGACCGAGTGCCCTTAATCTCTTGGCTCGTCACCCTGATAGCAATGGAGGCTTCATGAAACTGATCGGCATGCTGGACTCGCCCTACGTGCGCCGCGTGGCCATTTCCCTGGACCTGTACGGGGTGGATTTCGTGCATGAACCCTTGTCCGTGTTCCGCACCTTCGACGAATTTGCGCAGATCAACCCGGTGGTCAAGGCCCCTACCCTGGTGCTGGACGACGGCACGGTATTGATGGACTCCAGCCTGATCCTGGAGTACCTCGAAACCCTGGCCCCGGCTGACAGGAAGCTGTTGCCCCAGCATCCTGCGGCACTTGCCAAGGACTTGCACGTTCTGGGACTGGCGCTGGCAGCCTGTGAGAAGAGCGTGCAGATCGTCTATGAACACAACCTGCGCCCGGCCGAGAAACTGCATGCACCGTGGCTTGAGCGCGTGACCGGCCAATTGCTCGCGGCCTATGGATTGCTGGAGAAGCAGCTGGGCGACAGCGAAGCACTGACCCAGGCGTCGATTACGGCGGCGGTGGCCTGGTCGTTCAGCCAGTTCACCGTGGCATCGGTGGTCAAGGCGGATGCATTTCCCAACCTGCAACGGCATGCCGAAAGGCTGGAGCAGCATCCGGCGTTCAAGCGTTACCCCATCGCCTAAGCACCGCAGTTCAAATGTGGGAGGGGGCTTGCCCCGATAGCGGTGTGTCAGTCAGCAGATGTATTACTGAAAGACTGCTATCGGGGCAAGCCCCCTCCCACATTGGCCTGGGTTGCATGAAGGATTGAGTCAGGCTCAGACCCAGCCGCCATCCACAATAAAGTTCTGCGCCGAACACATCGCCGAGGCATCGGAAGCAAGAAACAGCGCCATATTGGCGATGTGTTCCGGCAGTACGCTGCCGGGCAGGCACTGGCTGCGGCTGATCAGTTCCTTGGCGGCGTCATCCACCCACATGGACAGCTGTTTTTCGGTCATCACCCAACCGGGCACCAGCGTGTTCACACGGATACGGTTCGGCCCCAGCTCCCGTGCCAGCGCGCGGGTCATGCCGTGGGCGGCGGCCTTGCTGGCGGCGTACACCGGGTAGCCGGCGGAGGCCATCATCCAGCCGACGGAGCCGAGGTTGATGATCGAGCCGCTGCCGGCGCGTTTCATCATCGGCACCACGGCCTTGGCGGCAAAGAAGGCGTGTTTGAGGTTGACTGAGATCAGCTTGTCGAAGGTTTCCGAATCGACTTCTTCCAGGGTGTGGCGCACGTCATTGGCGGCGTTGTTCACCAGTACGCTGATCGGCCCCAGGGAATGCTCGAAGCGCCCTATGGCCGCTTTGTAGGCGATTTCATCGGTGATGTCGCAGCACACGAACTCCACAGCATGCCCCTGGGAACTCAACAGCGCCGCCAGGCGTTCGCCCTGGCTTTGCGCGCGGTCCACAAACCCGACCCTGGCACCCTGCGCGGCGAAGGCCCGCACCATGAATTCGCCGATCCCCGAGGCGCCCCCGGAAATCAATACGGTCTTGCCCTTGAGGTCGGGATAAACGGCGTGTTCAGTACTCATAAAAGGATGCCTCGATCAATTAGTCTTATTTTATTTTACGAAATCGGCTTTAAAGGCTATAAATTCGCTGTCCAACCGACAAAATATCGCTATTAGTAGAACTATTCCACTCAAAACAACAAAAGGAAGTTCGACCATGAAGCACCCTCGATACCTGCTGTCCGGCCTGGCGCTGTCCATGATGATCGCCAGCGGCGGCGCCCAGGCGGCCGGCCTGAGCAGCGAGCAAAAACCTTTCGGTAAAACCAACGACGGCACCGCCGTCGAACAGTACATCCTGCGCAACAGCCACGGCATGCAAGCCACGGTGATCACCTACGGCGGCGTGTTGCAATCGCTGAAAGTGCCGGACAAAAACGGCAAGGTCGACGACGTGGTGCTGGGCTTTGACGACGTGCAAGGCTATCAAAGCGGTACGGCGTTTTTCGGCGCAACCATTGGCCGCTTCGGCAATCGCCTGGCCGGCGGCGCCTTTGAACTCGACGGCAAGCGCTTCCAGGTGCCGCTCAACGACGGCCCCAACTCACTGCATGGCGGCGCCCAGGGCTTCGACAAGCAGGTGTGGAAGGCCGAGCCGGTCAAGGACAAGGATTCGGTCGGCGTGAAGCTGAGCTACCTGTCCAAGGACGGCGAGATGGGCTTTCCCGGTAATTTGAAAACCGAAGTCACCTATCGCCTCAACGACAAGAACGAACTGCACATCGACTACAAGGCCACCACTGACAAGCCGACGGTACTCAACCTCACCAACCACAGCTACTTCAACCTGGCCGGTGCGGGTAACGGCGACATCCTCAAGCACGTCACAACATTGCATGCCAGCCATTACACCCCGGTGAATGCCACCTTGATTCCTACCGGCGAACTGGCACCGGTCAAGGGCACGCCGATGGACTTCCTCAAGCCCACCCCGATCGGCCAGCACATCAAGGAAGATCACCCGCAGCTCAAATTTGCCGAGCCGAAACAGGGCGGGTTTGACTTCAACTGGGCGCTGGACACCAAGGGCGACGTCAAGCAACTCGCCGCCGAGGTGCACGACCCGGCGTCAGGCCGGCGCTTGCAGCTCTACACCAGCGAACCGGGCGTGCAGTTCTATACCAGCAACTTCCTGGATGGTTCGGTGAAGGGCAAAGGTGGCAAGACCTACCTGCACTGGAGTGGTTTCACCTTGGAGACCCAGCACTTTCCGGATGCGCCTAACCAGCCGACGTTTGCCTCGACCCGTTTGAATCCGGGGCAGACGTATACCCAGAACACCGTCTTCAAGTTCTCCGCTGATTAACCTGACAGCAACCCGCTTCGGTTAACGAAGCGGGCTTTTTTTGTGGTGAGCGGGCTTGACCCGCGCTGGGGCGCGAAGCGGCCCTAAAACCCGCCACCCGGTTCAGCCTGGAAGAATGCAGTGACTGTGTTGGGGCCGCTTCGCGCCCCAGCGCGGGGCAAGCCCGCTCACTACGACGGGCTTGGTTACCACCATCAGCGTTGTTTCATGCGGTCGATGACCACCGCCAGCAGCAGGAGCGAACCGCTGTGG